>DATBCW010000135.1:0-30849 GCA_036270255.1 Chthoniobacterales bacterium
AAAGCACATCCGCGGATGGATCGACCTTCGCATTTTACCTACGCGCGAGCGAGAACGCGGCTGCTACCGCTGGTGAAAAACGAGGTGCAGGTCGTCCGTTTCATTACAATCATCAGCGCATCCTCGTGATGGACGATGAGGAAGCGATTCGTGAGCTTACCTCGCAACTGCTCGGCACGCTCGGCTACGAAGTCACGGCCGTGCCCGACGGCCTGGAAGCGGTCCGCATTTATGAGCGCGCTCTGCGAAAGGGCGAACATTTTCAGGCTGTGATCCTCGACGCGACGGTCCGCGGCGGGATGGGCGGCGTGGCCACAATCGAACGCCTGCGCTCAATGGACCCAAAGGTGAACGCCATTATTTGCAGCGGCTATTCCGATGAAGCGGCCCTCTCGGAATTCCTCGCTTACGGATTCCGCGGGGCGTTGCCCAAGCCGTTCACGCGCTCAGAGTTGGCGGACGCGCTTCAAAGCGCTTTCGAAGTCAAAAGCGCGAACTGATTAGCCTTTGCGCAACTTTTCGAGTTGCGCAATGAAAGCCTCCGGCCCGCCGGCCTGGTAACCGAGGGCGCCAAGCGGCTTTCCGCTGCTGTTGAAAACGACCACGGTCGGAAAACCCTGGATCCCGTATTTCATGAGCAGCTTCTCATTCTGCGCCGTTACTTCCGCCGGCATCTGTTTCCTCCGCGGAAAATCCAATTCCAGTAACACGAGGTTCTTGCTGGCGTACTCTTTGAACTCCGGTTTGGAAAACACTTCCTTGTCGAGCAGGATACACCAGCCGCACCAGTCTGAGCCGGTGAAATCCATCAGGAGCAGCCGGTTCTTGGCTTGCGCCTCTTTCTGCGCCTGATCGAGGTTTGTCAGCCAGCCCGACTTCGCGGCGGCGATCGCGTTCGATTTGGTTTCGGCGTCGGTTTCCGCCGTTGTTTTTTGCGAACAGGACACCGCCAGAAGCGCCGCGGCGAAAACGCAGGATTTCACGTATCTCACGCGGCCAACTTCCAGCAGCTTCCGTTTCTCCGCAAGCTGTCGTCGTTTCGGTACAAAGCTAGCCCGGCGCGTACACGCCGGGCTAAAAAACTTAACCGAAAGATTTATTATTTGAGGTGTCCGGAGACCAGTTTGGTCATCTCGAACATGCTGACCTGGCTCTTGCCGTTGAACACGGGCTTGAGCGCATCGTCTGCATTGATCATCGTCCGCTTTTTCTTATCCTGGCATCCGTTCTTCTTGATGTAGTCCCAGAGCTTCTTGGTGAGCTCGGAACGTGGGAGCGGTTTCGAACCGACGACTGCGGCGAGTTTATCGTCGGGCTGCACCGGTCTCATGAAGGCGGCGTTCGGTTTACGTTTTGAAGCTGGCTTTTTGGCTTTGGTTTTCGGCATAGAGGTTGACTAATCCTTCACTCCGCAGAGGGCAATAACAAATTTTTCGAAAAATCTCTCGCGTTCATCGCGAACGGCGGACCGCAATTGCGGCCACGTCATCCGGCGGCTCTTCCCCATCGTTCCTGGTTCCACTGCAATTGGCCACGCGATCGAGCAAGGCTTGCGCGCTTTCGGCGATTGGCTGCAAGGTTTCCGCCAGTCGTTTCGCGGATAGTTGCGGATTCTCTCCGTGCCCTGAGCCGTAGATGCCGTCCGTGTAGAGAAGGAACGCGTCGCCCGGCTCGAGATTGACGACAGTCTCGACGAACTCAGAGCGTTCGAGAAGACCAAGCGGAGGAGCCGACGATCCGATCGATTCTGTGCGCCCGCCTGCGCGTGCCACGAGGAGCGGCGGGTGGCCCGCGCCCACTACGCTCGCGCGGCCGGTCGCCGCGTCGAGCGCCACGCACATGGCCGTCATGAATGAGCGCGCGCCGAAGATGCTTCGGAAATCGTTGTTCACGGCTTCCATGATCTCGACGGGCTCGTTCTTCTCCGCGGTGCCGTGGTGAAAGAGCAATTTCGCCAACGTTGTGAGCAACGCAGCCGAAGCGCCGTGGCCGGTCGCATCGACGATCCAAAATAAAATGCGGCTGTCCGCCATTCGGAGCCAGCCATAGATATCGCCGCCCACTTGGATGACCGGTTGATAGCAGGCCGCGATTTCCCATCCGGGCAACACCGGCGGTTTTTGCGGAATGAGCGATTGCTGAGTGAGCCGTGCCGCCTCGAGATCGCGTTCGAGATTCTGGCGCCATGCTTCCAGTTCGTCGTTTTGCTTTTGCAACTGGCTCCGCATCTAACGCAGCCGCAAATGGGTGTCGATCCGCGCCCGGAGGACAGCATCATTAATCGGTTTGGTGACGAAATCGTCCGCGCCCGCTTCGAGGCAAAGGACTTCGCTTTCCTCGCCGCCGTGGCCTGTCAACATGATGGCCGGAATTTGAGCGATGATCGCGTTTTCATCGTGCCGTAATTGCTTCAACACTTCCGCGCCGTTCATCCCCGGCATGTCGTAATCCAAAAGCAGTAACGCTGGCGGATCATCGTGGAGTTGTTTGAGCGCCGCGATCCCGTCCGGCGCTTCCGTGCACACGAAACCGGCGCGGGTCAGGATCCGCGAGAGCAGCTTGCGGCTCGTCGCGTCGTCATCCGCCACCAGAATTCGCTCCCCGGAATTTTTCGCCATTCTTTTACTTTTGATTCGAAAATCAACCGGTCGCCGAACTGTATTTTTCTGGTCGTCTCCAAACGGCGGCGTGCATTTAGCGATTGTCAGCGGGCCGACAATGAATTACAACGCATACGATGTCGTCGAAACCACTTATGAAACTCTCGCTCGCGTTTTCGCTCCTCGGTGCCTTTGCTTTGCTGACCGCTTGCGAGGACGAACCGCCGGTGCGCCCGACCCGCCATCCTTCCCGTTATCCGGCGGCGACGCCTTCACCTTATCCGCCACCGCAGCAGCCCTACGACACGAATGCCGGGCCTCCTCCGCCAACGAGCAATAATCCGCCGCCTGAGCCGGCACCCCAGCCCACCGCGGCGACGGTGAACAAACCGACCAAGGGTGATCTGCCTTACGGAATTCCGGTTCCGAGTAAGCCCGGTTTTGTCACGAGCCCTTACGCGCCGAATTCCGGTTACGTCGATGTCCGCGGTTTCCCGCCGGGCACCGAGGTGAAGGACCCGTACACGCAAAAAATCTTCCTCGTTCCCTGACGTTCGTCGGGAATCGCAGGAGTTGATTAGCGGCGCTGGACAACCGCGCCGATTGTCCCGATGCTGAGCGTCGCCCCGTCGCCGTCAGTCCCGCGCGCGCGACAGCGCGGCTCGAACCGAATATTTAGAGTTACATGGAATTTCGCATTAAACGCGCTCCCCGATTCGAAGCTGAGATCGCCGTCCCTGGCGACAAGAGCATCTCGCATCGCGCGGTCCTCATCGGCAGTTTAACCAACGGTCCTTGCGTGCTGCGCGGCTTCCTGCCGAGCGACGACTGCCTGCGCACTGTCCAGGCGATGCGCGCTCTCGGAATCAAGATCGAGCATCCGGAGCCGGACATGCTGGTCGTTCACGGAAAAAAGCGGCTCCTCACCGCGCCTGCAGCCGAAATCGATTGCGGAAACTCGGCCACAACGATGCGGCTCCTGGCGGGACTTCTGGCCGGCCAAAGTTTCGACAGTGTGCTCGTCGGCGGCGCCACCCTTTCCGGGCGTCCGATGGATCGCGTAATCGCTCCGCTGCGCAAGATGGGTGCGAACATCGTGGCGGAAGGGCCGAACGAGACCGCGCCGATAAAAATTCATGGCGTGAAATTGCGCGGTGCGAATCACGTCCTGCCCATCCCCAGCGCCCAGGTGAAAAGCGCGCTGCTTCTTGCCGGCCTTTTTGCCAAAGGCAAGACCACCGTGAAAGAACCGTTCGTCAGCCGGAACCACACCGAGTTGATGCTCAATTATTTTCTGGTCCGCACGGCGCGCGAACAGGACGACGCGATCAGCATTTTCGGCGACCAGGTTCCCGAATCGCGCGATTTCACGATCCCCGGCGATATTTCGTCGGCCGCGTTCTGGCTTGTCGCGGCCGCGGCTCAGCCGGGTGGTCATTTGCTGGTGCGCGAAGTGGGCTTGAACGACACGCGCACAGCCGTTCTCGGGGTTCTCGTGCGGATGGGCGCACAGGTGCGGGAAGCCGTCGATGACGTCGACCAAAACGAACCGAGCGGCACCGTGGAAGTCACCGGCGCGCCGCTGAAAGGCACGGTCATTCAAGGAAAAGAGATCCCGCAACTGATCGACGAGCTTCCGATTCTCGCGGTGGCGGGCGCCCTGGCCAGCGGCACAACGATCATTCGGCACGCGGAGGAGCTTCGGGTAAAGGAAACGGATCGGATCGCGGCGATCGCCCATAATTTGCGAGCTATGGGCGCCGAGGTCGTCGAGCAAAAGGACGGCCTCGAAATTCATGGTCGCGCGGAGCTGCGCGGCGCGCGGGTCGCCAGCTTCGGCGATCACCGGATCGCGATGGCCTTTGCGATCGCCGGCATGTTCGCCGACGGCGAGACGATCGTGCAGGACGTCGAGTGCGTCCGCGAATCGTATCCCGGCTTCGAGAAAACCCTCGAGGAATTTGTCAGTGCGAAGCGGGTCCGCGTCACCACGCCCGTCATCAGTTCGCTGACGCCTGCGAAAGTGGATGAGGAATGAGCGCGCGCGGTAGCGCTCATCGGGTTGTCGCGATCGACGGTCCGGCCGCCTCCGGAAAAAGCAGTGTCGCGCGCGCGCTCGCGAAACAGATTGGGTTCGATTACGTGAACTCGGGCGCGATGTATCGTGCCGTCACCTGGCATGTCCTCAACCACGATGTTTCCCCCGGCGACGCCCCGGCGATTATTCACCTTTTGGAAAACACGAGAATTGTTTGCACCCTCGATGACCACGTCTCGCGCATCCTGATTGACGGAGTCGACCCCACCCCGCACCTCTGTGACGATCGCGTGAATGAAGAAGTCTCCCTGGTGAGCAGCGTCCCGCGCCTGCGTGAAATTCTCGTCGAACAAATGCGCGGCTACGCAGTTGGTCACGACATCGTCATGGAAGGCCGCGATATCGGTTCGGTCGTTTTTCCCGACACGCCCTACAAGTTTTACATCGATGCTTCGCCCGACGTGCGGTTGCGCCGCCGGCAAGCCCAGGGTTTGCGCGACCAAATCGCCGCCCGTGATCGAGCCGATTCATCGCGCCGGGCTTCGCCGCTCATTATCGCCGAGGACGCGCACGTCATCGACAGCTCAAACCTCACAATCGAAGGCGTCGTGGGCGAGATCGTGGGCCGGTTGAAGATGAAGGGGATGGAAATCGGTTAGCGCGTTTTGAATCCGTACTACTGGGTCGGCTATCACCTGACCAAACTCCTGGCGCGAATTTTTTTGCGGCTTCGCGTGGTCCATCGCGAGCGGATGATCAACCACGGACCCGTCATCCTCGCCGCGAATCACCAAAGCTTTCTCGATCCGCCGCTCGCCGGCAGCACGTCGAACCGCGCCATTTATTATCTCGCCCGGCGCTCGCTTCTCAAAGGGTGGTTCTTGGGCTGGATCCTGCCGAAATTAAATGTGGTCCCCGTCGATTCGGAAACCGGCAAGGACAGGACCGCGCTGAAAGCTTTGATCCGAATTCTGAGGGCCGGGCAGGGGACGCTGGTTTTTCCAGAAGGCCAACGAAGTCCGGACGGCAAACTCCAGGCCGCGCAGCCCGGTCTCGGTCTCGTCATTGCGAAGACTCTCGCGCCCGTCGTGCCGATCCGAATTTTTGGCACCTACGAAGCATGGCCGCTCCATGAGAAATTCCCGCGGCCCGGCCGGGTAACGGTTGTCGTCGGCGAGCCGATTTTTTTCACGCAGGCGGATGTTGGCTCGGGCGGCAAAGAAATTTACCAGCGCTTGAGCCAGCGCGTCATGGACGCGATCGCCGCGATGAAGATCGAATGATGCGCTTGCGTTGCTTTCCCGAGCGAGGGACGGTGCGCGGTGCCAACGCCTAACGATTCGTCGCGCGCGCCGCGTTCGGGCCTGGTGCTGATGTTGATCATCGTCATCGGCGTGGCCTTGGTTGCGCTTTACGCCAATGTCCAGAAAGCGCGCCGAGAGAAGATCGAAAAGGTAACGATTATTCCGGTCTCACCTGCGCCAAGCGCGTCGGCGTCACCGAAAGATTGATGAATTCGAATAACCCAAACGCAACCAGGTCTAACCACACCATGAAGAAGCTCTCCGTTTTCCCGTTGCTCGCCGCTTTGGCAGTATTTGTTTCCTGCCAGAAACAGCAAACTGAAGAGGAAAGAAAAGCCGAGGTCGAACGCCAGGTGCAGGACAGGCTTGCGGCGGAAAAGGCGGCCGCTGACAAAGAACAAATCGCGAAACAGCAGGCCGAGCTGGATGCGCGCGAAAAGGCGTTGGCTGATCGCGAAGCTGCGGCGACAGCGACTCCGCCGACGGAAGAACCTGTGCCGGCGCAAACCGAGCAGGTGGTCACCGAGACGTCCGATGGCGATTCTCGTGCGGAAACGCGATCGACCGCTGCGTATGGAATGTTTTACGAAAAACTCGATCCGTACGGCGAATGGCGGGAGACGAGCGATTACGGGTACGTCTGGCAGCCGCGCGAAGCGGAATCTTCGCGGGACTGGCGGCCCTACACTGAAGGCCGCTGGGTTTATAGCGACGCCGGTTGGACCTGGGTGTCGGACGAAAAATTTGGTTGGGCGACTTATCACTATGGCCGTTGGGTCCGGTTGCGCCGAGTCGGCTGGGTTTGGGTGCCGGGAGAGGAATGGGCTCCGGCCTGGGTCTCTTGGCGCACAAACAAGGATTACGTCGGCTGGGCGCCGTTGCCGCCCGAAGCGCGGTTCGATCGACGCAGCGGAATTCACAATTGGGCGGACAGTTATTACGATATTGGGCCGGACCAATATTCGTTCGTGCCCGCCAATGATTTCGGTGACGAACATGTGCGGCGCGCGGTTGTTCCCGCGGACCGCAATGCCAGCATCGTTGTCGAAACGACAAACGTGACGCGGATCACGTATTCGAACACAACGATCGTGAACGAAGGACCGAGCTACGATGAATTGCGTTCGCGCGGCCAGCGGCCAATCGAGCGCTATCGATTGCGGCGTGATCGCAATACCGAGGTTCAGGCGAGAATTAGCGGCGCCGAGCTGGAGGTTTCCGTCCCGGTTCTGAGCGAAGTCCGGAATGTTTTTCGGCCACGCCGTGTGAAAGAACGCGTGACGGAAGTGAACGTCGACAATGGCTGGACATCAGTTTCCGATCGTTCGGCCGCGGAGCGCGCCCGCACCAAGATCAGGGCGGAAGCAACCCCGCCGCCCAACGCGCCGCCGAAGAAATTTGTGCCGCCCACGGAAGCGGCAGCCTCTTCCACGCCGGCCGTGGCTGCCACGACCACGCCAGGAGCGGTTTCCCCGAGCGCTCCGCCCGTTAGCAGTGCAACCCCAACTCCTGCTGCCACGGTTGCGACTTCCGCAACAACGAGTCCGGTCGCTTCGGCGTCACCGAGAACCCGTCCATCGCCGAGCATGCGGCCGCGCTTGAGTCCATCACCGACGCCGGCCCCAGCGATCGCGCCTGCAGCGTCATCAACTCCACCGCCAACGGTTTCATCCACGCCGAGAACGCGCCCTTCGCCTTCGATTCCAGCGCGAATTAGTCCGACGGCATCGCCCACAGCCTCCGCGGCGATGACGGCGCCGACCGTGATTCCGCGAAGAACGCTGCCGCCGGTATCGACTAAGCCGGCGCCAACCCCCACCGCGATGACAGAGCCTTCGATTAAGCCCGTGCCCAGTATTCCACCCGTGAAGCGGCCGCCCGTCGCTCCGACGACAACTCCTCCCGCGGCGACTGAGTCTTCAGTGAAGCCAGTGCCGCCCATGAAGCGGCCTTCGATCCCGCCGCGCACGACGTTTCCGACTCCGACCGTCGCACCGGAAGCTAACGAACCAGTTCGCCCACCGCCCCCGCGCGATATTCCAAAACGAACGATTCCGCCCCGCATGACTCCTCCGCCGGCAACATCTCCAGCGACGACAATGCCTGCAGCGACGCCTACCATCGCGCCGTCGTCCCCGGGCGTGACTGACGAGCGAGCGAAAACTCGCCGACCGCCGCGTTCCGCTCCACCCACGACGGAGAGCGGAACGCCGACACCCACGCCGTCAACGCCGGAGAGGTAATTACTTTGCCGCGCGCTCGTTCATGAGCGAGCGCGCGTAGGCAAGCGTGTCGATCGCATCGACGGTTTTGTCCCGTCGAATCGCTTTGATGCGCGGGAATCGCAACGCGAGGCCGCTCTCATGCCGCGTGCTCGGTTGAATCGAATCGAACGCGATCTCGAGCACGGTGTCCGGCTTCACTTCTCGATAGCGGCCATGATTTGAGATCGTTTGTTTTTTGAAATGCTCGGTCAGTTCGGCGATCTCAACGTCGGTCAATCCGCTGTACGCTTTGCCTATCGTCAGCAATTCGCCGCTGGCTTCGTCACGCACCGCGAAAGTGTAATCGCTCAGAACGTGATTGCGTTTGCCGTGGCCAAGTTCCGCGGCGACCACCACGACGTCGAGCGTCGCCAGTTCCTTTTTTAGTTTGAACCAGAACATTCCGCGGCGGCCGGGCGAGTAAATGCTTTCGGGGTCCTTGACCATTAACCCTTCGTTGAACCGGCGGCGCGCCTGTTGAAACGCGTTCTCAATCTCATCCGCCGAATGCGCCGGGTAAACTTCCGCGATCTGAAAATCAGGTGGCAGCTTCAGGCTCCGCAAGGCTTCACGACGCTCGCGCAACGGACGGCGCAAGAACGATTCGCCGTTCATCCAGAGCAAATCGAACGCAACGAACACGACCGGGACGTCGGCTGACGCGCTGGCGAACAAATCCGCGCCGTCATGTTTGCGTCCCAATCTTTTTTGCAGATCGAAGAACGTCAGTTTTTTCCCGTGCTCGAACGCCATGATTTCGCCGTCGAGAATGACTTCGGCCTCAAATTGCCGCGCCTGCTCCGCTAGTTCCGGAAACTGGTCCGTCATCCGCCGCAGGTCGCGCGAAAATATTTCTACACGGCCCGAGCCGCGATGAAGCTGCGCGCGAATGCCGTCGAACTTGTCTTCGACATACACGATCGATGCTCCGCTGAACCGTTGCCAAATCGCTTCGGCTGTCGGCTCCGGACTGGCCAGCATGCTTTTGATCGGGCGAAACAACGAAAGCTCGGCCCGCTGCAATTCGCCTTTCGATGCGAGGAGCGCGGTCGCGCCAAGGTCGCCGAGCAGCATGTTCGCTTCCTTCACTTCATCGAGCGCCGCGGAGAACGCGGCGGCAATCCCTTCTTCCACGAGGCCTTCGCGCAGCCCGATGCGCAGATCGCCCGTCAGAATTTTGACGACGTATTGGCCTTCCCGCGCCGATAAGCGGGCGAACCGTTTCTGCAAAAGCTCCGTTTTCCCGAGAGGTCCGCGGGTTTTGTGAATCGATTCGAAGAGCTCGCGCGACTCAGCGAGCGAAAAAGGTTCGGGCACGGTTCTGCCCTCGAGCGCGTCCAGCGCCGTCTTGCCCGCGTCGCCGTGGGACATTGAGATCCGCCGAAACTCCGGCTCCGCTAATTTCGCTGCCGCCATCAAGGCGCGATGAATCACGGCCCATCCCGCCTGGACGGTCCGCAGATCGTTTTGCGGAAACGGTTTCCCGGTGAAATAAGTCGTCGCGATCGAGAGCTGCTCCGCGTTCAGCGTTCGCAAATATTCCGCGAGTAACCGCACCTTCTCCAACTTCGCCGGTGTCGCCGCGATCGCCTCGCCGACCGTTGCAAACGCGTGGAACTCAGACCCTGCAGCCGCGGTGCCCTGAGCCGCGTCCGGTTGGAGCTTCGCAACGATTCCGCGTGTTTTTCCGAGCGTCAATTCCATCTGGTTCTCTTCACTCAGAGCCCACGCTTCGATGCCGCGATCCCGCAAATCGCGCGCGAATTCCGCGGCAAACCCGTGCAACGTTAGAACCCGCTCGGGTTTCACCAGTTCGACGTAACGAAGCAGATCCGTGTAATCCGCGTGGTCCGACAAGGGAAACGCCGCGTCGACCTGATAGCGATAGATCGCGTTCGGATCGACCGCCCAACCGCTAATCATCGCCACCCGTTTCTCCTTGATCTTTTCCAGCATCCGCGACCGATTCGTGCTCGGCGGACAAATCAGCACTTTGCCGGCGACCTCGTTCGCATTGTAACGCTCGTATTCGCAGAATGATTGGCCGAACTGCTCGTAAATCCGCGTCATTTGGTGGACGGAGCCGTGCAGCATCGGTTTGAGGCCGGCATCCGAAAGCGCGCAAAGAATTTCCTGGGCTTTGCCTAACGAGTAGCCGAGAAGCACCGGCACCGCGCCGGTCTCGAGCGCATCCCGACAAAAGGCCACGATCTGCGCGACGATTTGTTCGGTGGGCGGGAAACGGTAACGCGGGAGACCGAACGTCGTCTCCATGATCAGCGTCTGCGCCTCACGCCATTCCGTCGGCTCCGCCGAACGTCCCGGCCGCAGTTTGAAATCACCGGTGTAAAGGAGCGACCCGTTTTCCGTTTCCAGGAAGAACTGGGCGGAGCCGAAGATGTGGCCGGCCGGGATCAGCGTGATGTCGAGCCCGCGAATCGTCTGTTTCTCGCCAAAATCGAGAACATGTTCGCGACGTTCGCCCGGCATCCGTGCCTGCATCAAACGCGCGGTCCGTTCTGAGACAATGATCTCATCGTGCGGCGCGATGTGATCGCTGTGAGCGTGGGAGACAAACGCGAACGGCTTCGCGTCCCAGGGATCGAGCCAGATGTCTTCGTTCGGCAGGTAAACGCCCCGTTCATAACGCACTTCGATCACGCGGAAATCTACGCGGCTACGTCGCCTTTGACATCTCCCGGCTGTTCTCGTTTGCTTAGCCCGTGAAAGTTTTCTCAATTTTCATTCTGGTTTTGAGCCTGGCCGGCCACCTTCTGGCCGCGCCGCAGGTGAAAATTTTGACCAAGGTCGACCAGCTTCCGGTCGCTTTGAATGACGATTTCCAATTCCGGAAAACGAAGCTGTTTTACCTGGATCCGAATCCGCCTAAAGCGCGGAAGTCTCTTTCCCAGAGCATGGCGTCGAACAATCCAAATAATCCGACTGCTGGAATCGCGGAAGCATCGCTGGGGTTTGAGCGCACCTATCGATTGTACGGTGCCATCAGCAACGCCGACAAGTATCTGCGCTACGGAAACTACCTCGATTTTTTTTGGCGCGTGAAACGGCCGGCGAACGTGACGGTTCGCCTCGAGTATCGGCAGGAGAAACTGCGATCGTTCGTCCAGGCGCGCGAGATTTCCTACCCGAACGCGAAGGGCAATAACAAGACCGAATTCACCCTCATCGGGGACGATTACTTCCATGATGGCCGGGTCACCGCCTGGCGTTGTCTCTTGATTGAAAACGGCAAGATCGTCGCCGAGAACCGCTCCTATCTTTGGGAATAAAGCATGTCATCCCGAGCCGCGCAGACGGCGAGGGATCTCCCGGGCGCTCAGAGCGCTTCCGCGAAGATCGATAACAACGGCGTCATTGGATGCGTCCCATTTCGCGATAGGAGAATCATCAACTGGGAGGTCCCTCGGCGTGCTCCGCCAGCCTCGGGATGACATCTCGACTCGACGCTCCCTCGCGCCGGTTGACATTACCCCCTGCGACCCTGTATTTTTCCTTTGCAGTGCAGTCGTCAATCCAGGTCGGGGTAAACGGCGATGCCGTTTGGGTGAGAGTCGAGGGCAAAGGAAGCTTCCTCAACAGCGGCAACCTCAAGGAATTTACCCGTGAGATGGTCAACCGCGGCTACCGCGAATTCGTGGTGGACTTGGAGCACTGCGCTATGATGGATTCCACTTTCATGGGAACGATGGCAGGCGTCGCCTTGCGGCTAAAGGAACTCGGACACGGACATCTCCACGTCGTCCATTGCGGGGAACGCAGCCGAAGTCTGCTGACTGGTCTCGGTCTCGATCAAATTTTCGATATTCACAGCAACGGGACGGCCGCGCCGGAATGCGAGCTTCTCAAGGGCGACAAGGCCAATGGCTCCGCGACGGAGCAGAAGAAGCAGGTCAATGCGGACATGCTTCATGCGCACGAGGCGCTTTGTCAGGCGGCGCCGCAGAATCTTTCGCGGTTCAAGGACGTCCTCGAATATCTGAAGCAAGACCTCCACCACGAGACGCCGTCGAACTGATTTTCCGCGCGGCGCATGTGGCCAACTGTTTTCCTCGGCCTGCTGATCGCATCGCTTGCGGGCTGGGCCTTTAGCTGGTGGCAACAGCGGCAGCGAATCCGCCAGCTCGAACGCTCGAAGGAAGAAATCCAGATCGAAGAGACGCTGGTTTTCGATTTTCTCCACGGCCTCGGCGAAGCGTTTACTGAAACGATCCGCGCGACCGATCTGCATCGGTTGATCGTAGAAGGCGCGTCCCGCGTTCTCGATGCCCAGGGTGGTGCGCTTTACATGATGGAGCGCGCGGGCGGGAAACTCGCGCCGGCTTTCATTTCAAAAGGGTGTCCGCCCTTCATCGATGTGCCGACGCAGATCTTGCAACAGGCGGCCGCGAATTCGACGGCGCTGGAAAGTTATCTGCGCTTGCATGCGATCCCGCCCGGGGAAGGAATTATCGGGCGTGTCTGGCAGACGCGGGAGCCGGTCTTGCTGACCGATCTGGCGAATGCGCCGGAGCTGGCTGGGTTGCGCGGGACGTCGTTAGGCGCTGCGTCGGTGATGGTGACGCCCCTGCTTTACGGCAAACAAAACATGGGTGTGCTCGCGCTCGGCAACGGGCCATCGAGCCCGTCCTTTACTGCGAGCGATTTCGTCGTCTTTAAATCGATCGCCGAGCAATCGGCCTTCGCCCTCTACAACGCGATCATTTATTCAGAAGCGAACGAGAAGAAGCGGCTCGATCACGATCTCGAGATCGCGCGCGATATTCAGCGGATCCTGCTGCCGAGCGAAGCGCCCGTGATCCCGGGTTTTGAAATCAGCGGTATCAACATTCCGGCGCGCCACGTCAGCGGCGATTACTTCGATTACCTCGAAGTGGACGAGAGCAAGCTCGGCGTAGCGATCGCGGACGTCTCCGGCAAAGGCGTTCCGGCGTCGATCATCATGGCGATTTGCCGGAGCGTTTTGCGCAGCCAGGCTGCCGGCAATCCGTCGCCCGCCGATGTCTTGCAAAAGGTGAACCGGCAGCTTTATCCCGACATCAAGGAAGACATGTTTATTAGCATGGCTTACGTGATTCTCGATCACACCAACGGCAGCGTGATGCTATCCCGCGCCGGGCACGACGCTCCGATTGTGTTCGATCACGAGACGCGCGTGGCCGCGCCCGTGAAGCCGCCCGGAATGGTCGTCGGAATTGACAGCGGAAGCGTGTTCGATAGGATAACGGGCGACTTCCCCCTCGCGCTCAAACGCGAAGATTGCCTGCTTCTCTACACCGACGGCGTCACCGAAGCCCTCGACGCGAATGGAGACGAATTTGGGCCGGAGCGGATGATCGAATGTGTTCGAACGAGCGCGCCGGAGGGAGCGCCCGCGATTATCACGCGGATCATCGATGAGCTGCGCGTGTTTGTAGGAGCGCAGCCGCAAAACGACGACATCACTTTGATTGCCATTCGTAAGACATGAAAAAAATTCCGGTAACTGACCCAGATGCGGAGGAGAAAAAGCCCGCGACGCCATCGCCCGAGAACGCGCAGCCCGAGGACGATTCGGACGGTTTGCAGGCCGACCTCGATCGCTTCCGTGACCTTGCGCTCCGGAGCCAGGCCGATTTCGAGAACTACAAAAAGCGAGCCGCGCGCGAGAAAGAGGAAGCGATCAAGTACGCCAACAGCTCGCTCCTGGAGAAACTGATCGCTATCGTGGACAACTTCGAGCTCGGCCTCGAAGCCGCGCGCGCCGAAGGCGAAAAGTCGCCGATCTTTGCCGGCATGAGCATGGTCCTCAAACAGCTCATGGATTTTCTCGCCGACAGCGGCCTGCAACCAATCGACGCAGCTGGCCAGAAATTCGATCCGAACTTGCACGAAGCGATCGCGCACGAGCCAAGCGACAAGTTCGCTGAAGGCACCGTCATTCGCCAAACCCGCCGCGGTTACAAGATGAAGGATCGGCTCCTGCGGCCTTCGAGCGTGGTGGTGTCCAGCGGCGTGTCCCAATAGGTCATATAGGACCTATACGACCTATGCCGACAGAAAAGCGCGATTACTACGAAGTCCTCTCGGTCTCGCGGACCGCGACCGAAGAGGAAGTGAAGCGCTCTTACCGCAAGCTCGCGGTCAAATATCACCCGGACAAAAATCCGGGCGATCCACACGCGGAAGAAAAATTTAAAGAGCTTGGAGAAGCTTATGACGTCCTCATGGATGGGGACAAGCGCGCGGCTTACGATCGGTTCGGCCACGCGGCTTTTAGCCAGGGAATCGGCCGTGGCGGTGGATTCCACGATCCCTTTGATATTTTCCGAGAAGTTTTCGGCGGTGGCGGTGGTGGCGGGGGAATTTTCGAAACGTTCTTCGGCGGTGGCGCGACTACGGACCGCGAAGGCCGGCAGCGCGGATCCGATTTGCGTTACGACATGCAAATCACGCTCGAAGAAGCGGCCTTCGGCGTCGACAAGGAGATCGAAGTTCGGAAACTCGATACTTGTGCGAAATGCGCCGGCAAAGGCGCGGAGCCGGGCTCGCGCACAATCAATTGCCCGAACTGCGGCGGACGCGGACAGGTGATCAGTTCACGCGGATTTTTCCAGGTCTCGCAAACGTGTCCTCGTTGCCGCGGAGTCGGTCAGATCATCGAGAAACCGTGTCGCGCGTGCGACGGGGAAGGCCGCGCCGAAAACACGAGCCGCATCAAGTTAAAGATCCCGGCAGGAATTGCGGACGGGTCGCGGCTCCGTTCCTCCGGCAACGGCGAAGCGGGGATTCGCGGCGGTCCGGCCGGAGATCTCTACGTCGTCATCCACATCAAGGAACATCCGATTTTCCAGCGCGAAGACGACAATCTTTATTGCGAGGTTCCGATTTCATTTACCCTTGCCGCACTCGGCGGCGAAATTCCGGTGCCGACCTTGGA
Organism: Chthoniobacterales bacterium; assembly: GCA_036270255.1. Lineage (GTDB taxonomy): Bacteria > Verrucomicrobiota > Verrucomicrobiia > Chthoniobacterales > UBA10450 > AV80. Next base: position 15,144 of record DATBCW010000135.1, read on the forward strand.
GGGCAAAGCGAACCTGAAAGTGCCGGCCGGCACCCAGAGCGGTCAGGTTTTCAAACTGCGAGGGAAAGGCGTCGCCAACGTGAACGCGCGGGATCACGGCGACCTCTTCGCGCGATTGCTGGTCGAAGTGCCCACGAGACTGAACACCGAGCAACGCCAAAAGCTGGAGGAATTCGCCTCCCTTTGCGGCGAAGAAAACACTCCGCTGCACAAAAGCTTCTTCGATCGCGCCCGCGAATTCTTCCGCTGATGCACCGCTTCTATCTCGCGCCGGAACAATGGAATCCGGATGCGCTCGTTCTCACCGGGGCCGAAGCTCACCACGGCCGGAATGTGCTTCGCCTCGGCGCCGGCGATAAGATTGTCGTTTTCGACGGTCGCGGGCACGAGGTCACGGCCGAAATCACGTCAGTTGATTCTTCAGAAATTCTGCTCCGCAAACTTCACGCGGCGAAAACGCCGCCGCTCCGCTGCCAGATCACGCTCGCCCAGGCGATCCCGAAAGGGAAAAACATGGACCTGATCGTCCAGAAAGCCGTCGAGATCGGGGCCGCAGAGATCGCGCCGATTCTTTCCGATCGCACGGTTGTCCGTCTCGACGAAGAAAGCGCTGCATCCAAGCAATCGAAATGGCAGACGATCGCAATCGAAGCAGCGAAGCAGTGCGGCCAGAACTGGCTGCCTCGCGTTCAAGTTCCACAAACGATGGCGCAGTTCTTCCAGCAGTCTCGCCGCTTCGACCTGCAGTTGATCGGCTCGCTTCAATCCGACGCCGTCCATTTGAAAAAAATCCTGGAGGAATATTCTGCGGAGCACCGCGATCGACCAACCAGCGTGTTGATGTTGGTCGGACCTGAAGGCGATTTCACCCCCGCGGAACTTTCTCTCGCGCGCAGCCACGGGTGCCGCCCGATCACCCTTGGCCCGATCGTTCTTCGCGTCGAAACCGCGTCGATCTATTGCCTGAGCGTTCTCTCTTACGAGCTCTTGGTCTAACCAGCCCTCAATAAATATACGGCTCGGGCAGCGAGAACGCGTTCTGCAGAATTTCCAATCGCGGCTCGGCTCCTTCCGCGATGATCACTTCGACGACGTCGAATCGAAACAGGATGTCCGGATCGTCGAGTAATCGCAGCCAGGCCAGACCGCCGCGCGAAATTCGCTTTCGCTTATCGCGATCGACCGCATCGAACGGCCGTCCGAAATCTTCGCTCGTCCGCGTTTTCACCTCGACGAATACGAGCGTGTCGCGATCGCGGCAAACGACATCGATTTCGCCGCCGGTGCGCCCCTTGAAATTACGATACAGGATTTTGTAGCCGCTCTGCTTGAGGAACCGGCAAGCCAGGTTCTCCCCGCGCGCGCCAAGTCGCAGATGCTGGGGAGGCGAACTCGAAAACCGGCTGTGCCACCGGCTCGAAAGATCGGCGATGTATCGGACAAGGCCCGTGCTCATGCAGTTTTAGGAGGTGGAGTTCGGTGCCGTAACCCTTGTGCTGGCTGAAGCAATACTCCGGGAAACGCGCGCAGAAGTCGCGCATAATTGTGTCGCGCGTGACCTTCGCGATCACGCTCGCGGCCGCGATGCTCAAGCTATAACAATCGCCGTCTATGATGGCGGTTTGCGGCAGGGGGAACGGAAACACCGGCAGGCCGTCGATCAGGACGTGGTCTGGTTGCATCGCGAGCGCGGCGAGCGCCGCCCGCATCGCTTTGTGGGTCGCCCGTAAAATGTTGATCGTATCGATCTCGACTGAATCGACAATGCCGACCGCCCACGCGATCGCATTGTTCGCGATGAGATCGTGGTAAATGTCTTCGCGTTTCTCCGGCAGCAGCTGCTTTGAATCGTTCAGCTTCCGATGCTTGAATTTCTCCGGAAGAATGACCGCGGCCGCTACCACCGGACCGGCCAGCGCGCCGCGACCGGCTTCATCGATTCCGGCGATCGTAGAAATCCCGAGCGCGCGCAGTTTGCGTTCATGCCGGAATCCACAGCGGCGATACATGCGGAGAGAATCTTATCCGCAGATTACACAGATTCCCGCAGATTTTTTCAGAGTCCGCGAAATCTGTGGATCAAACTATTCCCGCACCGCGGTCGCTTCTTTGCCCTTGCGATTGCGGAGATAATTCAGTTTCGCCCGGCGAGCCCGGCCTTCTTTTTCCACCTCGACCTTGGCGATCCGCGGGGAGTGGACCGGAAACACGCGCTCGACCCCTTCGCCGTAGGAAATGCGGCGCACCGTGAAGGTCTCGTTCAATCCCCGGCCTTTGCGCCCGATGACGATCCCGGCAAAAATCTGAATCCGCTCCTTGTCGCCTTCGACGACCCGGGTGTGGACGCGAACGCCGTCGCCGATCTTAAATTTGGCCGCGTCCGTCTTGAACTGTTCCTTCTCAATAGCGTCAATGATCCTGTTCATAAATGTGTCCTCCCAGGGGGTCGCTGGCGGGGCGACACTGTTAGGCGGAAGCGCGGAAAATGCAACTTCCCATCGGTTGAGCTTTCGCGCTCGCCCTCTATAGTCCGGACGCACTGCGCCCGTAGCTCAACTGGATAGAGTGACAGCCTCCGAAGCTGTAGGTTGCGCGTTCGAGCCGCGCCGGGCGCATTTCTTTTGAAAATCCCAAATCCCAGGCTCCAAATTCCAAACAAAATCCAAACACCAAATCCCAAGCGTGGAAAAGCCGTTTGGGACTTAGAATTTGGAGCTTGGGGTTTGTTTGGAGCTTGGACCTTGGGATTTGGAGCTTCGCGCGAAGCGCGCGTCACGCCAATGCTTCCAGCCTGCCGAGCAGATCCTTCTTGCTCGTCATGCCGATGACCTGATCGCGGAGCTGGCCGTTCTTGAAAAAGAGGAGCGCCGGGATCGCCCGTACGTTGTACTTCATCGAGAGATTCTGGTTCTCGTCGACATTCACTTTCGCGACTTTCACCGAGCCCGCCTTTTCCCTCGCGATCTCATCGATGAGCGGGGAGATCATTTTGCACGGTCCGCACCAGTCGGCCCAGAAATCCACTAGGACTGGCTGCTCGCTTTGGGTTACTTCCTTGTCAAAATTGGAGTCGTCGAGATTAAGCGTAGTGGCGTTTTCCATCCCCTACGATACGACGTAATTCCAAATTTGAATTAGAAAAATGACGGCGGAAATGCCCAGCGCCGTCCAGCACAACGGCCGCGGAATTTTATCGATCGGAGTAACCGGCGCGGGTTGGATCGCGTTGATCGGAGGCGCCATCGTGGGGGCGGGCTGCGGAAAAACAGCAATGCGGGCAGTCTCGCGTTTCGGTTCAGCCATTGGGGAGAGTGGGCGCCGGAGAAAATGGCACAAACGCCGTGCGGCTGTCACTTGCAAAATTCAATCCTGGTAGGGACAGCGCGCTGCGCTGTCCGCGGACGTCGCAGCGCGACGTCCCTACCTCACGCGATCAAATCGTAGCTGCGACTACCGGTGATGCGTCGCGTGACAAATTCGCCGACCGCCAAGGGCTCAGAAAGAATCACGCGCGTATCGATGTCGGGCGCGTCCGCTTCAGTCCGCGCGATTAACGGTTGATCGACGAGCAGGCGCAATTCGTGGCCCACTTTTTCCGCCGCGATTTCTCGGGCGATCTGCTGCTGCAGCGTCATCGCCAGGCGGTAGCGCTCGTTCTTGGTCCGCGCCGGGATTTGTTCCGGCATTTTCGCGGCGCGCGAGCCTTCCTCCTGCGAGTATTTGAAAACGCCGAGCCGCTCGAAGCGTGTCCGCTCGATGAATTCCATCAGCGACGTGAACGCCTCTTGGCTCTCGCCGGGGAAACCGACAATGAATGTGGTTCGCAACGCCACTCCCGGAATTCCGGCGCGCAAACGCCCAATGAGATCCTCGATGTGAGCCCGGCTCGTCTCCCGCCGCATTCGCGCGAGCATTCCTTCCTCGATGTGCTGCAACGGCATGTCGATGTAACGCGCGACCTTATCGCATTCCGCGATCGTCTCGATCAGTTCATCGCTCCAATGCGCCGGGTGCGTGTAAAGCAGCCGCACCCAGAATTCGCCTTCGATTTTTTGAATCTCGCGCAGCAACGCGGAGAGCGTCAGCCCCCGTGATGAATCTACTGGCTGCCGCGGCCCCGCCTTTTCCGCCCACAAATCCATCCCGTAATAGGTGGTGTCCTGGCTGATAAGATTGATTTCCTTCACGCCTTCGGCGACGAGGGCGCGGATTTCCGACAACACCGAGGCGGGCTGACGGCTGCGATGCCGTCCGCGCATTTGCGGAATCACGCAAAAGCTGCACGGATGATTGCAGCCTTCCGCGATTTTCAAATAAGCGCTGTGCGCCGGCGTTAAGCGAAAACGCGGGGTGTCGTAGTTCGGAATGTAAGTCGGCCGATCGGTGACGAAGGAATGACCGCGATCGTTCTCTGTTTTCAGAACGCGCTCGACGATTGGTCCCAGCTCGCTCACCTGATCGAGGCCGACGAACGCGTCGACCTCCGGCAGCGCCTCGCGCAGCTCGCGCGAGAACCGTTGCGACATGCAGCCGCTCACAATCAATTTCTGGCCGGGCTTCTTCCCCAGTCCGCGTTGCTGATGCGCTTCCAGGATCGCCTCAATGGATTCTTCTTTCGCCGAATCGATGAACGCGCAGGTGTTCACGACGAGGACGTCGGCGTCTTCCGCATTGGCGGTGATCTGCATCCCGCTTTGCAAAACGCTGCCGAGCATGATCTCCGCGTCGACGAGGTTCTTGGCGCAGCCGAGGCTGATCATGCCCACCTTAGGCGCTGCTCCTTCCGTAACCATAATTATCGCGGACGAACCGTCGCCGAGGGACTCAAGCGCGGCGAGCCACTCGTGCGCGGAGACGGGGTTGCGCGCGGCGGACGAGGAGAGCGTTTGGGTGTGGGAGTCGGAGTCGGGATTTCCGCCGCGTCCTTCGGATTTACCGGTTCCGCGCGACGAACTTCCGGTTCGGCAGCGGAGGGCGCAGGGACGCTTGGAGTCGTCGCCGCGATCGTTGCGGTCGGGGTTGGCGATACGGGGGCTTCGGCAACCGGCGTTGGCGCGGAGCTTTCCACCGGTTGCGCGTGCGGCGCGATGATCCTGTCGGAAACTGTGGCGGTAGCAATGGGCGAGCTGCCCGGCGTCGGCCTTGGTTTGAGCCGCTGCATCTGGAGCAACCACCTCAACACGGTGAATCCGATGACAAGAACCAGGATCCCAATCACCAGTGGCACCCACGAGCTGCGCCCATCACCGCCACTTGGCGCGGCGCTTCGCCTTCGCACTTTGACTTGCCGGACCGGCTCGGGTTCGGGCGCTTCCTGCAAATAGGAATAGCCGTCCGTGGTCAAGGTCTGCGACGTTTCAAACGCCTCCAGATACGGCGTGACATCGACGTCGAGAAACTTGCCGTAGATCAGAAGAAACCCTTTCGCGTAGGCGAGGCTGGCGAATTGCGAGAAATCTTCGTTTTCGATTTCCTGCAATTGCGCCGGCCGGATCTTCGTCATCCGCCCCGCTTCATCGAGCGTGAGGCCGCGTTTGAGGCGGGCTTCCTGTAATTTTTTGCCAAGACCTTCCATGAAAAATTGAGAAAACGTTGCGCCAGCTAAACCGCGGCGTCGAGGTCGACGAGGATCTCGCGCGGCTTCGCGCCCTCGCCGGGACCCAATATGCCGCGCTGCTCCAGAATATCAACGATTCGCGCCGCCCGGGTATAGCCGAGTCGCAACCGCCGCTGGAGCAGCGACGTCGACGCGCGTTTTTCTTGCCGGATAATCTCGAGACATTTCTCGACCAGCTCCTCGTCTTCTTCGGTCACGTCTTCATCGGTCGAAGAACTCGAAAGCTGCAATTTGTCCTGCATCGACGTGTCGTAAGTCGGCGGGCTTTGCGCGGAAACGAATTCCACCAGGCGATGGATCTCGTCGTCCGTCACCAGGACGCCCTGGGCTCGGATGAGACGGGACGTGCTTGGCGGCAGATAAAGCATGTCGCCCTGGCCTAACAAACGGTCTGCGCCGTTCTCATCGAGGATCACGCGGCTGTCGATCTTCGACGCGACTTGAAACGCGATTCGGCTCGGGATGTTGGCTTTGATTACGCCGGTGATGACGTCCGCCCGCGGCGTCTGCGTGGCGACGATGAGATGAATTCCAGCCGCGCGCGCCATCTGGGTGATTCGGGCGATCGCGCTCTCCACGTCCGCCGGGGCCGTCTGCATCAAGTCCGCCAGCTCATCGATAATGATCACGATGTAGGGCATGCGATCCGGAATCACGAGTTCGTCGTCGCGGGGCACCTTGATTTCTGGAGCCGGAGTCGTTGATCCCGGCCGAGATCCGCGTGTTTCATCACCGGGACCATCGATCCCGGATACAGCATCCAACTCTTTCTGCGTTTTCTTGGCGGGCCGGCCGTTGAAGCTGGTGATATTTCGAACTCCGGCCGCAGCGAAAATCTTGTAACGCTTTTCCATCTCATCGATCACCCAACGCAGGGCGAGCAGCACTTTCTTTGGATCGGTCACCACTGGAAACGAGAGGTGCGGGAGAGCATTGAACATCTGCATCTCAACCACCTTGGGATCGATCATGATGAAGCGCAGCTCCTGCGGGGTGAACCGGAGAATCATGCTGGCGACGAGCGCGTTGATGCAAACGCTCTTGCCGCTCCCGGTGGTGCCGGCGACGAGGAGGTGCGGCATCTGTGCGAGATCGGCGATGATCGTTTTGCCGTAAACGTCTTTGCCGAGCGCGAGCGGGATTTTCGCTTTGGCGCGCGCTTCTTCCCAATCCGATGATTGCAACAGCTCGCGTAACGTAACCTTCACCTTTCGCGTGTTCGCCAGCTCGATGCCGACGGTGTCCTTGCCCGGAATCGGCGCGAGAATGTTGATCCTCTCGGCGCGCGTTGCTCGCGCCAGGTCGCGCTCGAGCGCGACGATTTTGTCCACCCGCACGCCTTTCGCCGGGTAAACTTCGAAACGAGTAATAGTGGGACCCTTCGTGATATCGCCCGCTGCCACGGCGATTCCAAACTGCCCGAGCGTCTCGATGAGGACTTGTTGGATTTGTTCCAGCTCGGCCGGATCCGCCGCCGTCCGGCCTTCGGTATCGTGCACATCCAGCAGATCGATTCCAGGCAGGACGTAGTTTTCGGCGTCCCAAGTTTTACTCGTTAGGCCAGCCGACGCTTTCGTTTTCGTTTCCGAGCCGCGCAATTCCGCCAGCGACGGTTTCTTTTTCGTCGGCTCGCTCGGCAGCGCGGTTGTATCGACGACTTTCGGTTTCGGACGGTTTAGCAATTCTTCTGGCGGGATGACTGCCGCTGCCGGCTCCGACACGGGCGCGCCTTTTTTCTTCAACTGCTTCTCGATGACGCGCTGCTGTTTCGCTAACTCCTGCTGGCTGATGGCGAGCCGCTCTTTCAAATCCGATTTGCGCAGCCGCCTTTTCAGGCGCCACTCGCGGAGCGCCACCATCGCCTGTCCGGCGCCGGTCACGCTTTGCCGCACGATGTGAATTGGTCGAAGCCCCGTCATCAGGATCAGGCTGCTGACGTAGACGCCGGTCAGCAGAATGATCGATCCGACGCCGCCCATCCAGGTGAGCAACATCTTTTTGCCAATGAAAAAACCGACCCAGCCGCCGGCCCCGGGAATGTTGAACAGCGTCTTCCAACCTTGGAGATGCGACGTTTGCAGTTGCAGCAGGCACGCGCCGGAAAGAATAAAGAGCGCGATCCATCCGATCCGCGGCGTGACCCGCAACTTCGGGTTGAACAGTTTCGCCCCGCCGAATCCGAGCAGAACGACGGCGAGCAAATAGGACGCCGCGCCCATCATCATGTAAGAAAATCCGGCAATGATCGCGCCGAACGGTCCGATGAAATTCTGCGCCACTTTGTTCGGCGACGAGACCTGGCTGAACCAGATCCACGAGGGCACGTCCTTTGGCGTGTAGGAAATCAGCGCGAGAAAAAGGACGGTGCCGACGCCGAGGAGAATCAGAGCGAAGACTTCATGCCAGGCATTGCTTTTTACCGGTCGCGCCACTGCCGCTCATAGTAATCCGGCAGGATTGCCTTTCAATTCATTCCCTCTGTAATTCGACATTGGATGTTCGGCGTTGGGCGTTCGGCGTTTTCTTCGGCTTTCCTCCTTGCGCGTCCTTGGCCTCGGCGGTTAGTGTGCCGAACCTTATGCGATACGACCTTCGCAAAGCCGGCGCTTGGTTCACAATTGTATCCATGATTTTCTGGTGTTCCTGCGAACGCCATCACGTCGGCGAGCTGCCTAACGAACAATCCGCGACGGAAACGAAAGCTCCCGCGGACGAACACAATTCCCGCTCCGATCAGCCGAACTCCCCCACGAACACGTCCCACACCGCGCAAACGCCTGCGCTGCGTAATTCGCCGGCGAACTTCTTCCCCGACAAGCCGAAGCCGTAACGGAAGAAGCTCGCCGCATGGCCAATCCCAAGTACCCGACGTCGCCTCCGAACCTAACGGGGATGCCGCCAGCGGTGCCTTACATCGTCGGGAACGAAGGCGCCGAGCGCTTCAGCTTTTATGGGATGCGGACCATCCTGATCGGGTTCATGACGCAGTTTTTGGTGAACCGCTCTGGAATTCTGGAAGGCATGCCGGAAAACGAAGCCCAAGGCTGGTTCCACCAGTTCGTCTCGTCAGTTTACTGGATGCCGTTTTTCGGCGCGATCATAGCCGACGGCTGGTTGGGGAAATACCGAACCATTCTGTATCTCTCCATTGTTTACTGCCTCGGCCATTTCACGCTCGCGATGATGGATACTTCGTTTGGTGTCCATTTCGGACAAAAATGGGTACTCGCGATTGGCCTGATTCTAATTGCCGCCGGTGCGGGCGGAATTAAGCCGTGCGTCTCGGCGAACGTTGGCGACCAGTTTGGGGAATCGAATAAACACCTTCTCGAACGCGTTTTTGGCTGGTTCTATTTTTCAATTAACCTCGGCTCCTCCTTTTCGATCTGGCTGTGTCCGGAACTGATGCGGGATCCCAATTGGGGACCGAAGTACGCTTTCGGTTTGCCAGGCGTGTTGATGCTGATCGCGACCGTTATCTTCTGGATGGGACGCAACAAGATGGTGCACATTCCGCCTGCCGGGCTTGGCTTTTTGCGCGACCTGAAGAGCAAGGAAGGCCTCGGTGTTCTCGCCCGCGTCTGGATCATCTTTGCGTTCACGATGATTTTCTGGGCGCTCTGGGACCAAAGCAGCGGCGGCGAATGGACGATCCAATGCCAGAAAATGGATCTTCATTTCATGGGCATCAATTTTCTGCCCGAACAGGTCAACGTGGTGAACGGATTGTTCATCCTCGCGATGATCCCGTTATTCAATTACTGGCTCTATCCGGCGATCAACCGTGTTTTCCCGCTTACGCCGGTGCGCAAAATCGGGATCGGCTTATTTCTCACCGCGCTCTCTTTCGTTGTTATTTGGATGATCCAACTGAGCATCGATCATGGCGGCACTCCGGGGGTCGGCTGGCAATTTCTTGCCTACATCATTCTCTCTGCCGGTGAAGTGATGGTCTCGATTACCGGGTTGGAATTCGCCTATACACAGGCGCCCAACCGGATGAAGAGCTTGCTCATGGCCATGTGGCTGCTCTCGATCGCTCTCGGCAACCAAATCCCTTCTATTATCAGTTTCCTGATTCCGAAATTGAAATCGATGGGAATGAATCTAGAAGGCGCTAATTATTTCCGCTTCTTCACGTTGCTGATGTTCGGCGCCAGCGTCCTCTATATTTTTGTCGCGCGCGTTTACAAAGAACGCACCTACCTGCAATCGCAGGAGCCGCATCCGGAGGAGCCGATCCTGGCGGCCGGAGCACCAACCTAAATAACCATGAAACTCGCTACTTACTTAATCGCGGGAGCGGTGTCGCTCATCACCACGAATTTGTTCGCCACGCCGGAAGACGATCGCTTCCAGAAATTGGCGAAGGATTACATCGAAGGATTGTTGCAGGCGAATCCGGAGTACGCGACTTCGCTCGGCGACCATCGGTTCGATGACAGGCTGACCGATTATTCGGACGACGCCGTCACGAAGGAACTCGCGCGGGCCAAGGATTTCCGGCAGCAACTCGAAGCGTTCAGTGACCTGACAAAACTAACGGGTCCGAATCGCGTCGATGTCCGCTTGCTCAAAGACAACATCGATAATGAGATTTTCGGGATCGAGGAGTTGAAGGAGCGCGACTGGAATCCCCTGCTTTATAACGAGAGCCTGGCGAACAGCCTCTACCTTCTCGTGGCCCGCGATTTCGCGCCGGCCGAGAAACGTGCGGCGAGTATCAAGGCTCGCTTGGAGAAGATTCCGGCGGTCATTGCCCAGGCGAAAGCGAACCTGAAAAATCCGCCGCAGGTTTATACCGAAACAGCGATCGACCAAACCCAGGGTGCGATTTCTCTGATCAAGGAAGGGCTCAATGAGACCCTCGATAAGGCGCCGAAAGCGAAGGCCGATCTCGCGCCGTTGCAGGAGAAGACCATCGCCGCGCTGAACGAATACAAGACGTGGTTGAAGAACGATCTGCTTCCGCGCTCGACCGCTGATTTCCGCATCGGCGCGGACAAGTTCCGGAAGAAACTCCGGTTCGCGCTTGCGTCGGACATGTCGATGGAAGATTTGATGAAGGCGGCGCGTGCCGACCTGGAGCAGACGCAGAAGGCGATCTACGAGACGGCCTTGCCGCTCTACAAAAAGCAATTCCCGAATGCCGACGAGGCGACGCTGGCCGACAAGAAGAAAGTGACCGCGGCTGTTCTCGACAAGCTGGCGGAACAACGGCCGACCGACGACACCATCGTGGGCTATTCGAAGACTGTCCTGAAAGAGGCGACGGATTTCGTGAAAGCGAAGAACCTGGTGACGGTGCCGACGACGCCGGTGGACATCATCGTCATGCCGGAATTCAAACGCGGGCAGGCGATCGCCTACTGCGATTCACCGGGGCCCCTTGAGAAAAACGGCAAAACATTTTTCGCCGTCGCGCCCACGCCTAACGACTGGAATCAGCAGCGCAAAGATTCGTTCTTCCGGGAGTATAACAACTTCATGATCCGCGACCTGACCGTGCACGAGGCGATGCCCGGACATTATTTGCAGCTCGCCCATTCGAACGAGTTCAAGGCGCCGACACTCGTCCGCGCAATTTTCCAGAGCGGCACTTTCATCGAAGGCTGGGCAGTCTACACCGAACAAATGATGGCCGAAGCCGGCTACGGCGGACCGGAAGTGAAAATGCAGCAGCTGAAGATGCGGCTCCGGGTCATCTGCAACGCGATCATCGATCAATCGATCCACGCCGGGAACATGAGCGAGCAGGAAGCGCTCGACGTGATGATGAAGGAAGGTTTCCAGCAGGAAGGCGAAGCCGTCGCGAAATGGAAGCGCGCCCGTCTCAGTTCTTCTCAGCTCTCCACTTATTTCGTCGGCGTGACCGAGCATCTAGCGATGCGCGAACAAGCGAAAGCGCGCGACGGCGCCAAGTTCGACCTGAAGAAATACAACGACACAGTTCTGTCGTACGGCAGCCCGCCCGTGAAGTACGTTCGCGAGATGATGGGGCTGTAGCGCCTTTTCTTCTGGTAATAGCCCAGCGCTTTAGCGCTGGGACAAGCGCGAAACATGAACGCCAAGTCCCGTCAGGGACGGCAGAATCCTTTCGTCCCTGCGGGACTCGGCCGCGCACCGATCGCCGTACCCAGCGCTGAAGCGCTGGGCTATTTTCGGAGGACGCTACCGCTTCTTCTTTCGCGCCATCAACTTCGCCAGGTGATCGAGGTTGAAGATTCGGCGCGTGCCGGTTCTTGATTCGCGGAACACCACTTCGTACCACCCCTGCATTCGCTCGGCCACATAACGCTTCCCGCTAATCTGAATGGGCTGCCGCGCGATCACGCGGTGAATCACTTTCTCGTAGGCTGAACGCGGCCAATGCCGCATCCGGCGCCGGTTCCAGTTCCATTCGTGGCCGGCGTCGTCGTAGGTCTCTGGCCGCTCGGGAAAATCGAGCAACGATCGCGCATCGCCTTCGAACACGGCCTCGATGTGCCGCAACGTTTCGAGATCGCCGACCCGACGAATACTGCGACGAAACGGCTGCAACGTTTCTCGCGCGATCTCGCGAAGACTCAGCTGCTGTCCATCGCGGAGTTTCCAGATCGGCGCGTTCACGTCGCAACTGAATGGATCACTCGCCAGCGATTGCTTCGTGACCCGCCATCCTTTCCGCGATGAATGTTTCCGCAAACGGAATGGGGCGAATCCCGGAATCTTGTTCCTCTCAAGTTGCGCGAGATCGTAATCCGGCCAGCCGCTCGCCACTCCGGCGACCCCGGCGATGAACGCGCACGTGGCCAGCATCAGCGCAGCATCGGGAGTGAAATCAGCCGTCACCTCGATTCTCTTTCCGCGCGGGCGCACGCCGACCGCACTGCTCTTTCTGTTCGCGGCGAGAAGCATCACCGGCGCCGGCAAAATATGCGCAAGCAAATATCCAAGCCGCCGTGCGTCGCGCTCCGGGGAAGCGTGTTCGTCTTGAAATGAGAAATTGTAATGGGTGCTGAACCCCTGAAGGCGCGCTCGGCATTTATTTCGCCGCGCCCATCGCCGCAATTCTTCGCCGACGTAATGAATTTGTTCCCACAAAAGCCGGGTCGCGCGATAACAACAGCCCGGCTCGAGTTCGACGATCGGCGTCGCGACTTCGATTACTCCGGTGTCGAAATAGATCGCGCCTCCGGAGGGCAACTGAAAAGAGCGACCCGTCCGCGGCAGCATTTTGCGACGGATCAGTTTCTGCGCCGTCCCGAAAATCTTTTCCGGCAGCTGGCGAACGTCGTTGATGATGAGGCTGAACTCCGCTTCGAGTCCGATGACCGCGCGCGGTGGCGAAAGATGAATTCGCGAGCCCGCCTTCGAGCGATCCTGTTTTACGATTCGCTGCATTCGCGTGGCACGATGGTGAGATAACCAAGGTCAACCTGGAGATGATCGTCGCCTTCCCGGTAACCGCGGACGCGGACTTCGCCGCCGAGTGAACCCGCAATCTCTGCGTAGCGGGCGATCGACTTCTCATCGTTCAGATAAGTGTCGCCGACGCGGTAGATGTCGGCGGCAGTGCCCCAACTGTGGAGCGACATCCCTTTGTTGGCGCGATGCGCCGGCGATCGGTAGCCGCCATTCGCGCTGATGAAAACCGGCGCGTCGACTTCGCGTCGAAAATCTTCGAGGTAACGCGCCAGCGCCAGGATCGCGCAGGGAACGTAATGCGGGAATGTGCGCAGGAGCAGCTCCGCTTCGCGCGAATCGACGGTGATCAGTTCGGACAACGCGAAATGGCGCGCGACACGAAACGAGTGCGCCTCCTCCCAGCTCGGCACTTCGAAGAAAAATCGGGGCAAATGGTGCCGTTTTCCATTTTCGTCCGTGACCGCTTCACCCGGTCGCAGCGCGGCGCGATGCTCTGGCGAGAGAATCAAACCATCGATCGCTTTCACGCCTTCGCCTCCTGGCCGGTGAGAGATTGGAAGACAGTCTCGGAGATTTTCGCAATCGTTTCGCGGCGGCCATTCGACTCCGCCGGGACTTCCGTGAGGACGACGAGAATGTACGGTTCGCGTTCCGGCAGGTAAACGATGCCGGCATCGGGGCAAGCGGTGGAGATTTCGCCGGTCTTGTGCGCCACGCTCGCGTGGGAGGGCAGAGGCGCTGGAATCATGGAATTGAAGCGCTGCTGAAGAAGAATGTTGATCGCCATATCGCGACTCGGTTTCGAGAGAAAATCGCCGCGTAACGTGGCAAACAATTGGACGAGACCGTCGGCGGTCGTTTCGTTGTTGAAGTTTTTGTCGTGCGCTTTCGTGTCGTCGACGCCTCGCCGCAGTTCGACGCCGCTGACGCCGGCTTCGCGCAGAACACGCTGCGCTTGCTCGACGCTCAGATAGTCGAGCAGAAGATTCGTGGCCAGGTTGCTACTCGAAACGATCATCCATTCCGTGAGATCGGAAATCCTCGCCGTCCTGCCGACCAACTTGTGGAGCTGCGGGTAGCCGTCCGATTCGGCGTCGATTCGAAAGGGTGCCCCATCGATCGCGCTGTAGAACCGGTTCCGAATATGCAACGTGTCGTTAGGCCGAATCACCCCTTCATCGATTGCCTTGGCGATAGCGAGCAGGATCGCGACTTTGATCGTGCTGGCGGCGTGGAAATGCCGGCCCGCGTTGATCGAAAAGCGAAGCCCAGTCTCATAATCGTGAATGGCCACGGCGAAGGCGGAGGCTTTGCTCTCGCTCAGAATCCGCTCGCATTCTTCGCGAAGCGCGTCCGTTTTTTTGTGATCTTCCATGATTGGCCGGGCTGCTATTTACAACGGAGATGAAGGGTCGGAAAGTCGGGCCATGCCGCACGTGGCCACCTGGATTCGCGAGAAGGACGACAAATGGTTTCGTCGCGCTTTCGCCAAACATCCCAACGTCCGGCTCTGGAATGCCCGGACCCAGGAGGTGCCGTTCGAGAAAATGCACGGCCTGCTCTTGAGCGGCGGGCCCGATGTGGCGCCGGAATTTCTCCATCAGCCAGTGCCTGATCCTTCCATTCTCGATACGGACATGGAACCGGAACGCGATCGCTGGGAATTTGCGGCGACGAAGGACGCGTTGGACCGGCAGCTACCGATCTTCGCCATTTGCAAAGGCATGCAGCTTTTTAATGTCGCGCTGGGCGGAACTCTGCTGCTCGACATTCCAGGACACAACGCGCCGGAAATGAAGGATCACAATATTCAACCGTTGCGGACCGATCGTTCCGCCGCGCATCGTTTGGACAAGGTTAATAGCTCGCATCATCAGGCGCTCGATAAACTCGGCGAAGGTCTTGAGGTCGAAGCCTGGTGCGCGACCGATGACGTCATCGAGCAGGTGCGGCTCCGCGATTATCCGTTCGCGCTCGCCGTCCAATATCACCCCGAGCGCGGCGAGGGTTACGAAGAGCTGTTCGCCGATTTCGTTTCGCGGCTGGGCAACGGGAAATAGTTACATCGTTACAAGAGTTACATGATTACAATGGTGAAAAGGTTTCCAATCCACGATGTAACCGTTGTAATCATGTAACTCTTGTAACCGTTTAACTTTCGATTCGTGTCCGCGCCGCAAAACATCATCGCGATCGTTTACGATTACGACCAGACGCTTAGTCCCAGCTACATGCAGGACGAGACGGTGTTTCCAGCGTTCGGAATCAACTCGGAAAATTTCTGGCGGCGATGCTCTGACCTGGTCCGCGACGACGGCTACGACAACGAGTTGGCCTACATGAAGGTGCTGCTCGACACCCTCGGGATGGACCGGCCGACAAATGCCGACCTCAAATCGTTAGGCGAGAAGCTGAATTTTTACAAAGGCATCCCGGAAATGTTCGAAGAGTTTCGGGACGGACTTCTGACGGACGAACATCTGGCGCACGGCATTTCCGTCGAGCACTACATTATCTCATCGGGCCTCAAGATCCTCATCGACGGCAGCCGGTTGCGGCCGTACGTCCGCGCCGTCTTTGGTTGTGAGTTCGACGTCGACGAAAATGATCGGATCACCTTTCCAAAACGCGTCATCAGCCACACCCAGAAAACGCAGTACCTTTTCCGGATTAATAAAGGCC
>DATBCW010000136.1:0-5210 GCA_036270255.1 Chthoniobacterales bacterium
GGTCGGGCATTTTCATTTCCCACTGACGCTTGAAGGCTATCGCGTTGTCTACAAGGGCTACCTGGCCGATCCCGATTTGCAGGACGCGCGCGCGCGCTGGCCGTTCGTCGCGATGTGGGACAATCACGAATTTTCCTGGCAGGGTTGGCAGAGCATTCAGCAGGCGGGCGGCAAATCTCGGCCGGGACAAAGCATCAAGGTCGCTGCCAACCAGGCGTGGTGGGAATATCTGCCGTCTCGTTGCAAGAAGGTCAGCGGACCATCACTTGACCAGTTCAATCCGCCGGCCGTGACAGATGTCGCGATCGAAAAGTGGGACGAAAACGGCCTTGGCGACGAGCCGAACAACCTGGCCGCGATTAACAGCCTGATCGGCTACCGCGCGTATCGCTACGGCAAGCACCTCGACCTCATCATCACCGACCAGCATAGCTATCGCGGCGGCGATCCGTTCAGCGACCCGGAGATAGAGAAGTTCGGTCCAGAGTTCGTCGGAATGTTCCCCGAGGATGCCGCGCAAATCCTTGACGGGGGCCGCGCCTTCAACGGCGGCAAGCCGCCGGCCCAGGTCACATTCAACGATGCACACGTTGCCAATCCGCGAAAGGACGCGCCGCCGCAGACGATTCTGGGCGCGAAGCAAAAGGCCTGGTTCAAGGACCAGCTCCGCAAGTCGACCGCCACGTGGAAGATTTGGGGCAATTCCCAAGGCGCGCTGGATTGGCGGAGCGACCCGCAAAACCTTCCGGCTGGCCTAACGAAGGAAGCATGGCCGAAGACGACCTATGCCTTGATGAGCGCCGGGGACTATGGAACGGCTTATCACGAACGCGCCGAGATCTATGACCTTGTGCGCGACGCGAAGATCACCGGCTTCGCCATCGTCTCGGGCGACCTTCACAGCTTCTGGGCCGGATATGCAACGTCGCAACTGCCCCCAGGCAAGTTCGATCCCGTCGGCTTGAGCTTCATCGGCGCCTCGCTGTCGAGCGCAGGACCGATGGAAGCCAACGAGCACAATTTCAAGAAGGATCATCCGCTGCGGCCTCTCTTCCTGGCTGACCGCCCCGGCGCAGATAAGCCGGACTGGACCTATAACATGCTGCTAAGGCACGGCGTCCGCTCGTGCCTCGAATACGCCAAGAGCTTTGACCTCAAGCGAGCGCGGGCACTATCCAATCCGGATCTGGCTCCGCACCTCGAGTTCGTCGATTTGGGCGGGCACGGTTATGCGAAGGTCCGATTGTCGGCGGACGAGATGCGGACCGAGTTTGTCTGTATCCCGCGCCCAATTGCGCGAAGGGAAACGCCGGACGGAGGGCCGATCAGGTATCGGGTATTACATACTGCTGCACTCTGGAAGAGCGGAGAGCGCCCCCAGTTGAAGACCTCAGTTCTCGAAGGCGACATCGGACTTTCTATCTGACCAAGGAGCGGCGGTTTACAAACCGCCGTCGGTCTTTTTGTAGCGACGCCGCTCTGTCGGCGTTAAGAGCGCGCCGGTTGGATCGCAGGTTTACGGCAACACAGCGCCGTCGCTACAGCTTGTTTCAGCTGCCGCGCGTTGTTTAGTGGCGAATGCGCCAATCTTTGTTCGCATTCCTGCTCATGATCGCCACTACCTTGACCGCTGAAAAACCGTTCGATTTCGCAAGCACGCCAGGAAAACTGCCAAAGCAAGTAGTCCCGCAAGAGTACGCGATCCGCATTACGCCGGACATCGAGAAGCGAACATTTTCCGGATCGGAAACCATCGAGCTGAACGCGCGAGAGCCGGTGAAGCAGCTCGTTCTCAACGCCCTCGAAATCAAGATCAGCAAAGCAGCAATCGACGGAAAAGCAGTTCCGGCTTCGGCGATCAAATTAGACGACAAGCAGGAGACGCTCACGATCTCAGCGAAACTCGCCGCCGGCGATCATCGGCTAGACCTCGAATTCACCGGG
Organism: Chthoniobacterales bacterium; assembly: GCA_036270255.1. Taxonomy (GTDB): domain Bacteria; phylum Verrucomicrobiota; class Verrucomicrobiia; order Chthoniobacterales; family UBA10450; genus AV80. The sequence continues at coordinate 1,945 of DATBCW010000136.1, forward strand.
AAAATCAATCGGCAGGGACAAGGTCTCTATTTCGCCCCTTACCAGGAACAGGGAACCGGCGCGAAGAAGGTCATGCTCGGGACGCAATTCGAAGCGACGGACGCGCGCCGGATGTTCCCGTGCTGGGACGAACCCAGTTTTCGCGCGCGGTTTCAGTTAACGACGGTCGTGCCGGAAAATTTCACGGCGGTTTCAAACATGCCGGTTGAGAAGGAATCGAAGGTCGCTGGCGGAAAGGAAATCCGTTTCGCAGCCACGCCGCCGATGGCGAGCTATCTCAACGTCTTTTGCGCGGGCGAGCTGGACGCGATCCACGAGAAGAAAGGCGACGTGACTCACGGCGTTGTCGCGACTAAGGGCAAAGCCGAGATGGGTCGCTACGCGCTCGCCAGCTCGCAGCAGATCCTCAATTATTACAACGACTACTTTGGCGAGCCGTTTCCGTTGCCCAAGCTCGATCACATCGCGGTCCCCGGCGGGTTCGGGGGCGCCATGGAAAATTGGGGCGGGATCACCTACTACGAATCGCGCCTTCTTTTCGATCCGGAAAAATCCTCCGCGGAAACGAAGCAGGGCATCTATGAGGTGATCGCGCACGAGACGGCCCACATGTGGTTCGGCGATCTCGTCACGATGGCGTGGTGGGACAATCTCTGGCTCAACGAAGGGTTCGCATCGTGGATGGGCACGAAGGTCACGGCGAAATTCAATCCGGATTGGGAAGTCTGGCTGAGCAAGACCACGCCGCGCGATCCGACCAGACGTCACGGCATCGGGAAAGAAGCGGCGATGGAAGGCGATGCGCGCTCGACGACTCATCCGATTCAGCAACCGATCGCGACCGAAGCGGAAGCGAGCAGTGCCTTTGACGACATTACTTACCGGAAAGGCCAGTCATTCCTGCGCATGCTCGAGAGTTTTCTCGGCGAAGATGTGTTCCGCGACGGCATTCGGAAATACATCGCCGCCCATAAGCTTTCGAACACCACGACGGCCGATCTTTGGAATGCGCTCTCAGAAGCGTCGGGCAAACCGGTCGTCGATATCGCGGCGGCATGGACGCAGCAGCCCGGGTTCCCGGTCGTGAAAGTCGCGCGAGACGCCGCCGGCAAGATCACGCTGACACAGGAACGGTTCACAGTGCACTTCGAGAATGCACCGGCGCTGGAGTGGAAGATTCCACTCACGTACGAAGTCCCAGGCGAACCAGCGACGAGCGTGCTGATGACTTCGGAGTCGATGGAATTACCGAACGCTTCTGGAAATCGCGCGATCAAATTCAACGTCGAAGGCGCCGGAAATTATCGCGTCCAGTACGACGAGGCCTCCTGGAAATTGCTCCTGGCGGAGCTGCCGAAGCTGAGTGTGCCAGACCGCGTAAACCTTTTGACCGACGCGTGGGCACTGGTCCAGGCGGACCGCGTTCCGATATCGCTCTACCTCGGTCTCGTCGAAAAATTGCCGACGAAAACCGAGCTGGCCGAACGCGAGCAGATCATCCACGTTTTCGATTTCATCAATCGGCTCCTCGCTGCCGAGCCGAAGCGGGAAGAATTTCAAAAATACGCTCGCTCGATTTTGCGGCCGACTTTCAACGAGGTCGGCTGGGAACCGAAAGGCGGCGAGCCGCCGAAGATCGCAGCGTTGCGCGCCAGCGTGATCAAGGCGCTGGGCGATTTGAACGACCAGGAGATCGTGGGCGGATGCCGCGATTATTTTCACAAATATCTGAGCGATCCGAAATCGCTCGCCCCCGATCTGCGGCCGGCGGTCCTCGCGGTGGTCGGACGTTACGCGAATGAGGCGACCTGGGATCGGATCCACGATCTCGGGCTTAAGACGACGAGCATCGAGGAGAAGCAAAACTATTATGACGCTCTAGCCAGCACGATCGATCCGAAGCTGGCCGCGCGGACTCTGGAAATTTCGCTTGGCGATGAATTGCCCACGAGCCGCGCGACTTATCTCGTCGGGAAAGTTGGCCGGCAGAGCGAGCATCCTGAGGTCGCGTGGGATTTTGCGAAAGCGCACATGAAACAATTGCTGGCCAAGGCGGACGCCTTGAGTGCGAACAGTTACGCGCCGAGTTTTTTCAATCTCTTTTCCGATGCGGCGCGGATCGCGGAGTTGGAGCGCTACGCGAAATCGGACTTGTCGCCGGCGGCGGCGAAAGACGTCGCGAAAGCGATCGACGAACTCGGCTTTCGCGCCCAACTAAAGCTGCGATTGCTGACCCAGATCGCCAGCTGGCTCGCGGACGCGGCGAAGGGTCATTGATCGACTTCGGTAGGGCGAGACGCTGTCGAGCCATCGTAGCGTGCCGTGAAGCGTTGCGGCTCGACAGCGTCTCGCCCTACCAAATGCTCAAGACCTAGGGCGACGGCCGATCTGGTTGCGGCACGGTCGACACTAGCCGCGCGGCGCGGTTCGCCTCCTCTTCCTGGATGAGGGCCTTCGCGTACTGCCAGCCCGCCACGGCACGGCTGATCAGGAACAACGACATGATCGCCGTCCAAAAAATGGGGGTCCCTAGCAGAAGCATTAGGCCGGCGAGGGCGACACTGCCTACGAGGCCGATCCCGCTGGCAATTTGCAGGCTGCGAATTTCGCCAAGCGGGAACCAGAGAAGCGAGCGCAGAATCTGACCGCCATCGAGCGGATAGACCGGAAGGATATTAAAAATCAAAAGACCGAGATTGATCCACCAGACGTGATACAGGAAGAGACCGAGATCGCTGGGCGCGTCGGTATTGATCCTTGAAAGCGTGAGCGCAATCGAAAGGATCGGTAACAAAATCACGTTCACCAGCGGCCCCGCGGCGATGCTCCAGAGCATCGCGCCCGGACGTCGCGGCGGACTGACGAACGCAATGCCGCCGAGCGGCCAAAGGACGATTTGATTAGCGACTCCCCCCGTTTGCCGGCAGGCGAGCGCGTGCCCGAATTCGTGCAGAAGAACAATCGAGAAAAGCGCGATGATTTCAGCCGCCGCCCAGACCGGCGACGCATACACGCCCTTGCGCTGGGAGAATTCGTAAGCCGCGATCAGGAACCAGGAAAAATGCAGGTACACCTGGATGCCGCTGAACTTGAAAAGCCGAATTGTGCCGCCCATGACGTCGGGAAACTACAGCCGAAAGGGAACGGGCGCGCGGCCTTTTACAGCGTGGTCGCCGCGGGCGCGTCCGGCGAAACCAGAAGCCGCATCGGCAGCATGTGCGATTCGAAGAAGCCGTGGCGCTTGAAGAAATTCTGGGAGCGCAGCT
>DATBCW010000137.1:0-63847 GCA_036270255.1 Chthoniobacterales bacterium
CGGCGGTTACTTCCGCAGGTTGAGTTTCTCGAGCAGGTTTTTATACCGGTCGGACTCCGACTTGCTCAAATAATCGAGCAAGCTCCGGCGCATCGCCACCATCTTGAGGAGGCCGCGGCGCGACGAATGGTCTTTGGCATGGCTCTTGAGGTGTTCGGTCAACTGCCCGATTCGGCGTGTGAGAAGCGCGATTTGCACATCGGCGCTGCCCGTGTCCTTCTCGTGGAGTTGGAACTCCTTCATGTCCATCGTGTCACTGCTTTCTGCCATAAACGAGCCGGTATTGTAGGTGAAGAATCAGCATTCGCAAGTCTTGGGTCCCGGGGGTGAAATGGCGGTCCCGGGTTTGGTTTCACGCTTCCCGTCGTACCAAAGGTCGAGTCTCTCGCGCGAGCGCACCCCGTCTTTTCCGCGGACAATGAGCGAGAACGATTTTTTCAGGATAAAGCCGGCCGAATGCATCCGGAGCTTTCGCCCGGACGTGATGATCGGTTCGCGGAGCAATTTGAATTGGCCCAGTTTCTTCAAAGCGATCGTAAAATAAACTTCTTCGCCCGCAAAAAGCTCGTCATCGAATCCGCCGACGGCTTGGAAATTTTCGCGAGTGGTGAAGAGGAACGCGCCCGCACCTAGCTTCGAAAGCGTGAAATAGAACAGGGAGAATATCCGGACAAATACCCGTCCCCAAAGTGGGACCGGACCCTCGGGAATGACCCGCGCTCCGCCGCCGGCACAGCCGCCGGCCAGCGCACTCATGGCCGAGATCAGGTGACTCGGAGAAATCAAGGTGTCCGCATCGACGAAGAAGAAAATATCTCCGCGCGCCGCCCGTGCCCCGGCGTTACGCACCGCCGCTATCTGGCGGTGGTGGACCGGGACGACGACGGCGCCGGCAGCTTTGGCAATTTCAGCGGTTGCATCCGTAGACGCGTCATCAACGACGATGATCTCAAATGGTTGCTGTGCGATTTCCGCGGCGTGGCGGATAGACGCCAGCGAGCGAGGCAACTCGTGCTCCTCGTTATAAGCCGGAACGATAAACGAAAGCATACGGGATGCGGGGCGCGAGGCGCTAAGCGCGAGATCTCGCATCACGAATCACACGTCGCGCATTCTTTCTTTATCGAGCGCGATGTATTCGTGACGAGGCGGGCTAAAGGTGTCGAGAACCCGAGTGTCTTCTAGTGTCTCCACACCGTGGGAGACGTTGCTCGCGAGGTAATGCGAATCGCCCGGGCCGAGGACGCGCGAATCGTTGCCGACGTTCACTTTCATCCGGCCACTAATAATGTGGATGATTTGTTCCTGCGGATGCTGATGCGGCGGCATGACGCTGCCGGCTTTTAGCTCGGCGATCATTTGATACATCGTCTCGCCGTGCGTCACCGTGCGCCGTCGAATGCCCGGCGCGAGCTCGATCCATGGATTTTCGTTCACGATTTGTTTCTAAACTGGGGGCTCGATTCGTTCAACCGGCGCCTGTCCCGCAGCCGGTACCGGCGTTCCAACGGCGATCTTCGACATTTCGACGCGCAGATAATTCAGGATGACCGGCGACAGGATCATTCCAGGAACGCCCATTAATTTTTCGCCGATGATGAGGCCGATGAGCGTGAGCCAGATCGGGTTTCGGATCCGCGACCCGATGATTTTGCTATTCAGGAAGTATTCAAGCTTGTGGACCACGACCAGGAAAATCAGGGCGATGAACGCGACCTTGGCCGAGACCAGAAAGCCGATGAAAACGATGACAGTGTTGCTGACGACGTTGCCGACAATCGGAAAGAGACCGCACAAGAACGTCAAGCCGACGACGACCGGGCCGTAGGGAAGTCCGACGAAAAAGACAAAGATCGCGGTCAACACAGTGTTGATCGCCGAAATCGTCATCTGCGCGCCGATGACCGTGGAAAAGCTGTGGTAGAAATCGCTGAACAGCGCGGTGATCTCGTCGCAGTAAACGGAATAGAGATTGTTCCGGACCTTGTGCGATTCGCGGAAGAGATCGAGCCGGTTGTTGAAGAACATGCTCACGGCGCAGACGATCGCGATGATGATGAAGACGAAAGTCGTCGAAGCGTGCCGGGCGAAATTGGCGAAGTCGCCGAGGTATTTGGCCTGGTCTTTGATCGTCGTCATGGCCGTCGCTTTGAGGCCTTCGAAATCCTCGAACGGCAGATTAAGGTTATGTTCCTCGGCCCAGGCAATGGCGGACGGGATCGAGTTATCCGCGATTTTTGGCAGCGCGTTGATCGCGGCGCGAATGAAATGGCCGGCCGTGTAACCGAGCCCCGCCACGATCAAAAGGAAGACCGCGAGCGTTACCCACTTGTTGGGAATGAAACGGCCGAGCTTGGTTAGAACAAAGTAGGAAAAGAGGAGCGCGAGAAACGGAACGCCGAGCTGGAGCAGGCCGACGAGGACGATCGTAATCGCCAGGATGACATAGGACCATCGCGCCTGTTTCGACATCGCGCTCAAGGTGCTTGCGGGGCGTTTGTTCGTCCAGCCTCAACTGGAAAGCGAAATTCCATGAGTGGCAGTTCGCGCCGTTCGCCGCAGGTCTCGCTGGTGCTGATCCCCACCCGAACCGCGCCCATCCGTTTGTAGAACGCTTCCGCGTTGGGATCGGCTTCGATTTTCATGCATGGGAAACCGAGGCGTTTTACTTCGGTCGCAGCGTGTTCGAACAGCGCGCGTCCGATTCCGCGACGCATCGACGAGGGCAGGACCCAAAGATGATCGAGATGCGGCCCGTCTGACTCTTTCGTCAGAACATAAAATCCGACCGGCCGCTCATTTTCGACGGCGATATGCGCGATGTTCGCGGTGATGAACTCCGGACGCATCGTGAGCGTATCTCGCCAGGCTGGAATCCATGCTTCGGGATAACCCCAATGACGTTTCGCCGCGTGCGCAATTTCAGAGAGCACCGCCGCGTCTCCCGCTTTCGCGCGAACAATTTCTGCCACGAACTTCATTTAGCCGCTGACATTTCTTTTACAATCTTCGCACGCGGCTCTGACACAGCGTTTCGGGATTCGTGTCTAACTGGGAGTATGAAAAAATTCCTAGTGCTCAGTTTGGCGGCCGGGCTCGCAAAGATAACCGCCGCTTCACCCGCGCCCGATGTGACCCTGCGGGTCATGCCCGAGCGCGATTACATTTATCGGCTCGGCCCGCGCGAGTTGATCGTGCAGGTCGAGATCGAGGCGCGCAAGAGCGACGAAGTGCGGCGCGCGCCGATGAACCTGTGCGTCGTGCTGGATCGAAGCGGCTCGATGGAAGGCGCGAAGATCGAAAAGGCGCGGCAGGCCGCGGCGATGGCCGTGGATAAACTCGGCGACGACGATATTTTTTCGCTGGTCACCTACGACGACCAAACCGATCTGCTCATTCCGCCGGAACGCGTCGGTGGGACAGATCATCGCGAGGATTTGAAGGCGCGGATCCATCGCATTCAACCGGGCGGAAGCACGGCACTGCATGCTGGAGTGGTGCTCGGCGCGAAACAGGTGCGGCATTTTTTTGAAAAGGAGCGGGTCAATCGCATCATTTTGCTTTCGGACGGTCTCGCGAATGTCGGACCGAGCAGCCCTTCGGATTTGGCGCGGCTCGGACGCGAATTGCGCGGCGAGGGCATCGCGGTCAGCACCATCGGCTTGGGCGACGATTATAACGAGGATCTGATGACGGCTTTGGCCGAGGCGAGCAACGCCAACTATTATTATGTGAAGGACGCCGAGAAGCTGCCCGGCATTTTCGCCCAGGAGCTGGGCGCGGCTCGCTCGCTTCTCGCGCGTAGCATCGTCATTCGCATCGAAGCGCCAGACGGCGTCCATCTGAAGGAAATAATCGGGCGCCCGGAATTCGAATGCCACGATCGGACCGCGGAGATCAAGATGCCGGAGCTATTCGGTTCGGAGAAACGGCGGTTCCTGGTGCGTTGCGTCACGGACGAGAAAACTCCAGCGACACTCGATGCGGCGACGGTTGAGTTGAACTACGCGACGGCGTCCGGCGGTAATGCTCCATCACAACGACAGGCGGCAAAAATTTCGTTTACCGACGATCAAAAAAAATCGGAATCGAGTGTTCGTGCTGACGTCGCTCGGGAAAACAGCGTGGTGCAGAATCGGATCGCCAAAGAGACGGCGGTGAAACTGGCGGATGAAGGCAAATCGAAGGACGCGGTGGCGTTGCTCCGCAAACAGGCGGCGCAGAACGCGGCCGCGCCGCCGGCGCTTCAAGTGCCGGGAGTCGCCGAAGAAAATCAGAAGCTCGAGGAAGCCGCGCGGGACATCGATGCGAATGGCCGACTGGAGAAGGCGCGGCGGAAATCGATGCAATTCGAGAATTACGCGGATAAATATCAGAAGAGCCGCTGATACGAACTCCGCGGGTAGGGGCGGCGGCGTGTGTGGGCCGCCCCTACCAGTCCCCCGCACAACGTGATAACCTCCGGCTCGCCTGGTGAAACGAAGCGTCTGGATATTTCTGCTCGCGATTGTTCTGCCGAGCATCGGTCTGGGCTGGCTCGCGCTGCGAAGCGCAAACGAGCAGCAGATCATTCTCGAACGCCGCACGGCTGAGCTTTACCAAAAAGACACGGACGCAGTCGCGAGCGCGGCTCGAGGTTTGATCGACGAAGAGCGGCGCGGATTTGCGGAGCGTGTGCGCCAGTTGTTGGCCAACGAATCCGCCTCGCAGCTTGCGCATGATTTCGCGGCGAAGTTGTCCCGCGCCTGGCCGCGGCCGGCGATCGGATTCGCCCTGAATGCGGATGGCAATCTCGTCTCGCCTTCCACCGAAGAAGCGCGCGGCGACGCCGAGCGGCAGCGGTTTCTGCAAAACAACGGCGCATTTTTGTCCGGCACCACGCCGGCGACCGTTTACGCCGTTCCTGCGGATGAATTGAATCGAGTGGAGCAGCGGCGAAAGATGATGAACCAACTCGAAAACCAGGTGACCGTGCAGAAATCCGCTCCAAAGGCGAAGGATAATACGACCTCGCCGCCAGCTGCGGCCGCGCCGGCTCTGAAGGAGAAAGAGGAAAGCGCGCAGTCAACCCAACTGCGAAATGTCGCCCCGCAACGCGTCCAGCAAGACAACGCGCCCGCGGTGTCACTGCTCGTGCCCGCGACCGCGGACTTCAAGGCGCTCACGTCCGATCATCCAGAAGGCGTTGTAACGCGATTCATGCAGGACCGGCTCGAAATTCTTTTCTGGCTGCGGCCGCCGGAAGCGCCCGGCATGATTTTCGGTTGTCTTTTGAATGTGGACGGGCTGACTGATCTCTGGCGCGATGCGCTCCCCGACAACGCGAGTCGCGATTACGTCATCGCGCTCTTGAACGACAAGACGCGTCCGGTTGCGACGCTGCCAGCTGGCGAAACGCGACGGGATTGGCGCCGGCCTTTTGTCGCGTCGGAAATCGGTGAAGCGTTGCCGCATTGGGAAGCCGCGCTTTATCTGATGCGCCCAGACCAGTTGAAAGAGAGCGCGCGCAATGTGCGCCGGACCTTGCTGCTTCTGATCGCCGCGGCGCTGGCCGCAATTGCATTCGGTGGCTGGGTCGTTTTCGCGGATGCGCGCCGCCAACTTGCGCTCGCCCAAAAGAAAACGGATTTCGTTTCCAATGTTTCCCACGAATTGAAAACGCCGCTGACTTCGATCCGCATGTTCGCGGAGATGATGCAGAGTGGAAACGCAGTCGAAGATAAACGTCCGCAATATTTGCGAATCATCGTCGCGGAAGCGGAGCGACTCACCCGCCTGATCAACAACGTGCTCGATTTCGCGCGGCTCGAACGAAAACAGAAGCGCTACGATTTTCGGCCGCTCGATTTGCATGCGGTGCTGGCAAAGACATGGGAAGGCCATGAATTGCATTTGCGCGAACAGGGATTCACGACCCGGTGGCAAGATGCACCGCCTCCTTATCAGGTGCGCGGCGACGAAGACGCGCTCGCGCAAATTTTCGTGAACCTTTTGTCGAATGCCGAGAAGTACAGCACCGACCGGAAAGAGATCGAGATTCACAGTTACCTCACCGAAGATTCCGTCCACGTGAGTGTGCTCGATCGCGGCACCGGCGTGCCCGCCGGCGAAGAGACAAAAATTTTCGAAGCGTTTTATCGCGCGCACGATTCGCTCGCGAGCGGGATCCAGGGCTCCGGACTCGGACTGACGCTTGCGCAACGAGTGGCGAAGGAACATGGCGGCGAGATCGTTTATCAGGCGCGCGAAGGCGGTGGGAGCAACGTCACCTTGCGGCTGCCCTTGGATCGGAACGCATGAAAAAACGCCTCCTCGTTGTTGAAGATGACGCTCACATCCGGCTCGGGCTCTGCGATGCGTTGCGCGCGGAAGGTTACGAGGTCGTCGATTGCCGTGACGGCGCGCAAGCTTTGCCGCTCATTAAACAAAACAAGCCCGATCTCGTCATTCTCGACATCATGTTGCCTGGAAAAAGCGGGTTCGATTTGTGCCGCGAAATCCGGGCCGGAAAAAATCGCGTCCCGATTCTGATGCTCTCCGCGAAAGGACAGGAGATCGACAAGGTGGTTGGGCTCGAATTGGGCGCGGATGATTACGTAACGAAGCCGTTCAGTCTGCGCGAACTGCTCGCTCGGGTGCAGGCGTTGTTGCGACGCGCCGAGGCTGGAGGCGCCGCCAGCGATCTGCCGATGGAGATTGCTTTCGGAAAAGTGCGGATCGATTGCAAAGCGTTGCGCGGGACACGCGGGAAGAAAGCGATCGAGCTAAGCCCGCGTGAGCTGAAAGTGCTCGCCGTTTTGTTTCGCGAACGCGGCAACGCGGTTTCCCGCGAGGCGTTGCTCAACGAAGTTTGGGGCGTCGATTATTACGGGACCACGCGCACGCTCGATCAATTGATCGTGAAATTGCGCCAGAAGATTGAAGACGTTCCCGGAGAGCCGCGGCATTTACTTACGGTTCATACGCTCGGCTATCGGCTCGAAGTCTGAGGCGGCATTGCTGATTTGATTCCCCCTCGAGGGCTGATGTTGTTTTCCGTTATCGCGGTTTCGATTTTGGGACAGCCGAATCCCGGGCACGGGAAAAATGAATCAGCGTTCACTCGTGGGCGCGTGTGTAAGTCGCTCTGAGGCAGAGGAAAAGAGATCGTTGCGAGTGGTGGCATAGGGCCTGCAAAGGGTTGCCGGTTGGAGCCGCTCCGATGCAGCGCCTAACCTCAACCGACCTCACACCATGATCATTCGCGCCCTTATTTTTCTGTTCGTCGCTGCTACGTCGGCATTCGCGTTATCGGAAGAAAACTTCAGCCAAACTCTCGATGGCGCGCCGGGCGGCCGCCTGATTGTCGACGTCGATTTCGGAACGATCGATGTCACGGCGGGACCGGACGACAAAGTCTCGGTGAGCGTGCATCGGAAGATCGACTCCGACAGCGACACGCAGGAAAAGGAATATTTCACGTCGGCCCCGGTCCAGGTGAGCAAAGAAGGCAACACCGTGACGGTGCGAGCGCGGCGGGTGACCAAGGACAAGAACCTGAACTGGAGTGGACGCTGCAACATGGATGCGCGTTACACGTTGCGGGTTCCAAAAAGTTTTAACTCAGAGCTGCGGACTGGCGGCGGAACGATCATGGTGGCCGAGCTCACGGGCACGATGAGCGCCGATACGAGCGGCGGAAAACTGAAGTTCACCCATTTGAAGGGCCCGACTGGCGCGACGACCAGCGGGGGCAGCATTGAGCTGAGCGGCTGCGATGGTCCGCTCAAAGTGGACACCAGTGGCGGCCGGATCGAAGCCACCGACGGTAGTGGATCATTGGAAGCTCGGACTTCGGGTGGCTCGATCGTGGTCCGCAATTTCGCCGGCGACGCGAAAGTGGAAACGAGTGGTGGCCGGCTCGCGTTCGAGAACGTCAACGGCAAGATTTTCGGGCGCACGTCCGGCGGGTCGATCAGCGCGAAATTGAAATCACCGGTACCGGGCGACGTGAATTTGGAAACCTCGGCTGGCAGCATCGACCTGATGGTTCCAGCTGACGCGGGCCTCGACATCGAAGCGGAAGCGAGCTCAGGGCGCGTAACGAGCGACCTTCCATTTACCGGAACGCGGACCGACCGCGATTCCATGAAAGGAAAAATTAACGGCGGCGGGAAATCGGTGGTGTTGCGCTCGGGAGCGGGCTCCATCTCGATAAAACCAGCGTCGGCCGAAGTTGCGGTGAGATAAACGGAGGCGCTATGAACGACCTCCGTTTCGCGTTCCGCCAGCTCCGAAAAACGCCGGGGTTCACTTTCATCGCAGTCCTGACGCTCGCGCTCGGCATCGGCGCGAACACCGCGATCTTCAGTGTCATCTACGCGGTCTTGCTTCAGCCGCTGCCGTATCCGCAGGGCGAGCGGATTGTTATTCTCACGGAAACGGATTCGAACCAGCCGCAGATTTCCCTCGCGTATCCGGACTACGTTGATTGGAAGCGGGACCAAACCGTGTTCGACGCGCTGGCGATATCGCGACGCGAATCCTACAACCTCAGTGGTCTCGAAAATCGCGCCCCTGAACAAATTTCCGGCGCGCTGGTAACCGAGAGCTTTTTCAAAGTGATCGGGCTCTCGCCGCAGCTCGGGCGCGTCTTTACCGAGGAAGAAGATCGCTTCGGCGGTCCGGCGGTTTGCGTGATCAGCGACAAGCTTTGGTACCGCGTCTTCAATCGCGACCCGAACATTCTCGGCAGATCGGTCAACTTCGGTAACCAGCCTTACACCGTCATTGGCGTGATGCCGCCGCAGATGTTTTCGCCGCGCACGGTGGAAGTCTGGTTTCCGCTCACTCGCCGGACCGACGATCAAAATTGGCAGAATCGGGATAATCATCCGGGATTGTTTGGCTGGGCCCGACTGAAGGAGGGAGTGACGGTGGAAAAAGCGCTCGCGCAGATGAAGGAAATCGCGGCGCGACTGACGAAGGAGTACCCAAAATCGAACACCGGTGTGAGCGCAACGGTGACACCGTTCCTCGAAAACCAGATCGGCGATTACCGCGCGAGCCTGAATCTGTTGCTTGGAGCAGTCGCGCTCGTCCTCCTGATTGCCTGTGCGAATTTGGCGAACCTGCTCGCGGCACGGGGCGCGGCCCGAGCACGCGAGTTCGCAGTGCGGGCGGCGGTGGGCGCATCCCGCTGGGCGATCATCCGGCAGTTGTTAATCGAGAGCATGGTGCTCGCGCTGGTCGGCGGTGGACTTGGTCTTTGTCTGGCGGCGTGGGGTCGCGATCTCCTGGTGGCGTTGGCGCCGCCGGGTGTGCCGCGGTTCCAAAACGTGGCGTTAAACGGCTGGGTCCTCGCGTTTAGTCTCGCGCTTTCCTTCGTGACGAGCGTGCTCTTTGGTCTGTTGCCGGCCTGGCATTCGTCTCGCCCTAATATCCAACTCGCCCTGAAATCCGGCGGGCACGGCAGCTCGGAAACAGCCGGGGCGAAACGGTCTCGCGATTTGCTCGTCGTTGCCGAGGTCGCGCTCACCCTCATCCTGCTGAGCACAGCGGGATTGGTCCTGAAAAGTTTCGCGAACGCTCGGAACATCGGCCTCGGATTCGATCCGCATCTGCTCCTCTCGGCCCGGGTCGATCTCCCGGAGCCGAGTTACTCCGACGCGAAAAAGGTGTGGAATTTTCAGCAGGCGCTGGTGGATAAATTATCGGCGTTGCCGGGAGTGCAGAACGCAGCCATCGCCTCGAATCCGCCGCTCATGACCGGCTGGCAAACCTCATTCCTGCCGGAGGGAATGCAGGAACCTGAGCCCGGAAAATTCCCATCCGCTGAGATGGCGGTCGTGACGGAAAACTATTTCCAGACGATCAAGACGCCGCTGCTCCGCGGACGCGCGTTCGAGGCGATGGACACGAAGGAAGCGCCGCCGGTGCTCATCGTCGATCAGATGATTGTCGACCGATATTTCCAAGGGCAGGACCCGATCGGCAAACACATTCGCATGCACACCGGCGACAAGGGCGAGAACGAGGATCGCACCATCGTGGGCGTTGTCCCGCACCTGAAAGTTTATGGGTTCGAGGAAACGGTGGTCCTGCCGCAGGCTTATTTGCCGGCGAAACAAATTTCGGCGAACGGGATGGTTGTCCTGGTGCGGACATCGCTGGCGCCGAAGTCGCTCGAGAAGCCGGTGCGCGACATTGTGGCTTCGCTCGATCCGTCGCAGCCGGCGTTCGATTTCAAAACGATGCGGGAACGCGTCGAGGAAACCTGGGCGACGCCGCGGCTGATGAGTTTCCTCCTGGCGTGTTTCGCGACCCTCGCGCTCACGCTCGCCATCGTCGGGCTCTACGGGGTGATGGCGTATAACGGCTTGCGGCGAACGCGCGAGATCGGCGTTCGACTCGCGCTCGGCGCGATGCCGGCGCAGATCCGGATGATGATGCTGGGGCAGGGGATGCGCCTGCTGATCGTCGGATTGGTCATCGGTTTTGTCGGCGCCGTCGCGATGTCGAAGGTCATTCGCAGCCTCCTCTTCGGAGTGAGCGCGAATGACCCGCTTATTTACGCCACGGTCACGGTCCTCCTGACCATCGCTGCGATTATCGCTTGCTGGCTGCCGGCGCGAAAGGCTTCCCGAGTTAATCCGATCGTCACACTTCGCGCGGAATGAACAAAAGCACCAATCAGTGACGAGTGACATGTGACCAGTGACGTGATGGGCGGCAATCGAAAATCGAAAACCAAGAATCGAAAATTCCCATGAACGAGCTCCGCTTCGCCCTTCGTCAGCTTCGCAAATCGCCGGGATTCACCTTCGTCGCGGTCTTGACTCTTGCGCTCGGGATTGGCGCAAACACGGCGATCTTCAGCGTGGTCGATGGAGTGCTGCTTCATCCGCTGGCGTTCCATGAGCCTTCTCGGCTGGTCGCCATTTGGGAGACGACGGAGCGGCCCGGCGCACAACCGAACTTCCGCAACGAAGTGGCGAGAGGGAACTTTTACGATTGGCAGGCGCAAAACCAAGTGTTTGAGCAAATCAGCGCGCTCACTTACGCCAATTTCAATCTTACCGGCACAGGTGAACCGGAGCGGATCCAGGGCGCGATAGTCAGTCACAATTTCTTTCAAACTCTGGGCGTCCAGCCGACGCTCGGTCGCGCTTTCACCGCGGAAGAGGAGAAGCCGGCCACGGAACGCGTAGCCCTAATTAGCCACGAACTCTGGCAAAAACGTTTTGGGGCTGATCGATCGGTGGTTGGCCGCAGGGTGATGTTCAACGGAGAGCCCTTCACCATCGTCGGCATCATGCCGGCCGGATTCCAAGTTCAATTTCCGACTACGCTTGGAGTGCAAATCTGGACGCCGTTGCGAGTGGCCACCTCCGACGCCAACCGCGTTTCTCATTACCTGTATGTGCTGGCGCGCTTGCGCGAAGGCGTGACGCTCGAACAAGCGCAAACCGGCATGAACGTGATCGCGAGCCGGTTGAAACAGCAATATCCCGACACGAATGGCGGTTCCGGCGTTAAGATCGTGCCGTTGCAGCACCAGCTCGTCGGTGGGATTCAACCGTACGTTCAGCTCCTTTTCGCAGCAGTTGGCTTTGTGCTTCTCATCGTGTGCGCGAACCTGGCCAATCTTTTTCTGGCGCGCCTGACCGGTCGTCGGAGAGAGGTTGCCGTGAGACTGGCACTCGGCGCCGGGCGCAGCCGCATTGTTCGACAGTTTTTAGTCGAGAGTCTGCTGCTCTCTGCGCTTGGCGGACTTCTCGGTCTTCTGATCGCCGCTTACGGGATCGGGGCGTTGCGCGCTCTCGCTCCGCCGGATTTGCCGCGAATAAACGAAGTTGCGCTTAGTGCACCGGCTTTTTTGTGGACTGGAGTGATTTTGGTCCTGACCGGTGTCGCGTTTGGTCTCACGCCGGCTCTTCGCGCTTCGCGGACTGAAATAAGCGGATCGCTTCACGCCGGGGATCGCGTGGCGGGCAGCGCTCAGCAAAATCGCTTCAGTCAATTCGTTGTCTCGGCGGAGATCGCGCTGGCGATTCTCCTTCTGGTAGGCGCCGGGCTCATGATCAGAAGCTCGATGCGCTTGCAACAGGTGGATCCCGGTTTCCAGGAAAAGGATTTGCTGACTTTGAATGTGGCGCTGCCGCGCCAGAAATATCCCGAGGCCAGCCAGGCGAGCGCGTTTTTCGATCGCCTGCTCGAGCGGGTGCGCAACCTGCCGGGTGTGATTGCGAGCGGCGGAGTCGATCCGTTGCCGATGAGCGGTAGCGACGGCACGACGAGCGTTTTGATAGAGGGCCAAAGTGTAGAGACCGTCGCGAATCGGCCGGAAGTCGGCGAACGCCGAGTGACGCCTGATTATTTCCAGGCCATGGGAATTCCGTTGCTGAGCGGCCGGTCTTTCAGCCATCAGGACCGTGCCGACACGCCGGCGGTTCTCATTGTAAATCAAGCGCTGGCCCGTCGGTTTTTTCCGGAAGGAGGCGCGCTTGGCAAACGGCTTGGGCTCGAGGAAAACGGCAAAATAAAGTGGGCCGAAATCGTCGGCGTAGTCGGCAACATCAGGCATCGCCGGCTCGACGACGAAATCAAACCGGAGCTGTACGAACCTTACCACCAGTCTCCGGGAAACTTCATGAGCGTAGTGGTCAGAACGGCAGTCGAGCCCATGAACTTGATCGCCGCGGTCCGCGAGGAAGTCCGACAGCTCGATCCCGATCAGCCCATTTTCGAAATCAAGACCATGGAAGAGCGTCTGGCCGAAACGCTGGCTCAGGGGCGTTTTGTGATGACGTTGATGGCGATTTTCGCCGCGCTGGCGCTCGCGCTCGCTGTCATTGGGATCTACGGCGTGATGGCTTGTTTCGTTGGCCAGCGGCGGAAGGAGATCGGGATTCGTTTCGCCCTGGGTGCGCAAAAGAGTGACATTCTGAGATGGGTGATCGCGCAAGGCATGAGTCTCGCGGCGATCGGCGTAGCAATCGGTCTCAGCGTTTCCTTCGGTCTTACTCGCATCATTGCAACGCTGCTCTTCGGAGTCGGACCGACTGACCCGGTTACGTTCGCTATTGTTTCGATCCTCCTCGGCGGCGTTGCCTTGCTCGCGTGCTCGTTTCCGGCGCTTCGCGCGTCGCGTGTCGATCCGATCGTGACCTTGAAAGCCGAATGAACAAAAGCAGCAATCAGTGACGAGTGACGTGATGGGCGGCAATCGAAAATCGACAATCGAATTCCAATGAACAATCTCCGCTACGCTCTGCGCCAGCTTCGGAAGTCTCCGGGCTTCGCGGCTGTTGCGATTCTCACGCTGGCGATCGGCATCGGCGCGTGCACGAGCATTTTTTCGCTCGTCGAAAGCGTGCTCCTGCGGCCACTGCCGTATCCGCACCCGGAACAGCTCGTGGTCGTGCAGCAGCAATACAAAGGCGCGCAGAACATTCCTTTTTCGTGGCCGAACTTCGAAGATGTGGCGCGCGACAACCACTCCTTCGCAGCGCTCGCGATCATGCACGCCGGTGACTGCACCCTGTCGGGAATGGGAGCGGCCGAGAAAGTCCGCAACGCTGCGGTGTCGTACCAGTTCTTTTCCGTCCTCGGTGTAAAGCCTCTTCTCGGCCGTCCCTTCAACGCCGAGGAAGACCGGGTTGGCGCAAACAAAGTCGTCGTCATTCGCGAATCGCTCTGGCGGCGAAAATTTGCGGGCGCGCCCGAGGTTCTGGGAAAAACGATGATCCGGAACGGCCAGACCTACACGATCATCGGCGTACTCCCCAACGACGTGATTACACCGGCGAAAGCGGAGTTGTGGGTTCCGATCACGCCGTTCTCAGATGATCCTGACTGGCAGAAGAGACACAATGAGCCGGGGCTTTTTGCCTACGGCCGACTCAAATCCGGCGTGACTTTGGAACAGGCGCGCGCCGATCTGCGCCAGATCGGTCAGCGTTTGCAACAGCAGTATCCGGAGGATTGCGCGGAGACGTTGCCGATCGCCACGCCGTTGCTCGATGCCATGGTCGGGAATTATCGGCAGGCGCTCTGGATGCTGATGGGCGCGGTCGGGCTGTTGCTCGCGATCGCATGCGCGAATGTCGGCAGCTTGCAATTGGCGCGGACCCTCAGCCGGACCCAGGAATTTTCTCTGCGAGCGGCGCTTGGCTCGTCGCGCGCTCACTTGATCCGCCAGGTCCTCGTCGAAAATCTTTTGCTGTTCCTGATCGGCGGCGGCCTTGGCGTTTTGCTCTCGTTCTGGTCGCTGGAAATCATCAAGGCCTTTAGTCCCGCGACGCCGCGTTTTGAGAATCTCGCGATCAATTTGCCGGTTCTTGTCTTTTCGCTCGCGGCCACGGTGACGACCGGACTGTTCTTCGGATTGTGGCCGGCATTGCGCGCCGCGCGCGTCGATTTGCGGGAAGCGTTGCAAGGTGCGAGCAAAGGCGCGGTCGGCTCCTCGTCGCAATGGGCGCGCCAAATCATGGTCGCGGGACAGGTCGCGCTCACCGTCCTGTTGATCGCGGGTGCTGGATTGTTCGCGCGCAGTCTCGCGCGGATTCAGGGATTCGCGTTTGGATTCGATCCGCGAAATCTCCTCGTCTTCAGCGTTAGCGTGCCGGAGGCGGCGCCCTATGAAACGCCCGAGAAAATGATCGCGTTTTTTTCGGCGGTGAAGGCTCGGCTCGAGGCTTTGCCCGGTGTTCGTTCGGTTGGCTACAACTACAGTCTGCCATTGCGCCAGAAATGGACGTCGTTCTTCGAGGTCGCCGATCGCCCACCGTTTAACGCCGGAGCCGAACCCGAAATGGAGATGGGCACGATCGACCGCGATTATTTTCGGACGCTCGGTGTGCCGATTTTGCGTGGCCGAAATTTCAGTGCAGCCGATGTGCTCGCGACCACCCGGAAAATCATTATCGACGAGCGAATGGCGAAAGCGATGTGGCCCGGCGAAGATCCAATCGGAAAAATCATTTATCGCGGCCACCGGGTGGATCGGGTCGCAGGCGAGCGACAAAACGAAGTCATCGGAGTGGTGCCGACGCTGGCGCTCTACGGAATCGACGGAGGCCCCTCCGATACGTACCAGGCCTACCTCGCTCAGTCGCAGCACGGAGCTAACGAGATGAATTTCATTCTCCGCACAGACGTGCCGCCGCTCAGTCTGGAACGGGCCGCCCGCGACGCGGTGGCGAGCGTGGATCCGAACGTTCCCATTTTCGCCGTCGACACCATGGAAAAAATGATCTCGGCCGATCACGCAACCCAGGCGCTTTATTCGCGGCTGGTCGCTTTCTTCGCGGCAG
Organism: Chthoniobacterales bacterium; assembly: GCA_036270255.1. Lineage (GTDB taxonomy): Bacteria > Verrucomicrobiota > Verrucomicrobiia > Chthoniobacterales > UBA10450 > AV80. Next base: position 15,297 of record DATBCW010000137.1, read on the forward strand.
TCGCCCTTCTTCTCGCGTGTCTCGGATTGCACGGCGTGGTCGCGCACGCCATGGCGGCGCGACAGCGCGAGCTCGGAGTGCGAATGGCTCTCGGCGCCTTGCAGCGCCATCTCGTTTTCCTTGTCTTACGACAAGGCGCCGCTCCTCTTTGCCTGGGAATCGGGTTGGGGCTGCTCGGCGCGGTCGGGATCGGCCGCTTGATCGCTGGTCTGCTCTATCACGTCTCGCCTTACGATCCGCTTACGCTTTTCGCCACGGTGAGCGTGCTGCTCGTAATCGGCTTGGCCTCTCTCTGGTTGCCCGCCCGACGCGCCGCAAAAATCGATCCGATGATCGCGCTTCGAGCCGAATGACGAGCATGAATAATCTCCGCTACGCTCTTCTCCAGCTTCGCAAATCGCCGGGGTTCACCTTCGTCGCGGTTCTGACTCTCGCGCTCGGGATTGGCGCGAAGACGGCGATCTTCACGGTCGTCAACGCGGTTCTGCTTTCGCCATTGCCGTATCCGGATGCCAACAGGCTCGTCGCGGTTCAGTCGCGGAACTTCCAGGAGAACCTGAAGGGGCAGGCCTTTGCGCCGGCCGGATTCCGCGAAGTCGAAAAGCAAACCACCTCTTTCGACGGCATCGCGGCCTATCGCTATAACTACGATAACCTGACTGGAGTCGAGAAACCGACTTCGCTCACCGGGTGCCTGGTCACGCAGGATTATTTCAAAGTGCTCGGCGAAAAGGCGCTCGTCGGCCGGACTTTCACGAAGGAAGACGCAGCCGCAAACGCGAAGGCAACCGTGGTGATCAGCTACGACCTCTGGCAGAAGCAATTCGGCGGGCGCGACATTGTCGGCCAGAACATCACCCTCAACGATGTGCCGACGGAGGTGGTCGGCGTGATGCCGCGGACGTTCAAGGATCCGTTCAATGTTCCCCAGATCTGGCGAGTCTTCCCGAATGAAGGCGGCGAGAATTTTGTCGCGAACGCGCGGTTCTGGGGAGTGTTCGCGCGGGTGAAATCCGGCGTGACTGCGTCCAGCGCTCAGGCGGAGCTGAGCACGATTGCGGGGCGGCTGGCCCAGAGCGACCCGAAATTTTACAAGGGCTGGGACTTCAACATTCTGCCGTTGCGCGATTTGGTGGTCGGTAATTATCGGGACGGTTTGCTCCTGGTTGTCGGCGCGGCGTTTCTCGTCCTGTTGATCACGTGCGCGAACGTCGCGGGTTTGCAATTTGTGCGCGCCTCCACGCGGCAGCGCGAAATCGCGATCCGTCTCGCGCTCGGCGCCAGCCGCTCAGCCATCGCGCGCAGTCACCTGATCGAATCGCTTCTGCTCGTGACTCTGGGCGGCATTGGCGGCGTGCTGATCGGCAGCTGGGGTTTGGATTTGCTTCTCGCTGGCCTTTCGCGCGATTGGATCCCGCGCGGCGACGAGATCGCACTGAATACCACCGTGCTGGCAGTCACGGGATTAACGTCGCTGATCACGGGTGTCGTTTTAGGTCTTTTCCCTGCGTGGCACGCTACCCGAGTCGACGCGATCGATTCGTTGCGCGACGGCAGCAAAGGCTCGTCCGGTTTGCAATCGGTCCGGCTCCGCGGGGCGCTAGTCATCGCGCAAATCGCATTGACGCTCGTCCTTCTCGTTTGCGCCGGACTTGTCTGGAAAAGTTTCGCCGCCATCACCCGCGTTAATCCCGGCATCCAGATCGACAACACGCTGAGCATGGTGCTCACCCTGTCGCCTACTCGCTACGATACTGGGCCAAAGCGGATCGATTATTACCGGCAAGTGCTCGATCGAATCGGCGCTTTGCCTGGGGTGGAGTCGGTCGCGTTCACGCAAACGATGCCGTTCATGTGGGGAATTCCCGCGTCGTTTTCGATCTACGGCGTGCCGGACGACACGGCGAAACTGCCGCCGGCTTACTACGATTCGGTGAGTCCGTCCTATTTCGCGACGATGCACATCCCGCTTTTGCAGGGACGGTTTTTTGCTGAGACCGACGACGCGAACGCGCCGCCGGTAATCGTGTTGAGTCAGTCAGCGGCCCGGAAATTTTTCCCGAACGAAGATCCGTTGGGTAAACGGCTGGCGCTCCCACCCAGCGGGCAACAGCCGAATCCGCCCGCCTTGGAGGTGGTCGGCATTGTCGGCGATGTGCCGCGCGACGGTTTGAATTCGGTGACTCCCTATCAGGCTTACGCGAGCTTGAATCAACGCAGTTGGTCGTTCGCGACCCTGCTCGTTAGGTCGCCGTTGCCGGTCGAGACCCTCTCGCAAACTATCCAGCGCGCGATCTGGAACTTTAATCCGGAACAGACGATCTCGAACGTCACGCCGGTCCGCTCGCTCGTAAAATCAAGCCTCACCCAGCCGCAGCTTTATCTCACGCTTTTCGGTTTGTTCGCGTTGCTTGCACTTTTGCTCGCGGCGATCGGACTCTACGGGCTCATCGCCTATAGCGTCGCCCAACGCACTCGCGAATTCGGAATCCGTTACGCACTCGGGGCGCAAGTTCGCGATGTTCTGCGCCTCGTTGTGGGACAGGGCGCGCGTCTGACCGCGCTCGGACTCGTCCTTGGTCTACTTGCCGCCGCAGGCGTCGCGCGTCTGATGGAGACCCTCCTCTTCCGGACGAAAGCCTACGATCCATTTGTTTTCGTTGGGGTCGCTCTTGTCCTCGCCGTAATCGGCCTGCTCGCCGCCTTGGTGCCCGCGCTCCGCGCCACCAAAGCAGATCCCGTCGCCGCTCTCCGTGCCGAATGAACAGCGATGAGTAATCGAAAATCGAAAATCGAAAACGCCCATGAACAATCTTCGCTTCGCTTTCCGCCAACTGCGCAAATCGCCCGGGTTCACGATCATCGCCGTGCTCACGCTCGCCCTCGGGATCGGCGCGAACTCGGCGATCTTTAGCGTGGTAAACCACGTCCTTCTTCGGCCGCTTCCTTATCCGCACTCCGAGCGTCTCGTGTACCTCAATGAAATCGGCAACGGCGTCGACACCTCGATCGCGCTGCCGGATTACGTCGATTGGAGGAAGGACAGCAAATCCTTCGAGAACCTTGCGATCAGCCGGCTGGAATCGCGCAATCTGAGCGGAATTCCCGGGCGCGAACCGGAACGCATCTCGGTCGCGTACGTGACCGCGAATTTTTTTAACGTGATCGGTTTGCAGCCGCAGATCGGCCGAACCTTCGCCGAAGACGAAGACAAGCCCGGCGCGACGCCGCTCGCGGTCATCAGCGATCGGCTCTGGGATCGTTTGTTTCATCGCGACCCGAAAGTCATCGGTCAGCCGATGAATTTTCATGGTTCGCCAATCACCGTGATCGGCGTGATGCCGCGCGAGATGGATTCGCCGCACAATGTCGACGCATGGTTCGCGGTGATGCGCCGTGCCGCCAACCCCGGATGGCAGAACCGCGCGAACCATCCCGGGTTCTTCGGCTGGGGCCGACTCAAGGAGGGCGTCACCGTCGAGCAAGCTCGCGGCGAAATAAAAGCGCTCGCCGCCCGAATCGAAAAACTTTATCCGGCGACCAATGCCGGCGTGGGCGCCAATGTCCGGCCGCTTCTCGATAATCTTCTCGGCAATTATCGCACCAGCCTGGCGTTGCTGCTCGGCGCGGTTGCGCTCGTTTTGCTCATCGCCTGCGCGAACTTAGCGAATCTCCTGGCCGTGCGTGGGGCCGCACGCGCCCGGGAATTTGCGGTTCGCGCAGCGATGGGTGCCGGGCGCGGACAAATCCTGCGGCAACTCTTGCTCGAGAGTTTTGTCATCGCGATAATTGGCGGCGCACTTGGATTGGTCTTTGCGACCTGGGGACGTGATGCGCTGGTTGCGTTCGCTCCCGCGGGCGCGCCCCGCTTCGAAGGAATCGGCTTCGACTGGCGTGTCCTTGGGTTCACCTTTCTTCTCGCAACCCTGACCACCCTTTTGTTTGGGCTCTGGCCTGCGTGGCAGGCGGCGCGCGCCGACATCAATGCCGCGCTCCAGGCCGGATCGTTCGGAAGTTCGGAAACAAAAACCGCGCGCCGCAGCCGCGATTGGCTCGTGATTATTGAAGTGGCGTTAACCCTCTTGCTCCTGAGTGCCGCCGGCCTCGTTCTCAAGAGCTTCGCGAAAATGCAATCGACGCGACTCGGCCTCGACCCGCACGACATGCTCACGGCCCGGATCGAACTTTCGTTCACGAAATATACGGAGCTGACGCCCATCCTTAATTTTACGAACTCGTTGCTCGACGAAGTCCGCAAGCTGCCCGGAGTGCAGAACGCGGCGCTCTCGGCGAATCCGCCGATGATTGGCAACTGGCAAATCAATTTCCAACCGGAAGGCGCGCCGCCGACCGATCCCAGTCAGCAGCCGGCGGCCGATTATGAAGTCGTGCAGGGCGATTATTTCGCCACCTTCAAAACGAATCTGATTCGCGGGCGGACTTTCAACGACCGCGATCGCGCCGATTCTCCGCCGGTTATCATCATCGACCAGCTCCTGGCCGAAACGACGTTTAAAGGACAGGACCCGCTCGGCAAAAGGTTGATGATCGATTCGGAATCGGACGTCGTCGAAGGCGGTGCGAAGCTTTACGAAATTATCGGCGTCGTGCCGCATCTGAGATTTCGCGGCTATGACGACGCGGTGCCCACCCCGGCACTATTCCTTCCGGAATCGCAGGTGGGCCGCACGAATCTTACTCTGTTCGTTCGAGCTTCCGGCAACGTGAAGCGACTTGAGAAACCGATTCGGGACATCGTCAGCCAGCTCGATTCAACGCAGCCGGTTTACGACGTCCGGACCATGGAAGAACGCGTGGCGGAAACCTGGGCGACGCAGCGGTTGCTCACATTTCTGCTGACGATTTTCGCAGGACTCGCGTTGCTTCTGGCGGCGGTGGGTTTGTATGGCGTGCTGGCTTACAGCGCGATGCGGCGGCTGCGCGAAATCGCCGTGCGCCTCGCGCTTGGCGCGCGCCCCGCGCACATTCGCGGGCTCGTCATGGGGCACGGTTTGCGGCTCTTTGGCGTTGGGATTGTTGTGGGCGCGCTCGCCGTCGGTGCTTCTGCCGGCTTGATTCGGAGTTTCCTCTTCGGCGTTTCACCGCTCGACGCCCAGACCTATCTGATCGTCGGCCTCATTCTTTCCGTCGTCACAATTCTCGCCGCCTGGCTCCCCGCGCGGCGCGCCTGCCGAGTAAACCCGATCGTCGCTTTGCGCGCCGAATAATTCCATGTCCACAATCCGGCAGGCATTCCGAACCGTCACAAAAGCGCCGTGGTTGTCGGCCATCGTGATTTTGTCGCTCGCTATCGGAATCGGCACAAACACCGTTATCTTCAGCTGGCTGAAGCACGAGGTCTTTGAGCCGCTGCCACGGGTAACGGCTCCGGTCTGGTCGTTGGAAACGAAGGACGATACCGGCGGTTATGTCTCCACTTCGTGGCTCGAGTACCGCGATCTGCGCGACATGGTTTCGTCCTTCGATGGAATCGCGGCGCAGCGTCCGCGGGCATTTTACCTCGGCGAATCCGAACGCGACGCGCGCATCTACGGGGAATTTGTGTCCGACAATTTTTTCGACGTTCTCCGGATTCAACCGGTGCTGGGCCGCGCTTTCCGTCCGGATGAAGCGAGTCGCGCGGGGGGCGAGCCGGTCGCGATTATTTCCTACGAATTCTGGCAGCGCCATTTTCGGGGCGACCAAGCGGTGGTCGGTCGTGAGCTGCGCATCAACAGCCGCACGCTTACCGTCATTGGCGTCACGCCGCCCGGATTCCGCGGCGGCATGAACTCGTTAGGTTTCGATCTCTGGATTCCGGCGACGATGGCGCCGGAGCTCCAGCCGGCCACGATGGAGCTGAGCAGCCGCACCTCGCGCCCGTATTTGATGCTGGCGCGACTTAAGCCCGGCGTCACCCGCGCCGAGGCGCAGGGAGAACTCGATGCGGCCGCCCACAGATTCCTGGAAGCGTATCCCGAGACGAACAAAGGTCTCCGCTACGAATTGATTCCCCTCTGGCGCGTCCCGCGCGGCGGACAGACGATTGTGCTCTCTCTCGCGACTCTGCAAGTGTTCGCGATCCTCATTCTCATCGTTGTTTGCGCGAACACCGCGAATCTGTTGCTCGCACGGGCGACGGTGCGCGAGCGCGAAATCGGCGTGCGGCTCGCGATCGGCGCGGGCCGCGGGCGCATCGTTGCGCAATTGCTCACCGAAAGTTTGCTCCTGGCGCTCGCCGGGGCGATCGGCGGCGTGCTGATTTCACTGTGGGGCGTCGACGCGTTGCGGCAAATTCCGTTGCCGGCAAATCTTCCACTAAAAATCGCGCCGGGGCTTGATCTGGTGAGTTTAATATTTGCCGGGTTCGTCGGAATGACCTGCGGCATCGCATTTGGTCTGGCGCCAGCTTGGCAATTGGCGCACGGCGAAATCTTGGAATCGCTTCGCGGCGGTCGCGGCAGTTCCGGCGGACGCAGCCGAATGCGGGACGCGCTGGTCGGTTTGCAGGTTGCGGTCGCGCTCGTCGTCCTCGTGCTTGCGGGACTCTTTCTAAAAAGTTTTCGCAATTCGCTCATCACCCCGACCGGTTTTGACCAAGACCGTGTCCTCCTCGGACAGCTGGATCTGGCCGGGCGCGGCTACACGGAAGACAAGGCGCGCGTTTTTCTGGACCAACTTTTGCAGCGTCTCGAAGCCGCACCGGGAGTGGAGAGGGCAAGTGCGGCTGCGCTGATCCCGCTCGACTTTCGCGGTATCAGCACCGGCGTGATCGACGTGGAAGGGAAGGAGTTCGATCCGGAACGCAAGATTCTCTATTACAACGCGACTCCCGGTTACTTCACCACGATGGGAATTCATTTTGTCGATGGCCGGGACCTGGCGCCGATGGCGCGCACGGACTTGCCGCTCGACGCCGTCATCAACGAGGAAATGGCGCGGCGTTATTGGCCTAACGAGTCGCCGGTCGGTCGTCACTTTGAAGTGGACAAAAAGTTTTATGTAGTCAGCGGGGTCGTGCGGAATGGAAAATACGTCAGCATCAGTGAACCACCGCAGCCGCTGGCCTGGCTGACGATGCGGGCGCAGTTCATCTTCGCTCCCACGATTTATTTGCGGGCGTCAAACAGTGATCCGCTGGCGCTACTTCCGATCCTGCGCCGGACCGTGCACGACCTCGATCCGGAAATGGCGATCCTCGGTCCGCAATCGCTCGCGCAACACGTTGGCAACAATCTTTTCCTCCAACGCGTGCCCGCGCGTTTGCTTTCGGTGCTCGGTGGGCTCGCCCTCGCGCTTTCCGCCATCGGACTTTATGGAGTGCTCGCTTACTCGCTCGCCCAACGCACTCGCGAAATCGCGGTGCGCATGACGCTCGGCGCGACGCCGCGTTCGGTCGTCTGGCTCATGATCTGGCAACATATGCGTGTCGTTTTGTTCGCGGCATTTCTCGGCGGATTGGTCTCGTTAGGTTTGAACAAGATGGTCGGCAGCGCGCTCGTGGATGTTCGTCTGGGTGATCCGCTCATTTACACTGGCGTTCCGTTGCTGCTCCTCGCCGTTGCCGTTTTCGCCTGCTGGCTGCCGGCGCGTCGCGTCGCCGCCATCGATCCCATGGCCTCTCTGCGGGCTGAATAAGATGAGCACGCTTTTCTACGATCTTCGTTACGGAATCCGGATGCTGCTGAAGAATCCGGGCTTCACGTTCGCGGCGCTGATCACGCTGGCGCTCGGCATCGCCAGCTCGACCGCCATCTTCAGTGTGATTGACGGCGTGCTGCTCCATCCGCTCGCGTATCCGGACTCGGACAAAATCATGGTGGTTTTGCCAACGATGCGCAGCACCGGGGCGGCCGGAGGCGCCGTGGCGCCTGCGAACTACGTGGATTGGGCCGCGCAGAATGATGTCTTCAGCCAAATGTCCGCATCGCGCGGCGAACAATTCAGCCTCAGCGATGGCGACCGCCCCGAGCGCGTCCGCGGCACGATGGTGACGTCTAATATCTTTCCGCTTTTCGGCGTCTCCCCGATTCTCGGTCGCACGTTGCTCCCGTCCGATGAACAGGCAGGCCACAACCACGTCGTGGTTCTCAGCTCGGAATTGTGGGCTCGGCGTTTAGGATCCGATCGCAACATTATCGGACGCGAGATCATGCTGAACGACGAACCCCACACCGTCGTCGGCGTAATGCCGCCAAATTATCAGCCGGACGGTTACGGCGAACTCTGGGTGCCGTCGCCTTTCGGTGTGCCGACAAACTCGCTTCGGCCGAATCTCGATCCGCACCCGGTTCGCAACAGCAGTTACCTCGATGTTTACGCGCGCCTGAAACCCGGCGTCACTCTCGAGAAGGCGCGCACCGAAATGGATGCCATTGCCCGCCGGCTTGAGCAGCAATATGAAAACGACAACCAGGACATGGGCATTCGCGTCACGCCCTTGCACGACGATCTGGTCGGCGGAATCCGGCCGGTTTTGATGCTCCTCTTCGCGGCGGTTGGCTTTCTTCTTTTTATTGGCTGCGCAAACGTCGCGAACCTGCTGCTCGCCCGCGCCGCCACCCGCTCGCGCGAAATTTCCATTCGCGCGGCCATGGGCGCGAGCCGCAGCCGATTGATTCGGCAATTGCTGACGGAAAGCGTCCTCCTCGCTCTCATCGGCGGAATCTTGGGCGCCGTCCTCGCGGCCTGGGCCATTCCGTTGCTCATGGCGATGGCGCCGCCGGCATTGCGGAATTTCAAGGATATCGGGCTCAATGGTCAGGTCCTTGGATTTAGCCTGGGCGTGTCGCTCGTGACCGGAATTTTCTTTGGGCTCGTGCCGGCGATCTCGTCCTCCTCGTCGAATCCGGCGGAATCGTTGAAACAAGGCGAACGTGGCAGCACCGGGGGCGGCAGCCGGCGGCGCGCGTTTCTGATCGCCACCGAGGTTGGCTTGTCGCTGATTTTATTGATCGGCGCCGGGTTGATGATCAAGAGCTTCGCGAACCTGACGAAGGTCGACCCGGGCTTCAATCCCGACCACCTGCTCATATTTAATGTGGGCGCATCCGCCAAGGCAGACGAGGCGCAGCAGCTCCAGTTTTACCGGCAGATCGTGCAACAGGTCGCAGCTGTGCCGGGCGCCGAACGCGTTGCCGCCATTAGCCGCCTCCCATTTTCCGGCGGAAACAGCGGGCGCACTTTTAACCGGCCGGGAAGCACGAAACAGGATCAGGCCGATATCCGAGTCATAACGCCGGATTACTTCCAAACCCTCGGCATCCCACTCGTGCGTGGCCGGAATTTCAACGAGCACGATGTGAAAGGCTCGCTCTCAGTCGCAATCATCAACGAAGAATGCGCGAAACAGGTTTTCCCCGGGCAGGATCCGATCGGCCAGTTTGTTGAGAATTTCGGGCCGAAAAATGAAAAGCTTCAGGTCGTGGGCGTGGTGGGCAATGTCCGCCATCTTGCCTTGGAAACCGCGCCGCGCCCTGAACTTTACCAGCCGCTCGGCCAGGGAACGTGGCCGTCGGTATTCGTGGCGGTCCGAACCGCGCCGGAAAACCCGCTGACCCTTTTGCCGGCGGTGCAGCAGGCGGTTTGGTACGTGAACAAATCGGTGCCGTTGGGGAATCCGCGAACGATGAACGACATCATCGCGCGAACGTTGCTCCAGAAAAAATTCACGATGCTGTTGCTCAGCATCTTCGCGGGGACGGCGCTCTTGCTGGCCGCGATCGGATTATATGGCGTGATTTCCTATTCGGTCGCCCAGCGGACGCGCGAGCTGGGGATTCGGATCGCGCTCGGGGCGCAACGGAGCGACGTCTTACGGTTGATCCTTCGCCAGGGCATGACGCTGGTCGCGGCCGGCGTGATTTTCGGCGTCGCCGCGTCGCTCGGCCTAACGAGACTGATTTCGTCGCTCCTTTACGGAATCAGCGCGAGCGATCCGATCACCTTTTTCCTTCTCTCCCTGGCGCTGGTCCTGGTCGCGTTCATTGCCTGCTGGTTGCCGGCGCGGCGCGCCAGCGCAGTCGATCCCATCGTCGCTCTTCACGCTGAATGATGGAGGAAGTGACCAGTAATCAGATGAGCAATCGAAAATCAAGAATCGAAATTCGAAAATCCCGATGAACGATCTTCGCTTCGCTTTGCGCCAACTCTGGAAATCACCCGGCTTCGCCATCGTTGCGATTGTCACGCTCGCGCTCGGCATTGGCGCGAATACCGCGATCTTTTCCGTGATTGAAAGCGCGCTGCTCCGGCCGCTTCCATTTCCCAAGGCCGATCGCCTGGTCCGGGTCTACGAGACATTCGACGAAAACGGCGCACGCAGTAATACGCTGAACCTCGCCGAGAAAACGGTCCAGCGATGGCGCGAATTCGGCAGCGACATCTTCGAAGGCATTGGCGCCGCGACCGGGGCGAGTGTTATAGCATCGAATCCCGGCGCACCCGCGCAAAGTTTTCCCGCGGCGCGGATCAGCGCGAACTTTCTCACTGTTCTCGGTCTTCAACCGGTCCGCGGACGGAATTTCACTGAAGCCGAAGATCAGCCGGGTGGGCCGCACGTCGTTCTCATTGGCTACGATTTCTGGCAGAGAAATCTCGGCGGCCGCGAAGACGTCCTCGGCCAAACAATCAAACTGGACGACGCGGTTTACACAGTGGTCGGAGTGATGCCGAAAACATTTCGTCATCCTTATCGCGCCGAGCTCTGGCTGCCGATCGGGTTGAATTTCGCCGCCAATTCCCAATCGAACCATTATCTCTACGGCGTGGCCCGGCTTCGACCCGGGATTTCTCTGGAGCAAGCAGACGCGGCCGGTCGCCGAATGTGCGCGGCCATCAACCAGGCTGCGCCGGACAAGAACAACGCGCTGCGCGCTTACATGATTCCGTTGCGCGACAGTTTCATTCGAAATCTGCGGCCTAAACTTCTTCTCATCGCCGGTGCGGCTCTCTGCGCGTTGCTGGTCGCGGCCGCGAATTTCGCCGGGTTGCTTCTCGCGCGGGTGGTAGAACGCGATGGCGAAATGGCGTTGCGCGCGGCCATCGGCGCGACACGCGGCCGTCTTATTCGCGAGGGCCTCGTTCAAGCTCTGGCGCTCGCGACCATCGGGACGATTTTCGGTTTGCTGATCGCTGGCTGGCTCACGCCGGCGCTCGTTGCGCTCAGTCCGGAAGGCGCAGATGCAACCGGCAGCGCGATCCGCGAATTCGATTACGGAGTGCGCCTCGACTGGCCGGTCTTCGTGTTCGCGACCGGCGCGATGCTGCTAATCGGCGTTGGCTTTGGACTGCTGCCGGCCTGGCGCGCGTCGCGAACTGATTTGCGAGGCGCCCTCGGAAGCATCGGCCGCGGCACGACCGTCGATGGCGCAACGAAGCGGCTGCTCGGCGGACTGATCGTGATGGAAATCGCGATCGCGGCGGTCCTGCTCATGGGCAGCCTGACGTTGACGCAATATTTCCGGAAGATCGTTCAGGAACCGTGGGGCTTTGCGACCGATCACCGGATTGTGTTCAACTCGATGTTGTCGGAGCGGCTCTTCGATTCCAACGAAACCCGAATCCGCGCGATTGACAAAACGTTAGCGGAATTGCGGGCGCTTCCGGGCGTTCGTTCCGCTGCGGTCACCGCGCCCTCGCCGATGGAAGCGGCTCGAGATCTGATGAGCTGCGTTCCGGAAGGAACTCAGCCACCGGAACCGCGCGGAATTTATGTCGCTTACATGCGCGGCGCCGGGCCGGGATACTTCGCGACGGTTGGCCAACGGTTGCTCCGCGGACGCGAGTTCGCGGCAACCGATACCGCGGATGCTCCTCAAGTCTGCATCGTGAACGAATCGTTCGCGCGGCGCTTCTGGCCCGGGCAGGATCCGTTAGGCAAACGCGTCAAACACGGCCGGCTCGATAATCCGCGGCCATGGTACACGGTGGTCGGCGTTGTCGCCGATACGAAAGCGGTCGCCGATCCCAATGATGGCGAAGTTGTCGGGACGGTTGCTCTTCCCTTGTCACGCTGGCTGGCCATCGGCGGCGATGAAATGACTTATGTGATCGAGAGCGCCGGCGAAACAAAATCTCTCGAACAATCTCTGCGCACCGCACTCGCGCGGGCCGATAAGCGACTCGCTGCTTACGCGATGATTCCGCTCGACGCGGCCGCCGCCGAAACCTGGGTAACTGAGCGGTTCCTTTTTGTTCTGGTCTCGCTGTTCGGATTGCTTGGCCTCGCTTTGGCGTCGATCGGCGTTTACGGCCTGCTCGCTCTCCAAGTCACACGGCGGACCCGCGAATTTGGAATTCGGCTCGCGCTCGGCGCGACCGCGCGCGGTCTGATCCAACTTGTCGCCGCCCAAGGCGCGCGGCTGCTTTTGTTAGGATTTTTCGCCGGCGCGATCGCGGCTTGGGCCGTCACCAGGATCGTGCGCAGTCAATGGCCCGAACTTCCGGCCACCAATCCATTGATCTGGCTCGGCTCCGTCATCGTTCTCGGTTTCGGCGTCGCGATCGCTTCGTGGCTTCCCGCCCGTCGCGCCTCTCGCGTCGATCCCATCATCGCTCTCCGCGCCGAATGAAATTTCCAAATCGAAAATCGCCATGATCGGTCTCCGATTCGCCTTCCGACAGCTGCTGAAATCGCCCGGCTTCACATTCGTCGCTGTCCTGACGCTTGCGCTCGGGATCGGTGTGAACAGCGCGATCTTCACTGTCGTTAACGCAGTCTTCCTCGAGCGGTTGCCGTATCGCGACGCAGACCGCATCGCGGTGATCTGGGAGAGAAGTGTGAAACGCCCGAGCGTTTCGAATGTGGTAGGTCCATCGAACTTCGTGCGCTGGAAGGAACGCGCGACCGCATTCGAGAACATGGCCGCGTATGCGGAGACGCGCGCGAACCTGACCGAGGGCGGCAATCCTGAGGAACTGATCGCGCAAAACGTTACCGCGGAATATTTCTCCGTGATCGGCGTCGGCCCAATTCTCGGGCGCACCTTTACCGCCGAAGAAAGCGCCGACCCAAAAGCGTCAGTCGTTATCCTGAGTTACGAACTCTGGCAGCGGCGCTTCGGTTCAGACCAATCGATCGTCGGGCGCGTCATTCAGTTGCAGGGAAAATCGCAAACGGTGATCGGCGTGATGCCGCCCGGCGTGCGCCCGTATTTGAAGGCCGGCTCGCTCGTGAACAAGCCTGTCGATTTCTGGTGGCCCTACGTTCTCGGGCCGGAAGCGCGTAATGCGCAGGGCCGTTATCTGACCGTGATCGGACGGCTGAAACCTGGCGTGACGATGGAAGCTGCGCGGACCGAGATGAATGCGATTTCGGCCAGCGTCAGCCAGGAATTGCCGGAGTTCGATACGGGCTGGGGGACAAAAGTCGTTCCGTTGCGAGCGGAGTTGTCGGGCGAAATCCGGCCCGCCTTGCTCCTCTTGTCCGGCGCGGTTGCGTTCGTTCTCCTCATCGCCTGCGCGAACGTAGCCAATCTGCTTCTCGCGCGTGGAGCAGCTCGCAAACATGAACTCGCCGTCCGATCGGCGCTCGGCGCGACGCGCGGACAGATCGTCAAACAACTCCTGACGGAAAGCTTGTTGCTTGGAATTTTTGGCGGCGCGGTCAGCCTCCTCGTCGCGCAATGGAGTCTCACGTTGCTGGAAGCGCTGAGCCCGATTGATCTCACGACGCTCGGTCATCTGTCGCTCAGCTATCCAGTCCTTGCGTTCACCGGCGCGATTTCGGTTGCGACCGCGCTCGCGTGCGGTCTCGTGTCGGCGCTCGAAGGGTCGCGCCCGGATGTGCAACAGGCCCTGGCCCAGGGCGGTCGCCAGATCGGCGGCGGTCTGCGCCACCGGAGAATGCGCCACGCTTTTGTCATCGCCGAGATCGCGCTGGCAGTCGTGTTGTTGATCGGCGCCGGTTTGATGCTTCGCAGTTTCGCTGCGATGCGGCAGGTCGACCCCGGGTTCGATCCGACCAACGTCCTCACGATGCGGATGCAATTGCCGCGTGCGAAATACCCCGACGATCCGGCGCGGATCCGTTTCTTTCGTGAGCTGACGGCGCGGGTCGCCACTCTTCCCGGAGTGCAATCGGTCGGCGCGATCAGCTATCTCCCGATGGCGGGCCTGGGCGCCGGCACGGATTTCACAATTGAAGGAGAACCGCCACCCGCTCCCGGCCAGGACAAAGCGACCGCCGTCACGGTTTGCGACAACGGTTTCTTTCGCACCCTCAAAGTGCCGCTCGTGCGTGGCCGCTTTTTTACCGAGGAGGAAATGATGGAGAAACGCAATGTCGTCATCGTGAACGACGCGTTCGCCCAGCAATATTTTCCAAACCAGGATCCGATCGGGAAGCGCGTCACGATCGACATGCTCGAAAAGAACGTGCCGACCGAAATCATCGGAGTGGTCGGGAACACGCACGCGGATGATCTGGCGACGTCTACAAAACCGCTCTGTTATTGGCCGCATCCGCAACTCGCTTACAGCCTGATGACGCTGACGGTCCGCACGGCGGGCAATCCTCTCGGGCTCGCCCAGCCGATCGAAGGGCAGGTCCATGGGATGGACAAAGACCAACCGGTTTCCGAAGTGCGCACCATGGAACAATGGGTCGCGAAATCCCTGGCGCAGATTCGTTTCAGCTCGTTCCTCCTGATGGCGTTCGCCGGACTCGCGCTCGTGCTCGCAGCCGTCGGAATTTACGGCGTCATGTCTTATGCAGTCAGCCAGCGCAGGTCAGAGATCGGCGTGCGTCTCGCGGTCGGCGCGGAAGGCAAAGACATTTTACGGATGATCGTCTGGGATGGCGGGCGTCTTGCCATCATTGGCCTAACGATCGGTCTGGTCCTGGCCGTCGCTCTGAGCCGCACCATCAACAGCCTACTTTTCCGAACCGCCGCCGCGGATCCGCTCACCTTCGCCGTCGTGGTGACGGTGTTAGGTGCATTCGCGCTCGTCGCCAGTTATCTGCCGGCCCGCCGCGCCGCCCGGGTCGACCCGCTTCTTGCTCTCCGCGCCCAATGATTTCTTTCCCAATCAAAAAATTGAAAATCGAAAATCGAAAATTCAAATGATCGATCTCCGCTTCGCTATCCGACAGCTCTTGAAATCGCCCGCGTTCACCTTTCTCGCCGTGCTCACCCTCGCGCTCGGGATTGGGATGAACACCGCCATCTTCAGTTTGATCAACGACCTCTTTTTGAAGGGGCTCCCGTTCCAGGACCCCGACCGGCTCGTCATTCTCCAGGCTGAAGCGAAAGAGCGAAATCTCGAGCAGCTTCCGATGAGCGTCCCGCGCTTCTGGCATTATCGCGATGGCCAGACGGTCTTCTCCAGTTTGGCTGCGGACACGGGGAACGGTTACATCCTGACTGGCCTTGGCGATCCGGTGCAGCTCAACGGCGCGAACACCACCGCGAATTATTTCGATACCCTCGGCATCAGGCCGATTCTCGGCCGCACTTTTTTGCCGGAGGAAGAAATGAAAGCCGATGTCGCGCTCGTCAGCCAAAATTTCTGGCGCAAATATTTGAATGCCGACCCCCAGGCGATCGGCCGCAACATCAATCTGAATGGCGTAGCGACGACGGTCGTTGGTGTGCTGCCGAATCCGCCAGTCGCGTGGTTTGGGCGCGATTGCGATATCTTCACCGCGAAACCATTTGAATTGCCGGGCCTCACTCAAGAGCGGCTAATGCGCGGAGTGAGTTTCCTCCGGGTGGTCGGCCGGCTCAAACCGGGCGTGACCGCGGATCAGGCGCGGGCAGCGCTGCAGATCCTGCAGAAGAGTTACAAGGAAGCGCGTCCCGAAAACGCGGACAACACCTGGTCGCCGGTGGTGATTTCTGCGGCCGAAGACGCGACCGGAAATTTGCGCCCCGCGTTTTTCACTTTGCTGGCGGCTGTTAGCTTCGTGTTGCTCATCGCCTGCAGTAATGTCGCGAACCTGCTGCTCGTTAGGTTCACCGGTCGCCGGCGCGAGATTGCGCTTCGAATGGCGCTCGGCGCGTCGCGGAGTGGTGTGGTGCGACTCTTCGTTTTCGAAAGCATGCTCGTGAGCGTAATCGCCGGCGTTGTCGGCACTTGTCTCGCTCTCTGGGTTGTTTCGATAATTCCCAAACTCGCCGGCAACAATTTTCCGCTCGAGGGCGGTATCGCGTTGAACGCCCCGGTGCTGCTGTTCACGCTCGCTCTTTCCCTTTTGACCGGGTTCGCCATGGGGATGTATCCGGCGTGGCAAAGTTCGCGCGCCGATCTCGTCGACGGATTGAAGGACGGTGGCCGCGCCATGACCGGCAGCCTCGGCCAGCAGCGCTTTCGCCGCGGACTCGTTGCCGTGCAGGTTGGACTTTCCGTTGTCCTTCTCGCAGGCGCGTCTTTGCTGATCGCGAGTTTCGTCCGGCTCAGCAAACAGCCGTCCGGGTTTAATCCTGAACGTCTCTGGGTCGGCTTTATCGGACTTCCGCCCGGGCAATATCCTGATCCTGCGGCCAAAGCTTTGTTTGTCGATCGCCTCCTGACGGAATTGAAAAATTCTCCCGGAATTGAGTCCGCTTCAGCCGCTGATGGCATTCCGCTCGGGGGTGGCCGTTCCAGTTCGCCGTACGCGCGCGTCGACGGCAATCCCCTGCCGGTCAATCAGCGTCCGCTCGGCCTCACTCGCAGCGTGTCGCCCGGGTTCCTGAAAACGTACGGCATCCCGTTACTTGCGGGCCGTGATTTCGACGAACGCGATCAATTCGACAAGCCGCTTGTGGTCATCCTGAGCAAATCGACCGCGCAAAAGTTGTATCCGGGCGGTGAAGATCCCATCGGGAAGCAAATTTTCTTCGGTACGGACAACAACACCGGCCTGCCCGCTGAAGTAGTCGGGGTGGTCGGTGACGTGCGTTCAATTCGTTTGGAGCAGGCGAACGACATCGAATTTTATCGGCCCTGGCCGCAACGCTCAGCTCCCTTCGTTGCGGTGACCGTCAAAACCGCGTTCAAGCCGGAGGCCGCGACCACCCCGGTCCGAAATGCCCTGGCGAAAATCGACCCGGCCTTGCCGATCATTCAACCGTCCACGATGAACCAGATTATCGACCAGTCGTTAGGCCAACGACGGTTAACGATGACGTTGCTCGGGGTTTTCGCGGGGATCGCGCTCGGTCTCGCGATGGTCGGGATTTACGGCGCGGTGGGTTACACAGTTGAGCAGCGGACCGGTGAGATCGGTGTCCGGATGGCGCTCGGGGCGCAGACGGCGGATGTCCTGCGACTGGTCGTTAGGCAAGGCATGACTCCGGTGATCATCGGGCTCGTTCTTGGGGTCGCCGCGGCGATCGGGCTCGGTCGATTGCTGACCGCGCAGCTTTACGAAGTTTCCGCGTATAACCCGGCTCTCCTCGGCGCGACTTCGGTCACGCTCGCCGTCGTCGCGCTGCTCGCCTGTCTCATCCCCGCAAGGCGCGCCAGCCTGGTCAACCCGATCGAAGCGTTGAGGACGGAATGAAGGAAGTGATGTGTGAAATGTGACGAGTGACGTGAGGAAGAACTAAGATGATTAATGATTTTCGTTTTGCGTTTCGGCAGCTTTGGAAAGCGCCTGGGTTTACCATCGCGGCGGTAGTGGTGCTGGCCCTCGGCATTGGGGTGAACACGGCGATCTTCAGTCTGGTCAACGTGATGTTGTTTCAGCGGCCGAACTACGCGCGGCCGGCGGAAGTCGTTCAGCTTTTTTCCCAGGACAAGAAAGATCCAAAAAGCTTCCGCGCGTTTTCGTATCCAACCTTCCGCGATATCCGGGAGCAGAACACGGTCTTCTCGGGCCTGCTCGCTCACGACGATTTGATCGTGGGGCTCGGTGAGAAGGGAAATACGCGACGCTCTGTCGCTGACATGGTGAGCGCCGACTTTTTTTCCGTGCTCGGAGTCGCGCCAATTTATGGGCGCGCGTTTCTCCCTGAAGAAGAAATTCCGGGGCATAACCTTCGAGTAGCGGTGGTGAGTTATCAGTTTTGGGAGAAACATTCGCGCGACCCGTCGCTCGTCGGACAAACGCTTCAGATTAACGGTCGGCTCTTCACGATTGTCGGCATCATGCCCAGAGGATTCACCGGCCTAACGAGTGTGTTCTCGCCGGAGCTGTGGCTGCCGCTCGGAGTGTATGACGAGATCGCCAACGATTCGACCGGGGTGCGGACAAACTCGCTTTCCGATCGCGGCCACGACCAGCTGATGGTCATTGCCCGGCTCAAACCTGGAGTTTCGGCCGCGGCAGCGGACCCGGCTCTGAAAGGTCTGGCCGCGAATCTCGAGGCGGCGTTTCCGGTTGAACAACGGAACCAAACTTTTATGACGGCGTCACTCCTGCCGTTCGATTCAAGCACCAGTCCAGGCGATAACACGCCAATTGTTACGATCGGCTCTCTTCTCTCCGCGATGGCCGGCGTGGTCTTGCTCGTAGCCTGTTTGAATCTGGCGAACATGTTGCTCGCCCGCGGCACTTCGCGGCGAAAAGAGATCGCGATTCGTCTCGCGCTCGGAGGCAGCCGCAGTCGGATCGTGCGGCAGCTTCTCATCGAAGGATTCGTCCTCGCGCTCCTTGGCGGTGCCTGCGGCCTTCTCCTCGGCATTTGGTCGTCGGATCTTTTGTTCGCGTCACTTCGCGCTGTGCTTCCGTTCGATTTCGTTTGGATCAGCGGCCCAAACCCGACGATCCTCGGAGTGACGCTCGTCTTCTGCGTTCTCGGAACGATTTGTTTCGCGCTTGGACCGGCACTCAAGCTCTCGCGGCTCTCAGTGATCGGTGATTTGAAACAACAAGCCGGCGAAGATGCGCGCCGGCCGCGCTGGAAATTCCTGCCGCGCAATCCGCTCGTCGTCGCGCAAATGGCGTTTTCTCTCGCGCTCGTTACCGCCGCGGCGCTCTTCATTCGGGGCGCTTCGAAAGCGGCCTCGGTCGATTCGGGATTACATACCGCCACGACATTCCTCGTCGAAGTCGACGCGAGCCTTGGCGGTTTCGACGAAAAGCGAACTCAGGATCTTTATCGAGCGCTGGGTGAAAAATTTTCTGCCCTGCCCGGGGTCGAGCGCGCGGGGCTATCGGCGATGGTTCCATTCGGAATCGGTTTTGTGAGACGCGATGTGCAACGGGCCGGGGTTCATCCGGCGCCCGATAGCAAACCCGCGACCGCGGCGGACGGCCGCGCGTTCACGCCGTGGTGGAACAGTGTCGGCGCGGATTATTTCGCTGCCGTCGGTCTGCCTTTGTTGCGCGGCCGTTCCTTCACCGCAACGGAGGCGAGCCAACCGGGCGGGCCCGCTGTCGCCGTCATCGACGAAGTGCTCGCGAAAAAACTCTGGCCGGAAGGCGATGCGCTCGGCCAGCGGATTCAATTCCCAGTCCGATCCGAGAGCACGCCGGACATTTCCGCCACGGACAGCAATGAGATCAAACGCGGTGAATCGATCGAGATCGTCGGCATTGTGCCGGCAACTAGAGTCCGATTGTGGGAGAAGGAACCGTCCGGCGCGCTTTACCTTCCGTTCGCGCGCGCCTTTCACAGCGACGCCTTCTTTTATGTGCGGTTCGCGTCGTTGCGCGCGGAGAACGAAGCGGCGACCGCCGATCTGCTGCGCAGAACCGTTCAGAACGTCGACCCGGGTCTGCCTGTTCTTGAGCTCAGAACATTCGCCAAACACATGGATGGCAATCCGCAGTTGTGGATTGTCCGCGCTGGCGCATCGCTCTTTTCAATTTTTGGCGCACTTGCACTCGGCCTTGCTGTCGTCGGCGTTTACGGAGTGAAGGCGTACTCCGTCGCGCGACGCACCCGGGAGATCGGGATTCGGATGGCGCTTGGAGCGGAAGGCAAAACCGTTCTTTGGATGATTCTGCGGGAAGGCTTCGTAATGGTCGCCGCCGGAGTCTTTCTGGGATTTCTGCTCGCCCTCGGGACTGGAAAAATCGTGAGCGCCGTTCTTTTCCAGGTCAGTGCGACTGATCCTTTCGCTTTCACAATCGCGCCGCTGGTTTTGATGACCGCGGCATTGCTTGCAACGTGGCTGCCCGCGCGGCGCGCCACCAAAATTAGCCCCATGGCCGCATTAAGAACGGAATGAGGAAAGTGACGAGTGACATGTGACGAGTGACGTGAATATGCAAAAGAAAAATCCAACGGCTCTAGTCATCGCGCTTTCGGTCTGCGCGTTCAGTTTCGCGAACTCGGGCTCGATAACGCGCGATCAAATCGAAGAAACCTACAAAGTCGCGCCTGGCGGCACCCTGACGATCGACAGTGATCTCGCGGACGTTGATATCACCACAAGCGAAACGGATACGCTGCGCGCTGATTTCACCCAGGACTTTAGAGTCAGCACGCGGGAGGAAGCTGAAGCTCTCCGCCGCAAGCTCACGGTCGAGATGCACAAACCCGATAACGGTGTTCAAGCGATCGTCCGCTGGACGGGCGGTCGCGACGATCACGATCGGCGCAATGTGCGACTGCATTGCCGGATCGCGATGCCGCGCAAATACAATCTCGATTTGCGCACGGTTGGCAGCGCAAAAGTGGACAACCTTGATGGAACGGTGAAAGCGGTGCTGGTCGCCGGCAGTTTGAAACTGAAGAACGTGAGCGGCCGCGTGACCGCCAGGACCCAAGGCGGAACTGTGAGCGTCGAAGACATCGGCGGCGATTTCGATGCAAAGGCTGAAGGCGGATCGATCAGGGCCAGCCGCATCAATGGACGAGTCTCGGTTTTGGCTGAAGGCGGAAGCGTTTCGATCAAAGAAGCGATGGATTCGATCGAAGCGCGGGCTGAAGGCGGATCGGTCGCCGCTTACCTTTCGAAACAACCGCGAGCCGATTCGAAATTCATCGCCAACGCTGGCAACGTGGATCTGCGATTGGCGGAATCGATTGCCGTAAATCTTGATGCCTCGTGCAGCGCTGGCCGACTGAGCAGCGATTTCGTCCTTAACGGTCGCCAGGATGAGAACCGGGTGAAGGGCACGATCAACGGGGGCGGTCCGCTCGTTATGGTCCGCGCTTCTGCCGGCAACGTTCTTATTCGAAAATAAACGCGATGCTGTCCCACCTTCGCTACTCTTTCCGTCAGTTGCGAAAAGCTCCCGGGTTCACCGCCACGGCGCTAGCAACGATCGCGATCTGTCTCGGTGCGAACCTGGCGATCTTCGCCGTCATCAATTCCATTCTCCTTCGGCCGCTGCCGTTTCCGAATGCCGATCGGCTGGTCACGATTTACAACACCTATCCGAACGCCGGCGTCCAGAACGATGGTGCGTCGATCGCGAACTATTACGAGCGGCGCGGCAACATCCCGGCTCTTTCGAGTTTGTCGATTTGGATGGAACGCAGTGAAGTCGTCGGCGAACCGGGTGCGACCGAGCAGATCGGAGTCATTCGCACCTCGCCGGAATTTTTTACCACTCTCGGCGTAAACCTTGCGAGGGGTCGCAGCTTTACCGAAGAGGAATCGATCAATCAGGCGAACGTGGCGATTCTGACGGACGCGTTTTGGCGGCAGCGTTTCAATTCCGATCCGCATGTTCTTGATCGTGACGTCCGGATAAACGGTATCGCCAGAAAGATTGTTGGCGTTCTGCCTCCGGGATTTCGTTTTCTCTCGTCCGAGGCCCGCGTTTTCGTCGGGCTAAAAACCGAAGTGGAACAGCGCGGACCGAACGCGCGTCATTCCGGTGGCGGTGGCACGCACATGATCGGGCGTTTGAAACCGGGCGCGACCATCGCGGAGGCGCAAGCGCAGATCGACGCGCACAACGCCGAGATGGAAAAGGACAACCCGCAGGCCAAGATGATGGCTGAGGCCGGTTTTCGTTCGCCCGTCGTTTCACTTCATGCGGAGCACGTCCGCTCCATTCGCCCCACACTGTTGTTGATGCAGGCCGGCGTGTTTTTTCTCCTCCTCATTGGCGCGGTCAATTTGGTGAACCTGCTTCTGATTCGCGCGAGCGGTCGGGCGAAAGAAATGGCGATCCGCCAATCCATGGGCGCGGGCCGCCGGCATGTTGTGACGCAGGTCATGACGGAAACCGCGTCGCTGACCTTCGTTGGTGGAGTCCTTGGCGTGATGGTGGGCGCGTGGGGGATTCGTCTTCTCGAAGTACTCGGAGCCAATCGTTTGCCGCTCGGCGCCCACATCGCGTTTGATGGCTGGCTCGCGTCACTTGGGCTCGTGGGCTCGATCGTTCTCGGAATCGTGGTCGCGACGCCGATCGCCTGGTTCAATCTCCGCAGTCATCTCGCGAATGTCCTTCAATCCGAATCGCGCACAGGCACGGCGAGTCGCGCTGCCCAAAATCTGCGCCACGGTTTCATCGTCGCGCAAATCGCGCTCGCCTTTGTTCTTCTGGCCGGCGCCGCCTTGCTCGGACTAAGCCTGAAAAAAGTCATGGCCGTTTCGCCGGGCTTTCAGTCGGACCACGTTCTTACCGGTGAGTTCACCATCCCGTGGCAACCAGATCCGGAACATCGGGTCGCGATCACGGATCGCTTGCTGGAATTGATCCGCCAGCAGCCGGGTGTGACCGCAACGGGAGCAATCACGAATATTCCTCTTGGTGGCGAGAGTCCCAAGAGCGCGATTGCTCCGAAGGGCTATGTGCCGCCTGCCGGCCAATCGGTCCAGGGTCATTACACTTATGGCGTGACTGGCGATTACTTTTCGGCGCTCGGCATTCCGTTGCGCGAAGGACGTTTTCTGACGTCCGATGATTCTCATCGGCCGGAGCGAGTGTGCGTGGTGGATGAGGATTTCGCGCGGCATTACTGGCCCAACGGCGGTGCGCTCGGCCAACAGCTCGTGGACGGCGGGAACACCGATCCGCAACAAGGAGGGCGTTCCCCGAACGTATCCACGATTGTCGGTGTGGTCGGCGTGGTGAAGCAGACGGCTCTCACTGAACCTCGCGGGCAGGGGGCGGTTTATCTGCCGTTCTATATAGAGAACTCGTATTATTTTGTCGTGACGCGCACGAGCCAGCGGCCTGATGCGTTCGCGGACACGCTGCGCAAACTGGTTCGCGCCGCTGATCCCAATCTGGCGATTGATAACATCCGCTCGATGGAAAGGCGGGTGGCGGACAGTCTCATCGCGCGACGCTCGCCAGCGTTGCTCGCGGGAATTTTCGCCGGCGTCGCGCTCCTCCTCGCGAGCATCGGAACCTACGGCGTTCTGAGTTATGCCGTGGCGCAGCGGACCCGCGAGATCGGCATTCGGATGGCAGTCGGCGCGCAACGCGAACAGATCGGCGCGCAATTTCTCAAGATCGGACTGCGTTTGCTAATTACCGGAACTGTAATCGGCTCGATTGCCGCCGCGCTTTCCGGACGCGCGATCCAAAGCCTTCTTTTCGATGTGCCGGCACTCGATCCCACCTCGTTTGTCGCCACGGCTGGAATCATGACTGTGGTTTGTCTCGTCGCTTGCTGGCTGCCCGCCCGGCGCGCCAGCCGCACCGATCCTATGGTCGCACTTCATTCCGAATAATTATGCTCAACGATTTTCGCTACGCGTTTCGCCAGCTTCTCAAAGCTCCAAGCTTCACCATCGTCGCCATCATTACCCTCGCGCTCGGCATCGGCGCGTGCACCGCGATCTTCTCGGTCGTGAATGGCGTGCTCCTTCATCCCCTCGATTATCCGAACCCCGATCGGATCGTCGTCGTCCGTGAATCGCAGCCGCCGGAATTCCCGGAATTCGCCACGGCGCCGGCGAACTTCGTTGATTGGATCAAGCAGGCGAAATCGTTTGAGGCCCTCGCTGCTTACTCAGGCGCGCAGCTCAATCTCACCGGCGAAGGCGAACCGCAGCGGCTGGTCGGCATGCGCGCTACCGCCGATTATTTCGACGTCTATGGAGTGAAGCCGTTCCTCGGCCGTTGGTTTTCCGCGGAGGAAGATGCGCCCGGAAAAAATCACGTGCTCGTTTTGAGTTATCCGTTTTGGCAACGCGTTTTCGGCGGCGCAACCAATGTGGTCGGCCAGCAAGTGCAGATAAACGGCGAGGCTTATTCCGTGATCGGGATCGCGCCTCCGGGATTCGGGCAACAAAATAAGACCGAGGTGTGGACGCCGATGGCGTTCAAGCCGGCCGAGATTTCGAATGACGCCCGCGGCGGGCATTATGTCAGCACCGCCGCGCGGCTCCGGCCAGGCGTTACCGTCGCGCAGGCTGATGCCGAAATGCGCGTGATCGCGGCCCAGCTCGCGAAGCAATATCCGGATACCAACAAGGGCTGGACTGTTTTCGTGATGTCGATGCTGGACTACAGCGTCCGCAATGTCCGCGTCGTTCTTTATACTTTGCTCGGCGCTGTCGGGTGCGTGCTCCTGATCGCCTGCGCCAACATCGCAAATCTTTTGCTGGCGCGAGCCACCGCGCGGCATCGGGAGATTTCCATCCGCGCCGCGCTCGGCGCCAGCCGCGGTCGTCTCATGCGGCAACTGCTCACGGAGAGTGTCGTGCTCGCCTTGTTCGGCGGCGTGGCTGGAGTGTTGCTCGCGCGGTGGGGACTGGACGCGCTGCTCGCCCTCGCACCGAGCACGTTGCCCCGCGCGGGCGAGATTCGGCTCGATCGCGGTGTGCTCGTTTTCTCCCTTGTTCTGAGCGTGGTGACCGGCCTTGTCTTTGGCGTCGCGCCCGCCTGGCTGGCTGCCCACACCGATGTAAACGAAGCCTTGAAACAAGGTTCTCGCGGCTCGACGGAAGGCGGCGCCCGCGGACGATTCCGCAGCGCGCTGGTTATTCTCCAGGTGGCGTTCGCACTTGTTTTGTTGGGCGGCGCTGGATTGCTCGCCCGCAGTTTCATGCAACTGACGCATGTCGATCCGGGCTTTGTTCCGGAAAACGCCACCGTCCTTCGCCTCGCTTTGCCGGAAAAAAAATACGCGAAACCAGAGCAGCAAGTCGCGTTTGTTGATTCACTGGTCGAGCGGATGCAGGCATTGCCCGGCGTGCAGGCGGTTGGCGTTACTCAGTCGATGCCATTGATTGGTGATTGGGTAATGGCTTTCGCGATAGACAGCCGGCCGGAACTTCCGCTGAACGAATGGCCGAGCACCAACTACTACGCGGTGACGCCGGGTTATTTTCGGGCCATGGGAATTCGTCTCGTGCGCGGTCGCGCTTTTACCAGGCAGGACGACGCCCAAGCGCCGCATGTTGCGGTCATCAACGAAACGCTCGCCCATCAGTTTTTCCCGAACGAAGATCCGATCGGCAAGCGCATTAACATCCCGCTCGGCCCACCGAATACGCCCCCAGTCTGGCGCGAGATCGTCGGCATCGTTGCCGACATAAAACAATACGGGGTTGATAAACAGACCACGAGCCAGTTCTACGAACCGTTTGCGCAGAGTCCGTTCGACACGCTCAATGTCGTGCTGCGCACTTCCGGGTCGCCCGCCGCGATGTTGGGGGCGCTGCGTCCCTCGGTTTATGCGGTGGACAAAGATCAGCCGATCGGTTCGATCCGGCCGCTCGTGGAAATCATGGCGGAAAAAATTTCCCAGCAACGTTTCGCTATGACGCTCCTGAGCGTTTTCTCGCTCGCGGCGCTGATCATCGCGGCGATCGGGATTTATGGCGTGATGGCTTACAGCGTCGTGCAGCGGACCGGTGAATTTGGGATTCGGATGGCGCTCGGAGCGCAGCAACGTGACGTGCTCCAACTCGTCTTGGCCCAAGGGGGAAAGCTCGTCGCGCTTGGCTTGTTGCTTGGCATTGTCGCGACGCTCGCTGCTTCGCGCGCCATGCGGTCGATCCTTTTCAATACGAGCGCGTATGATCCGGTGACGCTCTCAAGCATCACGCTCTTGCTCGGCGCCGTGGCGCTCGTCGCCTGTTTTTTCCCGGCCAATCGCGCCACGAAAGTGAATCCGATCGAGGCGTTGAGGACGGAGTAGGGGATGTGACGTGTGACATGTGACGAGTGACATGAAATGAACGATCTCCGCTACGCCTTTCGTCAACTGATCAAGTCGCCGAGCTTTAGTGCGACGGCGATCATTGCGCTCGCGCTCGGGATTGGCGCGACCACGGCGATGTTCGCGGTGATCTACGCGTTCCTGCTGCGGCCGCTGCCCTACGCAAATCCCGATCAGCTCGTCATGTTGCAATCGCGCGGCATCACGAACGGAAACGATCTCGGTGTCAATTACCTCGATTTCGTGGACTGGCAGAAACAGAGCCGCAGTTTTTCCGATCTCGCGTTCCTGAATCTGCGCTGGAACGGTAATCTCGAATCGCCCGGCGGAATGACCGAGACGCTCAAGACCACCTTCACCACCGCAAACCTGTTCTCCTTGCTCGGCGTTCAACCAATGCTCGGCCGCGATCTGACCCGCGCGGATGACGAACCACAGGCGCCGAAGGTCATGCTGATCAGTGAGCGGCTCTGGAAAAAGAGTTTCGGGGCCGATCCAAACATCATCGGCCGCGATATTCGTCTGGACGGGACGCCGCGCACGGTGGTCGGGATCATGCCGGCCGGTTTCCGTTTCCCGTCGCAAAGCGACATTTGGGTTCCGATGACGTCGGTCTTCGGAACGAACACCAATCGCGGCTGGCGTTCGGACCAGGCGATCGCGCGGCTCAGGCCGGACGCCACGGTGCAAAGCGCGCAAAGCGAAATGAGCGTGATCACGGACCGGCTCGCGCAACAATATCCGGACACGAACAAGCTGATCGGCGCGGCGGTCGTTCCGCTGCGCGAACATGTCGCGGGCAGCGTCCGGTTTTCATTGCTCCTGCTTCTTGCATCGTGCGGCGGCGTTCTCCTGATCGCGTGCGCAAATGTGAGCCAGCTTTTGCTCGCGCGGGCCACGACGCGGGAACGCGAGCTGTCGGTGCGCGCCGCGCTCGGCGCCAGTCGTTGGCGTCTGGCCCGTCAGGCTCTGGCGGAAAGCGCGCTTCTCGCATTCATTGGGAGCGTCGTCGGAGCGTTGCTCGCGTTCTGGCTCGTGGATTTTGTTGCGACGTCAATTCCGGTCGAGTTGCCCTTCTGGATTCGGATCGATCTTAATCCGCCCGCGCTCGGGCTCACGATTTTGGTCTCTTGCCTCACGACTTTGTTAGCCGGGGCCTTGCCCGCGTTGCAAAACGCACGGGTCGATATCGCGCAATCGATCAAGACAAACGCAGGCACTGTGGCCGGGGCCGGCGCGCGTTCCCGAGAGATCCTGACCGCGGCCCAGGTCGCGATCTCGATCATCCTTCTGGTCGGCGCGAGTCTCGTCCTGCGGAGTCTCTTGAAGTTACGTGAAGTGAACCCGGGTTTCGATCCAAGTCGCATTGTGATGATGGAGGTCAATCCGACCTACAACGGCGATGAGTCCGCGCAAACGCGGATCGATCGTTTCTCGCGCTTATTGCAACGCCTCAGCGAAATGCCCGGCGTCGAAACAGTCGCAGCTAACAACAGTCCGCCCTTCGTGTCGCAACGTCCGTGGAACCGCAGCCAGGTCGCAGGCGAAACGCAGCCGATCGCGGCGCAATCGTTAAATCCCGTCGCGAATTTTCAAACCGTCAGCCCGGATTATTTTCGAGTGCTCCGGATTCCGCTCGTGCGTGGACGTTTCTTCTCGGAGGCGGACAAGCGGGGCGGGCTGCGCGTTTGCATCGTAAGCGAACGCCTCGCCAAAGCGGTTTGGCCTAACGAGGATCCGATCGGACGAAGGGTGCGTCTCGGCGGGCCGGAGACGCCTGTCGAGCCGGACGATTGGATGACAGTTGTCGGCGTGGTTGGTGACGTTCGGCATCAGGCCCTCGAGCGCGAAGCCGGTCCGGATATTTACAACCCCAGCCTGCAACTGGCGTGGAAACAAATGCACTTTCTCGTCCGCGCCCGC
Organism: Chthoniobacterales bacterium; assembly: GCA_036270255.1. Classification (GTDB taxonomy): domain Bacteria; phylum Verrucomicrobiota; class Verrucomicrobiia; order Chthoniobacterales; family UBA10450; genus AV80. The sequence goes on from DATBCW010000137.1 coordinate 43,172, forward strand.
AGCAACGCGCTCGCCTTGGTTCCGGCCATTCGCCGCGAGATCGCGCAGACCGCTCCCGAAGTGGGCGCCTTCAACTTTGTCTCGCTCGAACAGGAAGTCGTCAATTCGCTCTGGCAATCGCGGCTCCGCGGATGGCTCCTTGGATTCTTTTCAATTGTCGCGCTCGCTCTCGCGTCGACTGGATTGTATGGCGCAGTCGCCTACGGCGTGGCGCGACGCACCAGCGAGATCGGCGTCCGAATGGCGCTCGGCGCCACGCGCGCGGCCGTGTTGCGTCTGGTTCTCGGCCAGGGAATGCGCGCGGTGGCGATCGGCGTCCTCGCGGGAATTGCCGGCGCGTTCACGGTGTCGCGGGTGTTGAGCGAGTCGCTCTTCGGCATTAGCGCGAACGATCTCGTCAGCTACGCCGGAGCCGCGTTCCTTCTCACCGCGACGGCCGCGATCGCCGCTCTCATTCCCGCGCGCCGCGCCAGTCTCGTGAATCCAATGGAAGCCCTCCGCACCGAATGATTTTTTCATCCCCGATTCTCGATCGGAGATTTTGCTTATGAGAGACGACAACCGCCACCGCCTCCTCCGACTGACCGAGCGTTGGGCGTTTTATATCGCCCTCGCCCTCACCGCGCTGGGCGGTGGGAGCAGCAGCGCGGAGACGAGACCGACACTCAACCTTGGGGATTCCGGACCGCCGCTGGATGTTCATCTTTTATCCGGTGGCGCCGCGCCCGCATGGAGCGAACTCAAAGGGAAAGTTGTTGTTGTCGATTTCTGGGCGACCTGGTGCCAGCCGTGCGTGGCCGCTTTCCCCGCGCTCAACAAGCTGCACGAGGAGTTTGCGGGAAAGGACGTCGCTTTTTTTTCCGTTACCTACGAACCGGATGCGCACGTCCGTGAGTTCCTCAATAAGCACCCACTCCGATCGCAGGTCGCGATTGATGATTCCTTCAGGACGTTCAAGGCCTACGGGGCTTGGGGGATCCCAGTTGTCTTTCTCTTCGGCCGTGGCGGAAAGCTGGCCGCCGCGGTTCATCCCGATCATTTGACGTCCGAGGTTCTCGCCGCGGTTCTTGAGGGGAAGGCCCCGGACGTCCCCCAGTCCAAGCCGTGGGACGATCCCGCCGGAGCCGAAATCTATTTTAGAAAACTGCAACAGGAACTTCAGGCGAAGCCCGCAACGCCCACGTCATAGATCACCTCCCACTCTCATGCTGAACGACCTCCGCTACGGCCTTCGCCAGCTCATCAAGCATCCCGGGTTCACGATTGTTGCGACCCTCACCCTCGCGCTTGCGATCGGAGCGACGACCGCGTTGTTCAGTTTGATCAAAGGCGCGTATCTCGAGGCGTTACCGTATCCGCGCGCACACGACATTGTCACAATGTCTGCCCAATTTTCCAAGGCGGGTGAGATGCCGTTCTCCGGTCCGGAATTTGTCGCGCTAAAGGAACGAACCCATGCGCTGGAAAACATTTCCGCATTGATGGGGGGTTCCTTCAATCTCAGCGGAGAAGGTGATGCGGTCCGTTTTCGTGGCCTGCGTGCGACGGCGAGTCTGTTTCGCATGCTCGAAGTGCGACCAATCCTCGGGCGCGTTTTCACTGATGATGAGCAAACGCCCGGGAACGATCGCGTGGCGCTGATCAGTTATCAGCTATGGCAACGCGCCCTGGCTGGCGCAGCTAATGTCGTCGGGCGCCAACTCCGTCTGAACGATGTAGATTACACGATCATCGGGGTGATGCCGCCGCGTTTTCGTTACGGCGACAACGACATCTGGGTTCCGCTCTCCTTAGACCTGGCGCGGCAGGATCGGGCTGCGCGCGACATTTATGTGCACGCGCGGCTTGCGCCTAACGAGTCGTTGTCGAAGGCAAAGGCCGAGCTTGCCACCGTCGCGGAGCAGATAAAAAAGGATTTTGGCGGAGCGGCCAGTGACTACGCCGGTTGGAGCATTGAAGTCACGCCACTGATTGACGACGTCGTGCGCGATGTGAAATCCGCCCTGGGGATTTTGCTCGGCGCAGTTGGCTGCATCCTTCTCATTGCCTGCGCGAACATTTCGAATTTGCAGTTAGCGAGAAATGTCATGCGCGAGAGAGAAATGGCCGTGCGCCTTGCCCTCGGGGCACGCCGTCTTGATCTCATCAGGCAACTCCTGACCGAGAGTGGCTTGCTCGCGGTCTTCGGCGGGATGCTCGGTATTTTTTTCGCGAGTTGGAGTCTCGGTCCGCTGCTGGCCCTGATCCCATACAGCTACATTCCGATCGAGGCGGAGGTGAAAATTGATTACGGAGTCCTCCTCGCGGCCGTCGCCGTGACCTTCGTGACCGCATTGATCGTCGGACTCATGCCGGCGCTGAAAGCTTCGCGACCGGACCTGAACAATTCCCTGAAGGATGGACGCAGCGCAGCTGGGTCGGCCTTAAAGCATCGGCGCGCGCAAAGTCTTCTCGTCGTTTCGCAAGTCTCGCTCGCTTTCGTGTTGCTGATTAGCTGCGCGTTGATGCTGAAAAGCTTTGCGCGTTTGCAGCGAATCGATCCGGGCTTCGATCCGACGCAGTTGATGAAATTCGAAACGGCGTTGCCGGTGGCGCGTTACGCCACAGCGCCGGATGCGCAGCGGTTTTATGAGAATTTGCGTGCAAGCCTTGAAAATATTCCGGGCGTGCGGTCGGTCGGGGCCGTTACGATTCTTCCGCTCGCGCAATTTCCGTCGCGCAGTCAATTTTCCATTGACGGCCGCGCGCAAGACCCAAGCGCGCCGCTCGCGGAACAGCGGCAAATCACGCCGGGTTACCTCTCGACGCTCGGCATTTCGCTCGTCGAGGGGCGCGACTTGAGCGAGCGCGACAACACGAGTTCCCTGCCGGTGGCGCTGGTTAACCAAGCTTTCGTCGAGAAATATTTTCCCAACATCGATCCGATCGGTCGCCGCATTCGCCTCGCTCAAAACGGAAACCAGAATCCGTGGCTGACCATCGTCGGGGTGACCAAAGATGTGCGGCAACTGCGCATGACTGATCCGATATTGCCGGAAATTTATCGCGCGCATAGCCAGGCGCCCGATGCGTCGCGCCGCATGGCTTTCGTCATCCGCAGTGCAACTAGCCTGACGAGTCTAACGAGCGCTGTCCGCGAATCCGTGCGCGCTCAGGACGCGGCGGTTCCGATTTTCGAGGTCGAGCCGGTGCGCGAACTCATCGAGCGTTCCTTCGGTGGGCAAAAGCTTGTCGTCTTCCTGCTTGGAATGTTCGGCGCTCTCGCGTTGCTCTTAACCATCATCGGCATTTACGGCGTGACGGCCTATTTCGTCGCGCATCGCACAAATGAAATCGGAATCCGCATCGCCCTCGGCGCGCAAAGGCACAACATTCTAACGCTCGTTCTCGGCCAGGGCGCCAGGATGGTCGGCGCCGGTGTGACGGTCGGTCTGATCGCCGCCGTCGCTGCCACGCGCATTTTACGCGCGATGCTGTTTGAAGTCAGCGCGACTGATTTGTTCAGCTACGCGCTGGTTACGGTTTCACTCGCGGCTACGGCCATACTCGCTTGTTACTTCCCCGCTCGCTCCGCCATGAATCTCAATCCCCTTGAAGCCTTACGTTCAGAATAATTACTCGTTAGACTCCATATGCTAAACGACATCCGCTACGGGCTTCGCCAGCTCATCAAACATCCGGCGTTCACCATCATCGCAATCCTCACCCTCGCGCTGGGGATTGGCGCGAACACCGCCATCTTCAGCGTCGTCAACGCGGTCCTCCTCAAACCGTTGCCGTTCCCAGAACCGGACCAGCTCATCGCTGTTGGCATGACCGATTTGCGGGCCAAAGACCAAACCGTTCTGAACTCTATGTCCTATCCCGACTTCTTCGATTTTCGGGACCAGAACCGCACCCTCAGCAGCATCGCCGTTTATCGGGATCGATCGTTCGCCCTCAGTGCCGAGGAAGGCGCAACGAGTTTGCGCGGGCAAAAAGTCAGCGGCGAATTCTTTGACGCGCTCGGCATTAAACCGCAGATCGGCCGGGCGTTCACGCGCGCTGACGAACAGGCAGGCGGCGGGCCGGCCGGGTTCACGGTGATCCTCAGCCACGAGTTCTGGCAACAACATTACGGTGCGGATCCGAATGTCGTCGGGCGCACGATAACGCTGGATCGCCGGCCCTACACAATCGCCGGGGTAATGCCGGCCGGCTTCCAGTTCCCAATCCAAAATGATCCGGTCGATCTGTACGTCACGATCGCCGACGACGCCGCGAATCCCGACGGTTCCCAGCCGCAAACGAAAAACCGTGGCAGTCATAGTTTGCGGGCGGTGGCGCGATTAAAGCCGAGCGCGACGGTCGCCCAGGCCCAATCGGATTTAGGCGCAATCGCCGCCGCGCTCACGAAACAATATCCGGATACGAACACCAATTTTGGCGTTGCCGCCAAACCGTTGCGCGAAGAGATGGTCGGCGACGTCCGCACCGCGCTCTATATTCTTTTCGGCGCGGTCGTCTGCGTTCTCCTGATCGCGAACGCGAATGTTGCGAATCTTCTTCTCGCCCGCGCTTCCGCGCGCGGAAAAGAAATCGCGTTACGCGCGGCGATGGGCGCCAGCCGCTTCCGCATCATTCGGCAATTGCTCACCGAAAGCGTGCTCCTCGCCGGTCTGGGCGGGATCTTCGGATTAGTCCTCGCGCAATGGGGTACGGAAGCGCTCATCAAGACCGTGCCGGAAAACATTCCGCGCATCGCCAACATTCAGCTTGATGCCGCGGTGCTCATTTTCACTCTGGTCGTATCGCTCGCTACCGGCGTCGTCTTCGGTCTGGTTCCCGCGTGGCAGGCCTCGCACGTCGATCTGAACAGTTCGCTCAAGTCCGGTAGCCGAACGGGCAGCGCGGGCGAAGGCAAAGGCCACGTTCGCAACGCGCTCATCATGGTCGAAGTTGCGCTCGCCCTCGTGCTGCTCATTTCCGCAGGGCTCCTGATCCAGAGTTTCGCCCGACTCGGTCGCGTCCAGCCTGGGTTGCGGACGGACCGGCTCCTGACCGCCCGCATCGGCCTTCCCGATGTGGCCTATCCGAAGAACGAAAACATCATCGCGTTTTTCGATCAGTTCCTGCCGCGAGTCCGCGCCATTCCCGGGGTCGAATCGGCGAGTGCGATCGTTCCATTGCCGCTGAGTGGGAGCAACATGGTGACTTCGTTCGACAAGGCGGACAGTCCGCTTCCCCCGGGCCAGCGGGACGCGGCGCCGGTTCGAATCATCGCCACCGATTATTTCAAGACAATGGGAATACCTGTTCGTCAGGGCCGCGTATTCGACGAGCGCGATCGCTTTGAGTCCGCGCCAGTCGTGATCGTGAACGAGCGTTTCGCGCAGAAATATTTCCCGGGAGTGAATGTTATCGGGAAGCGTATCCAGCCGGGATTCTCTGCCGACGATACCGGCGATAAAATGAGGGAGATCGTCGGGATGGTTGGGAACGTGAAACATCTCTCGCTCAAGAACGAGGACTCGCCCGAGATGTACCTGCCGGGCACGCAGATCCCATTTCAGGTCAGGTCGCTCGTGATCCGGACCAGTGTCTCGAACCCGAATGCGATTACGAATTCGCTCCGGAAAGAGCTCGCAGCGATGGACGCGACGATCCCTTTGACGAACGTGCGCGTGTTCGATGAATACATCTCGCGCTCGCTCGCCCGGCCGCGGTTCAACACTCTGTTGCTCTCGATTTTTGCCGGCACGGCGTTGATCCTGACCGCGATCGGAATTTACGGCGTGCTCGCTTACTCGGTCGCGCAACGAACGAGCGAGATCGGAATTCGAATCGCGCTCGGGGCAGGGAAGAGCTCGATCTTCCGGCTCATCGTGGGGCAGGCGATGACCTTGGTCGGCATCAGCCTGTTGCTCGGCCTAGCTGGCGCCTTTGCCGCGACGCGATTACTGAACAGCCTCCTCTTCGGCGTCGGCGCCTCCGATCCTGAAACTTTCGCGGGCATCGTCCTGCTCGTTTCCGTCGTTGCCTTCATCGCCGCGTGGCTTCCGGCGCGACGCGCCACCCGCGTCGATCCGATCATCGCCTTGCGCGCCGAATGAATTTCGCCAATCGAAAATCGAAAATCGAGAATCGAAAATTATGATGACCGACATTCGCTACGGACTGCGCCAACTCATCAAGCATCCCGCCTTCGCCATCATCGCGATCCTGACTCTCGCGCTCGGCATTGGGGCGAACACCGCGATCTTCAGCGTCGTCAACGCGGTCATGCTCAAACCGCTCCCGTTTCCCGAGCCGGAACAGCTTATCGCGCTCGGGAATATCGACACGCGCCAGAAGGGACAGACCGACCTGAACGCGCTCTCCTATCCGGATTTCTTCGATTTCCGGGATCAGAATCGGACCCTGGCGAGCGTCGCAGTTTATCGCGACCGGTCGTTCGCGCTCACCAGTGAGGAAGGCGCCACCAGTCTGCCCGGCCTGAAAGTCAGCGCGGAATTTTTCGACGTGCTCGGCATCAAGCCGCAGATGGGACGCGGCTTTGTCCGTGATGACGAACAGGCCGGCGGTGGAGCTGGAGGCTTCAAGCTCATTATCAGCGGTGAGTTCTGGAGAAATCATTTCGGCGCGGATCCGAATGTGATTGGGCGCACGATCACGCTCGACCGGCGCCCGTACACCGTGATCGGCGTAATGCCAGCCGGGTTTCAATTCCCGATCCAAAACGACCCGATCGATTTCTATATTTCGACCGCCGAGGATGCGGCGAACTACGATGGAACGCAGCCGCCCACCACAGAACGGGGTAATCACAGTCTCCATCCCGTGGCGCGATTGAAACCCGGCGTGACGATCGCCCAGGCGAATTCGGATTTGTCCACGATCGCCGAAGCCCTGGCAAAACAGTATCCCGACTCGAACTCGCACCGCGGCGTGCTCGTGATACCGCTCCGTGAAGAGATGATCGGCGACGTCCGGAGCGCGCTCTATATCCTTTTCGGCGCGGTCGTCTGCGTGTTGTTGATCGCGAACGCCAACGTTGCGAATCTGCTTCTGGCTCGTGCTTCCGCGCGCGGAAGAGAAATCGCATTGCGCGCGGCGATGGGCGCCAGTCGGTTCCGGATCATTCGCCAATTGCTCACCGAAAGTGTCCTGCTGTCCGGACTGGGCGGCGCCTTCGGATTGCTTCTCGCCCAATGGGGAACCGAAGCGCTGGTCAAGACCGTGCCGCAGGATATTCCGCGCATCAGCAACATCCAGGTCGACGCTTCCGTGCTCATATTTACTCTGCTCGTTTCGCTCGCAACCGGGGTTGTCTTTGGCCTTGTCCCCGCCTGGCAGGCGTCGCACGTCGATCTCAACAGCTCGCTTAAGTCCGGCGCCCGGACTGGCAGCGGTGGAGAAAACAAAGGCCGCGTCCGCAATGCTCTCATCATGGCCGAAGTTGCTCTCGCTTTGATCCTGTTGATTTCAGCCGGCTTATTAATCCAGAGTTTCGCTCGGCTCGGCCGTGTCCAACCCGGCGTGCGCACCGAGCGGCTCCTCACCGCCCGCATCGCTCCGTCCGGCTTGACGTATCCGAAAAACGAAAACGTTATCGCGTTCTACGACCAATTTCTGCCGCGAGTCCGCGCCATTCCCGGGGTCGAATCCGCGAGCACGATCGTGCCGCTGCCCTTGAGCGGGAGCAACATGGTGACTTCGTTCGACATCGAACAAAGTCCGCTCCCCGAGAGCCAGCGGCCGGTCGCCCCGGTCCACATCGTCGCGACGGATTATTTCAAGACGATGGGAATCCCGGTCGGGCGAGGCCGGGTCTTCGATGAGCGTGATCGGTTCGACTCCGCTCCAGTCGTGATCGTAAACGAGCGCTTCGCGCAGAAATATTTCCCGGGACAGGATGTCGTCGGGAAACGGATCCAGCCGGGCTTTGCCGCTGACGATAATGGAGAAAAGGTCCGCGAGATCGTCGGGCTGGTCGGCAACGTGAAGAATGTCTCGCTGCGGAACGAGGATTCGCCGGAGATGTATTTGCCGGAGTCGCAAATGCCGGCCCGCGCCATCTCGATCGTCATCCGGACGAGCGTTTCAAATCCGACAGCAATCACGAACTCACTCCGAAAAGAGCTGGCGGCAATGGATGCGACGATTCCTTTGACCAGTGTCCGTATCTTCGATGAATACGTCTCGCGCTCACTCGCCCAGCCACGGTTCAACACCTTGCTGCTTTCGATTTTCGCTGGCACGGCGCTCGTCCTGACTGCGATCGGAATTTACGGCGTCCTCGCCTACTCGGTCGCGCAACGCACGGGCGAAATCGGAATCCGGATCGCGCTTGGCGCTGGAAAGAGCTCCATCTTCCGTCTCGTCGTCGGCCAGGCGATGACACTTGTCGGCATCAGCCTCGTGCTCGGTCTGGCCGGTGCATTTGCGGCCACGCGATTGCTGAGCAGTCTGCTCTACGGCATTGGCGCGTCCGATCCCGTGACTTTCATTGCGATCATGTTGCTCGTCTCGATCGTTGCCTTCCTCGCCGCGTGGTTGCCGGCCCGGCGCGCGACCCGCGTCGATCCCATTGTCGCGCTGCGCGCCGAATAACCTTAACCTAACGAACAGATGCAAACCTTGCTCCACGACATTCGCTACGCGTTCCGGATGATCGCGAAACAGCCCGGCTTCGCCGCCCTGGCCGTGCTCGCGTTCGCTCTCGGTATCGGCGCGAACGTTGCCATCTTCAGCGTGGTCAACGCCGTCTTGTTGCGGCCGTTGCCTTATCCGCATTCGGAACGGCTCATCAATATTCGTGAGCGAACCCCGACTTTCCCCGGCGGCTCCGTCAGTTACCCGAACTTTCTCGATTGGCGCGCGAGTCAACAAACGTTCACCGATCTCGCGCTCTGGCGTCGCGAGTCGTACAACCTTTCCAGCGTCAAAGGTGGCACCGCTCCGGAGCGGATCGGCGGCTGTAGGGTGACATCGAACTTTTTCACGATCCTCGGCGTTCCGCCGGATCTCGGGCGTGATTTCACTGAGGCCGACGACGTGCCGCACGGGGCGAAGGTCGCGCTCATCAGCGACAAGATGTGGCGAAAACGTTTCGGCGCTTCCCGCGAAGTTCTTGGGCAACATCTTCTAGTCGACGGAGTCTCTTACGAGATTATAGGCGTTCTTCCGTCGATCGTGCGCCTGCCGCGCTTGGCGGAAATTTATGTTCCGCTTGGTGATGTTCGCACGGAGAAAGGCGTGCTGTTGCGCGACAACCATCCCGGTTTCAGCACTCTCGGGCGATTGAAGGACGGCGTGACCATCGAACAAGCGAACGCCGATCTGAATACGATCGCGGTCGCGCTCGAGAAAAAATATCCCGATTCGAATACCGGCCGCCGCGTCACGACCCAGCTGCTTTTGGAGTCCTCGATCGGCACGTATCGGCAAAGTCTTTATCTGCTTCTCGGAGCGGTCGCCTGTGTTTTGCTGATCGCGTGCGCGAACGTCGCGAACCTCCAGCTCGCGCGGATGCTGGCGCGCGGTAAAGAACTGGCGGTGCGGAGTGCGCTGGGCGCGAGCGGCTGGCGTTTAACGCGCCAGGTCCTGACGGAAAGTGCAGTTCTCGCTTTGCTCGGCGCTCTGGCCGGCGTGTTCCTCGCGATTTGGAGTCTCGACGCGATTCTCGCGCTGAGTCCCGCGACCGTGCCGCGCTTCCAGGAGACAAGAATCGATCTGACCGCGCTCGGCTTCACTGTTGTGGTCGCCATCCTTTCCGGCGTGCTCGTCGGGATCTGGCCGGCGTGGCGAATTTCGAAAAGCAGTTCGCTCGCGCTCGCCTTGCATGAAAGCGCGCGCGGCAGCAGTGACGGTATTCATCGGCAACGGGCGCGCGCGGGATTGGTCGTCACTCAGGTTGCGCTCGCCGTCGTGTTGCTCGCGGCCGGTGGTTTGATGCTAGAAAGTTTTTGGCGCGCGCAACAAGCGCCGCTCGGGTTCGATTCGCGGAATATCCTTATGATGACGGTCGCGCTCCCCACGGCGCGGTACGACAACCACGACAAGATCAACGCGTTTTACGATAAGCTCCTCGCGAAAGTCTCGTCGCTGCCCTCAGTCACCGCCGCGGCCGTTGGCATCAACGTTCCGTTCGACGACAACGAATGGGACAGCTCTTTCCATATCACCGGCACGCCTCCGTATCAGCCTGGCCAGGAGCCGTCCGCGGAAATCAACATGGTCTCGCCGGATTATTTTCGCGTGCTCGGCATGCCAGTCGTGCGAGGACGCGCGTTCGGCCCGGAAGAAGGGCCCGGCAAACAGACCGCGGTGATTATCGATGAAACCCTCGCCGCTCGTTTTTTCGCGGGACAGGATTCCATCGGGAAGCAGCTCGATAACAATCAGACGATGAAGGAGAATCCGCCGCCGCTCACGATCGTGGGCATCGTTCCTCGGACGCGAAACGACGCGCCGGGCGAAGAGAATATCGAGAAACTCAATTTTCCGCAGATCTATCTTCCCTTTGCGCAATTCGCGAATGAGAACGTGAGCTTGCTCGTTCGCGTCGCGGCCGGCGATCCGATGGCGTTGGCGCCGGCGGTGAAACGCGAGATCACCTCGATTGATCCGGATCAACCGGTGGCTTCGGTTTCCACGATGGAAAAAAATATCGGCGCGAGCCTGGCCGCGCGGCGATTGACGATGACGCTGCTCGGCGCTTTCGCTGGTCTCGCGCTGGTCCTGGCCAGCGTCGGAATTTACGGGGTGATGGCATTGAGCACGACCCAGCGCACACGCGAAATGGGAATTCGCTTCGCGCTCGGTGCCAGTCGTGCGGATGTGTTGCGGCTGGTTTTGGGAAAAGGCGTTTCGCTCATAGGCGTCGGACTGGTGGCTGGGCTGGTTGGCGCGTTCGCGGCCAGTCGCGCCCTTAACAGCCTGCTCTACGGCGTCGGCGCACTTGATGCCGTGGCCTTAATCGGCGCCATCATCACACTCGCCGCGGTTGCCTTCATCGCCTGTTATCTGCCGGCGCGGCGGGCCAGCCTCGTCAATCCAATCGACGCGCTCCGCACGGAATAACTTCTTCTGTAGCCGCGGCCCTGTGGGCCGCGCAACGTTACAGGATTCGGGAATGCGCGACCCTCGACGCTTCCCACAGGGAAGCGGCTACAGAAGAGCCTCCAGAGAAAGCTACAGCAGATCCTTCCCGACGACTTGCCAGCGCTCGACGTCGCGCTTCGGATTCGATGCGGCCCAGGCGATGTCGCGGACAAACAAGTCGTAAGACAGATTCCAGCCCGGATGCCGTGCCGCGGTTCCACTGAGCGGCAAGTATTCGACCTTCTCGAAATAAAAGCGCAGGAGCCGATCGAGCTCCCGGAAGGAGAAATGATGCACGTGGGTCTGCTCGCCCGAGAGCCGTTTCCCGCGCAAAACTTTCCAGCGCCGATGCAGATGATAATCGAGCGGGGCCGAACCGACATAAGTGCTCGCCGGTTTCTTTTTCAAAATCCGGTGGACTTCGCGCACGGTGATCGACGGATAAGGTAAATGCTCCAGCACTTCGGTCATCATCACGACGTCGAAACTCTCGTCCCGAAAATTAATTGCCGAGGTGAAATCCATCTCGTGGCAGGCGACGCCGGCTTCGCGCGCGACTTGCAGCGCCAGCTTGTCGATATCGACACCGACCCAGCGAATGAGATTCACGAAGTTAATCAACACGCCGCCCTGACACCCGATATCGACGCCGAGGCTTTCCTGGCCGTGACCAAGCGCCACGAGTTTGTCTCGATAAAAGCCGGTCTTGGCTTCCTCGTGTTGATGGCCCCAGGAGTAATAACCTTTCGGCCGGCTCTCGCCGTATTGTTCGTAAAACTCGCGAATCAATCGCGCCCGGCGATCCGGTTCGTCCAGGAGAAGCTCGTTTGGAAAGGCGCTGCTCATCAGGCCAGCATAGTAGCACAGGCAACCAGATGCTTGTGCTACGTTAACGCTCGAACGCCCACGCCGCGCGATGACTTCGACTCAACACGCCACGCTTGCTGCCGCTGATTGCGATGTCGTGTTCGATGATCTGACCCGGCAGCTCTACGCGACTGACGCTTCACTCTATCAATTGGAACCCGCAGCCGTTGCGTTTCCGCGCAGTGCGCAACAAGCGAGCGCGATCATCGTGGCCGCGGCAGATGCGGGTGTGCCGGTGACGCCGCGCGGCGCGGGCAGCGGCCTTTCCGGCGGCGCGATCGGGGACGGGTTGATCGTCGATTTCTCGCGGCACAATCGGCAGATCACGGATCTGAATCTCGAAGCGCGAACCGTTCGCACCGGCGCGGGCGTGGTGCTCGATCAACTGAACGCGTTTCTGAAACCGCACGGATTCTGTTTCGGCCCGGACGTTGCCACCAGCTCGCGCGCGACCATTGGCGGAATGATCGCGAACGATTCGTCCGGCGCGCGGGTTCCCGTTTACGGAACGACGGCGGATCATGTTGTCTCCCAGGAGCTCGTCATGGCCGATGGATCGATCTACCAAATCGGACCGGGCCACGAAACCTTGCGCGCGCAACGCGAAGTGATCGCGAACCTCGTCTCGGCGCATGCGAGCCAGGTCGCCGAGTGGATGCCGCCGGGACTGCAAAAGCGCTGGTCCGGTTACGCGCTCGCCCGGTGGCTGCGTGACCCAGGAAACCTGAACAACATGCTTTGTGGGAGCGAAGGAACGCTCGCCGCAATTTTTTCAGCGGAGCTGAAAATTGTTCCGTTACCGCGCGAGAAAGGCCTCGGGCTCGTTTTTTTCGCTTCCGTCGCGGAAGCGATGCAGGCCACGGTCGAGCTGCTGGAATTGAAACCATCCGCGATCGAACACATTGATCGCCCGCTCTTCGATCAGACGAAAGGCCAACTTCTTTTCGAACCCGCGCGTCAATTACTGGAACTCGATACGAAACCCTGTGAAGCGATTCTCGTCGTCGAATTTTATGACGACGTTGCCGAAAGGTTGGGGCTCCTGGCGGCGAATAAGCTCGGATTGCGCACGACAATTTGCACGAAACCCGCCGAGATGAATCTGGTCTGGGGGATGCGCAAAGCGGGCCTCTCGCTGTTGACCGGACGCAAGGGCGCGGCGAAACCGGTCGCGTTCATCGAAGACGCCGCCGTTCGCCCGGCCCAACTGCCTGACTACGTCTCCGGGCTCGAATCGATCATGCGGCCGCTCAATCTGGAGGTTTGTTATTACGGCCATGCTGCGACGGGGTTGTTGCATGTGCGTCCGGTCCTCGATCTCCATACGGCCGGCGATCTTCGGAAATATCGGCAAGTCGCCGACCAGGTTTCAGCACTCGTTAGGCAGTTCAAGGGATCGCTCGCGGCTGAGCACGGCGTCGGCATGGCGCGGACCGAATACATGGCCGAGCAGGTGGGCGACGAGTTGCTCGGCGTGATGCGCCAAATCAAGCAGGTCTTCGATGCGAAGAACCTTTTCAATCCTGGCAAAATTTTCAGCGACGGCCGGTTCAAAATCGACAATCACCTTCGGGTCGAATCAGAGACACGATTGCGATTGCCATTCGAACCAACGCTCGCGTTCGCCTTCAAAGACGAATCGTTCATCGGTAACCTGGAGCAATGCAACGGCTGCGGCGGCTGTCGCAAAGATGCGCCGACGATGTGCCCGACGTTCCTCGTCACTGGCGACGAATACATGTCAACTCGCGGCCGGGCGAACGCGATCCGGGCTGCGCTGGAGCTGCGCTTTCACGACGATCCGTTGCGCTCCAAAGAGTTGGACGCTGCGTTGAGCAATTGTCTCTCGTGCAAGGCGTGCACGGTTGAATGCCCGTCGAATGTGAATCTGGCGCTGCTCAAAGCGGAGCTGATGCACGCCCGACATGAGCGCGATGGCTTGCCGTTCCGGGAACGAATTTTGAGCAACGTCGATTTGTTAGGCCGGCTCGGCTGCTTGATGCCGGCAATCGCGAATGCGAGTCTCGATTCGCCGGCAATCCGTCGCGTGATGCGAAGGATGCTCGGCTTAACCGACAAGCGTCCGTTGCCGCACTACGCGAAAGAGCGTTTCGATCGTTGGTTCTATCGGCGCGCATCTTCTTTGGTAGGGCGAGACGCCGTCGAGCCGCAACGCGGTAACAACGGCTCGACAGCGTTTGCAGGCCCGGCCTCGGAGTCTGCGACTTTTGCGTTACGGCGCCCTACCTCTCGCGGCGGGATCATTCTCTGGGACGACACGTTCGTCCGTTATCACGAACCGCATATTGGGATCGCGGCGGTGAAAGTTCTCGAAGCACTCGGATTTCAAGTCTCGCTGGTAAAGGGCCGAAAATGCTGCGGCCGGCCCGCATTCAGCCAGGGCAATCTTCAAGCAGCCCGCGAAATGGGTCGCCATAATCTCGATCTTCTTGCGGCCGCAAAAAGCGACGCGCCGATCCTGTTCCTCGAGCCATCCTGTTACTCAATGTTCGTTGAAGATTACCGCGAGTTGAAGTTGGCCGGCACTGAGCCAATCGCGAAACGCTGCCATCTCTTCGAACAATTCGTCGAGGAGCTGCTCGAGAAGGAACCGAACGCGCTAAAGTTCAACGGAGTTTCCGGCAACGTCGCCATCCACGCGCATTGCCACGCCAAGTCGCTCGTCAAAACCGGATTCATGGCGCGACTCGCCGCGCGATTGCCGGGACGCACAGCGGCGTTGCTCGATACCGGCTGCTGTGGCATGGCCGGCGCCTTCGGCGCGCTCGAGCGCAAGTACGATCTCTCGCTGAAAGTCGCCGCGCCTCTCGTCCAGCAAGTCAGCGCGCAGCCGCCCGGCACGGTGATCGTCGCTTCAGGCACGAGCTGCCGTCATCAGCTCGAACACCTCACGCCAGCGCATCCCAAACACATGGCTGAGCTGCTCGCTGACGCGATCATTTAGAGCGCCGCCTGGTCTTCCAGACGAGGGCGCGACCGGCGGAATGAATTATTTATTGCGTCCAGAACGTATTTAGTAAAAAGTCCCCACCGGAATGTTCCTCCTTGCCGCAATCTCCCTCGTCGTTGCTTCCTCATCAGCCATTGAAGTGGGCGCCCCTGCCGCGAGGGAACATGTCTCATATGCCTCGCAACCGATTACGCCGAGAGGCTTGAATTCAGTCTCGACCCCGGCGGATCTCTTGGCTTCGGCCGACGATATCAGATCGACTCGGAGCAGTTTCGCAGCGCGCTGGAATCCGATCAATGGCGCCACCGGTTATCGCCTCGAAGTTTCTAATTCCAGCTCGTTCAACGATCATGTGGCCGGCTATCAGGGCGTGGATGTGGGAACGGCGACATCGTGGATGGTCACCGGACTCAAGCCTGGAACGACCTACTATTATAGAGTCAGCAGCGCATCCGATGTCACCGGGCCGGTCGCGCAGAGCGAAGTGATGAGCGCCACCACTGTCGCGGGCACGGGTCTCATTATCAATCCTACCTTCGATAGTTCGATCACGAGTGATCCAAACGCGACCGCAATCGAAGCGACGATCACTCACGCCATTGCCGTTTATGAATCGTTGTTTTCCGATCCGATCACGGTCGAGATCCGGTTTCGTTATTCGACCACCCGGCCCAACGGCACGGCGATCCCGTCAAATTTCGTCGCGGTCAGTAATTACGTCGTCTATTCGCCGTTGTGGAGCAATTACATCAACTCGTTGCAAGCCGACGCGAAAACTTCGGTCGATACGACGGCTAATGCGAGTCTGCCATCGAGTCCTTTGTCAGCGAATGTTGTCGTCTCGAGCGCAAATGGCCGAGCGATTGGGCGGAACAATCCGCCGGCGATGTTTGAAGATGGCAGCGTAGCCGTGGGCGGGCCTTACGACGGCATCGTTACCTTGAACGCGTCGGCGCCCTACTCATTCGTTCGCCCGGAGAACAGTGGCAGTTTCGATGCGCAAAGGGGATTGGAGCATGAGATGGATGAAGTGCTCGGTCTCGGTTCCTATCTCGATAGCACCGGAAGCAATCTTCGGCCGCAGGATTTATTCAGCTGGTCGGGTGGCGGAGTGAGAAACACCAGCACCAGCGGGAACCGGTATTTTTCAATCGATGAGGGGAGTACCGTGATCGTATTCTTTAATCAACTGGCAGGGTACGATCATGGCGACTGGCGAAGCGCATCTTGTCCCCAGGCGTTCCCGTATGTCCAGAATGCTCTTGGTTGTCCCGGCCAGGCAGCGGATGTCTCCCAGACGTCGCCGGAAGGGATCAACCTGGACGCGATCGGCTACGACGCGATTTTTCCGAAGGGACAACTGCTAAACATTGCCACCCGGATGGAAGTTTTGGGCAACGACAAAGTGCTGATCGCTGGGTTCATCGTCTCGGGAACAGGTACGAAGAAAATTATTATCCGCGGCATTGGCCCTTCGCTGCAACTGTCGGGACCGTTGGCCGATCCGACCCTCGAATTGCATCAGGGAAACACGCTCCTGAAGACGAATGACAACTGGAAGATCGACGATCAAACCGGCCAATCGCAGGAAGCAGAGGTCGCAGCGACAAACGCTCAGCCTGGTAATGAGTTGGAGCCAGCGATTGTCGCGACGTTAAGTCCGGGGACTTACTCCGCTATCATGGCGGGGAAAAATGGCGGCACCGGTATCGGCGTGGTTGAACTGTACGATCTCGATCAAAACGCGAACGCGCGCCTAGCAAACATCAGCTCACGCGGCTTCGTCGATACGAATGACAATGTCATGATTGGTGGATTCATCATTGGCGGCCCCACGGGTGAGGACGGCAGGGTCCTTATCCGTGCCCTGGGTCCCTCGCTGACGAGCTTGGGAGTCGCGGGCGCGCTCTCGGATCCCACCCTGGAATTGCACGATGGAAACGGAGCGACCATCGCGAGCAATGATAACTGGAAGGTGCGGAGCGACGGAAGCAGTCAGGAAGCAGAGATTGAGTCGACGGCTACCGAGCCGACGAACGATTTCGAGTCCGCGCTCGTTCGGATTCTCACGCCGGGAAATTACACGGCTGTGGTACGCGGGAACAACAACGCGACCGGCGTCGGACTAGTGGAAATTTACAATCTTCAATAGCGCCGGGTGATCCGCGGCTAGCTGTATTCGTCCGAGCCCTGCACCCAGATAAAGGATTGCAGGTCGATCATGTCGCGCGGTTTCAAATCGCGGTGGTCGCGCCAGATGGTTTCGGCGAAATCAAGCAAGCGCGCGTAAGTCTCCCAGTTTGGCTTCGATTGGTAATGAAACTCGAAACCGTATTTGCTCGCCGCGATTTTCGTCACGTTCGGCTTGAGAAAAATATGGCGATCAGGCTGCGCGATGAAACCAAATACAGTTACGAGCGGCCAGGTGAGAACCCGAGTCTGTTTCCTCGGCAAGGCGGCGATGGTCTCGCACCAGGCGGCAAACCTCGCCGCGTCCGTCCCGCCTCCATGCAGGAATTCGTAGAGACCAGTGGCGAATGCTCGCGCGCCGGCGGTTGATTTCACCGCATCACGGAGCGCCATCTTTTCGAAGGAGAAAATCATGCTGTGGCGCGACCGTTGTTCGGTCCGCACTGCACGCGCCGCGATCTCGGCATATTCGCGTTTCTCAAGCAGACGGCGAAACTCGTTTCGATTCAGGACCTCTTCCCAGTTCTGGTGCGTCTCGCATTTGTAATCCCGTTCCCACGCGAGATAAGTCTCGTCGCGAAATCCTTTCGGGAAGAACCGAAGGAATTTTTTCCGACAAGCGGCAGCTCCCGGCAATTGTGATCGCGGCACGCAAGCAATTCGCGAGGGAATAACGCGGCAGATGTATTCTTCTGTAGCCGTCGCCCTGTGGGCGACGCCGGGAATGTGGTCGCGTAACTGGCGCTTCGCACAGCGAAGCGGCTACAGAGAGAGGGCTGCAAATTGCTACGGTTTCTTCGCCGGCACCGGTTCCTTGCTCTTTAGAATTTCGGCCTCCGGCGTGAGCTTCTGGGTTTTGCCGCTGAAAATGAGGCGGCTCGGTTTTTCGGCGAGCGTTTCGGTGAGCGCTTTCGCGTGGGTGCTGACCACCTTCAGATTTAACAGGATCACATGCAGTTCCTTCATTTGCTCCTGAAGCTGTTTGTCGGTGTTGCCAACGAATTTCCCGGCGTTGTCGAAGACGGCATTCGCATTTTTCTCGACATCGTCCAATCCCTTGATGATGCGCTGCAATTCCTCGAGATCGGCTTTCGCAGTATCGAGGACCGGCGAAATCTTCGGCAGGAAGTCGTCGAAATTCGTCCGGACGCTGGTCACGGTCGTATTCAGGTTTCCCGCGGTTGCGTTCAGGCTGTCGATCAATTTGTTGGCATTATCGATTAACGGTCCCGCCGCGGACAGAAGCTGCGCAATTCCGGCAGCTGGATGACCTTCGATGACGGCGTTGTTCGCCAGTGTGTCACCGCCGGGTGTACCAGCGGAAAGCGCCACGAACATCGGCGACAGCATTGTGTCCGAACTAAGAGTCGCGACGACGTCCGCCGGCAGCGGGGGAATCTTATCGAGCAGGCTCACCGTGACTCGGACCGCGTTTCGTTTATTCGCACCCGTGCTGCGTTGCTCCGGACTCAAGTGCTGCACCGCGATCACACGACCCGCTGGCGCGCCGGCGTAACGCACTTCGGAATGCAGTTTCACACCGGTCACGTCTTCGAAGTCGATTTGCAACGTGCGCGAGGGCTTTTGGAACCGGAAACCGGTGAGCGCAATCGTGAGGGCGGCCAGCAGGATCGCGCTGCAAACAATGACCGAAAGCGCGACGACGTAATCGGAGAGATTTCGTTTCATGGCATCTTGTGGTGGAAACGCCGGCGAGCTGAGACGAGCGGCCGCGCCTTTACATGTGGATGATGTTCATGGTCGTCCTGGGAAAGATTCAGGGGCATGGGGCCGTCGGGTTCGCCGTTGATGAATTGTTGCACTTCGGGATCGGGATGGGTCCGGATTTCGTCCGGAGTACCTTGCGCGAGAATCCGGCCGCGTCCGAGCATAATCATTCGGGTCGCGATCCGAAACGCGCTCGTCATATCGTGAGTGACGACAACGGCTGTCATGCCTTCGTCTTTCGTTAACTCGAGGGTTAGCTTGTCCACGACCGCAGTCATGATGGGATCGAGGCCGGAGGTCGGTTCGTCGCTGAAAAGCAGCTCGGGATCGAGGACGAGCGCGCGTGCCAGCCCGACGCGTTTTCGCATCCCGCCGCTGATCTCGGATGGCTTCAGATTATTGAAGCCGCTTAGTCCAACCATTTGCAGTTTCCGCGTGACCGTATCCTCAACCTCCTCGATCGACATATCGGTGTGCTGCAACAACGGGAGCGCCACATTTTCCCCCACGGTGAGCGACGCCAGAAGCGCGCCCGATTGGAACAACATTCCGAAGCGCCGGCGGATGTCTGCGATCTCGCGATCGTCCATCGTCGTAATTTCCTGGCCGAAAATTTTCACGGAACCGGCCGAAGGTTTCATGACTCCAATGATGTGGCGCAGCAGGGTGCTCTTGCCGCAACCGCTTCCGCCCATGATCACGAGCGTTTCGCCGCGGTGAATGGAGAAAGACAGATTGTCGATGACCGTGCGCTCGCCGAATTTTCGGAAAAGATCACTGACTTCAACTACTGGTTCTGTGTCAGGCATAGGCCGAAGTTATTGTCCGCAGTTTTCGCAGATGGAGGCAGATTTGGTCCGATCCTGTTAAGGAATCTGCGCTAATCTGCGGATCGTCTTTGCTCCCGCTCATTTGAAAAAGAAGATCGAGGTCAGAATCGCGTTACTGACCAGCATGGCGAGGAGGGATTGCACGACTGCCGACGTCGTCGCCTGGCCCACGCCTTCCGCCCCGCCTTCCACGTGGAGCCCGGCGTTGCACGCGATCGTGATGATGATCCAGGCAAACACGACGCTCTTGATCATGCCGGAATAAAGATCCCACGCGTTGGCATTTTCCAGGGCGCGCAGAACGTATCCGGCCGTCGTCATGTCGAGCGCAAAATGACAGACGGCCCAGCCGCCGAAGACGCCGATGTAATTCCCGAAGATCGTCAAGGCCGGCAGCATGATCAGCATCGCGATGAAGCGCGGGACGATGAGGTAACTGATCGGATTGATCGCCATGACTTCGAGCGCTTCAATTTCCTCGGACACTTTCATTGTCCCCAGCTCGGCTGCGACCGCTGAGCCGCTTCGCCCGATTACAATCACCGCGATCAAAACTGGACCCATTTCCCGCAGCAAGCTCACCATCACGAGGTCCGGAACGTAGATTTCGGCGCCCATCTCCTGGAGCGAGTGGGCCGCCTGCATGGCGAGGGTCACCCCGATGCTGAACGCCGTGAGCGCGACCATTGGCGTCGCCCGGACCCCAATGAAAACGATCTGCCGGAAGATCGGCGAGATCTTGAACAACTCGCCCTTGAACGGAGCGACGAGCACCCAGTAAAGCAGGCTAAAATTGAGCCGGATAAAATTTTTCAAAGCGGTGGCGGAAGGCTAGCACCGCGCAACCGAGCTATTCCAGACGGAAACGTTTTGGAGGGACGGGCGCTGTCCCGTCCCTAAAATTGTGGGACGCCACAGCGGGCGTCCCTCCAGTCACTTGCTTGCGTAATGCTCCGCGCCGAGAAAATGGAGCGAGACATAAGGCTCGTCGCCGACCACCCAGCT
>DATBCW010000138.1:0-42108 GCA_036270255.1 Chthoniobacterales bacterium
ATTGACGAAGTTCGATTGCCCTTCGCTCTTGCTCGTCCGCAAATCGATCACGAGACTGTCGCGCTGTTTAAAGTTCACCGAGGTACCGCCAATATTTAATCCCTGGTGGAAAAAGAACGAAAACGGCCCGCCAACGAAAAATGGTTTGTCGAAAATGGTGTCGAATCCGGTGGCGTGTGAGTTCCGCGGATTATCGTCGCCGCTCGCGTAAAAGCCGGACAGCTTGAAGCGCAGCCAGTCCTTGTCGATCGACAATTCTAGTGCCGCCATCTGCGCGTTGATCGAGACGCGCTGCTGCGCGATCCCGTTGAATCCATCTTCGCCGAGCACTTCGTAAAGCGCATGGGTGATGTTCAGCCGCCCGATGTGTCCGTCGCCGGTCCAGCCCAGGTAATAGGCTTGGACATAATGGTTGCGCACTTCGCCGATCGGCGCCGGCCGGGTGATGAAATCGTTCTGGTCGTAATGGCGCGACGCTTCATCGAAGTTCGCGTGGAAGCTGAGCTGCGCGGTATAGCCCTTCGTCAGAAAATCCTGGCGGTAAGCATTGAGAATGATCACGCGCTGATCGCGAGAATCGAACTTGTTGAGATCGGAATAGGTGTCCTTCTCACGCATGTCGAAAGCCATCACGTTGTATTGCCAGCGGTTATTGTCGTAATTGCCGAAGAGGCGGAGACCGAGGTTCGAGTCGTTGAAAATGAAGCCGCGGAAATCGCTCACGAACGGCTGAATCCCGAAGCGCGAGGAAAGGAAATCGTAGTTGTTCGTCAGGTCGCGGATGTGGATTTCGCCAAATGCTTCCTGGAGCGAGTACCACTGCTTTGCCCGGGTCGTGTAACGAGAGCCGGCGAGATCGCCCGAGATCCGGGTCAATCCGGGACCGAGGCCTGACGTCGGATCGCCAAAGGGAGGAAACGCCGGAGTCGGCGCCGGCCCGGTGAAACCCGGTCCGCGCGGATCGGGATCGAGCGCGTTATTTTCTTTCACCCGGATGTAGTTCTGATTCGCGACGAAGAGGAGCCGCAGCGCCCAGACCACCGGCTTGAACGCGGTCTCGCCCTTGAAGAGGTCCACGCCGATCGAGAAATCGTTCGAGAAGAAGAGCTGGTCGCTCCGGCCGAAGAACTCCGAGCTGTTAGGCCGCGCCGTGCTCACCCCACTCGGGATCGGAAGCTTGCGCGCTTCAAATTGAAAAAAATCGTTCAGAGTCAGGTTGAGAAAAATGTCCTGGCCGATGATGGGCGAGTCGCCTTTCAGCGTGCTTTGCAAATAGGGATGCCAAAAACGGAGCCGACCCGTCTGATACGGCGTCTCGGCCGTTCCCGGGTCGGCGTAACGCTGCCAACGGCCGAACCCGAGGAACCAGCGGTTCGGCACTGGTTCCGACGCCGGCAGGAGACCGTGGCCATTTTCGGAGTCGGGATACTGTTCGTAATCGAGTTTGTGCCGCTCCGGTTCCATCTCGCGCACGCCGCGGCGCGGCAGGCCTAACGAACGCGGTGCCGGCCCGTTGTATTCCGGCGGTTGCGGCAGGATCGGCGGATACAGATCCGGCGGTTCTTCCGGTTCGAGGAGATTGCCGCCTCCCGGATCGGGATTGAATTGCGATGGCGGCAGCGGTGGATCGAGAACTTGTTCCTGGCCGAAGAGATAGCGGCGGCTCGGTTTCAATCGCGATTTCACCCGGTAGCCGTTGATCTCGACATTGGCGTCACCCCGCTCGCGAACGATCTCAACCGTCGCGTCTTTGCTGTCGCCCAGATCGATTTGGATCGTGTTTTTCTTTCGGGGTCGCGCTGCCACGCTCGCGTCCTTGCTATCGCCCAGATCGATTTTTACTGCGGCCGCTCTTCGCGATCGTGGCGCACCATTCAGCTGAACTTGGGCGTCCTCGTTCGCGGGGCTGTCGTCGCCTTCGAGTTGCGAATTGGTCCCCACAAAGGCCAACACGGCCAGCGCGAAAAGCAGCCGTCCGCTTCGCGCTCCACTCCATGGCCGACCCGAAGGCATAGGGAGGCGAAGAATGCCGGAAACGCCTTGGCATTGGCAAGCTTAAGGGCCGCGCGGAAAAAGCGCGGTCTCCGCGCACTCCTGCTCCTGCTCGTGATCATGCTCATGATCCTCTCGGGCAGCTCGGATCGGATCAGGATCATGATCATGATCAGGAGCAGGAAGGGAAAGGAGAGGCTCGGGGATTTTCATGGCGGAAGGTCCGCAATTTTAGTATGAAACGCAGCCCCGTGAGAATTCGCGCTGCACTGTCATTCGCCGCTGCTCTGCTGCTGGGGCCAGCGATCGCGCGGGCGCAGCTGACCGCGGTCGACGTTCAGACGATCATCGACCAGGCAACGACGCGCGCCCTTCAGATTTCGCCGAACAGCGTCATCGCGGTGCTCGATCGGGAAGGGGACGTGCTCGCGGTCTGGAGCGTGAACGGGACGCCGCCGAGCGCGCTCGATATTTCAAGCTGCGTTTCGAAAGCTGGCACCGCCGCGTATCTGAGCAGTAACCAGAACGCGTTTACGTCGCGCACCGCTGGATTTATCATTCAGCAACATTTCCCGCCCGGCGTCCGCAATACCGCGCCCGGCCCGCTGGTCGGCGTTGGGCTCTCGAATCTTTTCACGTCCGACATCAACAAGTTCCGGGCGCCTGGGAGCGTCATCATGTTCAGTTCGACGCCGGGCCTCACGATCGTCCCGGTTTTCGGAACGTCTCTCGACGGTTCTCCGGGCGGCGTTCCGCTTTACAAGAATGGAATTCACGTCGGGGGGATCGGTGTAACCGGCGACGGCAACCCGGGGCCACTCGTGTTTCGCTCCCAGAATCCGTTCACATTCATTCCCGGATACGACGTGGACGAAGAAGTCGCGTTGGCGGGCCAGACTGGTTTCCGCCCACCGAGCTCGATCACGGCTGACCACGTTTACATCAACGGCATCGCGCTACCGTACGTCATCTCGCCAGTGCCAAGCGTGAACGGCACCCTCCAAGGCGCGGCGGCCCCCGGGTTTCCGGTCATGGGCGCGCCCGCACCCTTTCCTTATCCGATCGCAACGTTCGGCGGCGTTCAGGGCGAAATCCGTCAGCCGATCATCAGCGATCCGATTTCGACGCCGATCAACGGCCAGCCGCGCCTTACCGCCGCGGAAGTCGCCAGCATCATTAACTTCGCCGCCGACCGTGCTCGCACCACGCGCGCCGGAATCCGTCTGCCCGTCGGAATCCCGATGGAAGTCTTCATCACGGTCGAAAATAATCCGAACAATCCATTAATCGGACCAACGGTCTTGGGCGCATTTCGGACTGGTGAAGCGACGCTCTTCAGTTGGGATGTCGCGGTGCAGAAAGGCCGGACTGCGGTCGGCTTCTCGAACAATTCATTGGCGTTGTCCACGCGCACCGTCGGTTTCCTCGCCCAGACCAAATATCCGCCCGGCCTCGACGTTCAGGATCCCGGTCCTTACTACGGATTGCAGGAACAGTTTTCGGGATTCAGTCGCGCCGCGCTTCCGAATTACGTCCTCGACGCTTCCGGAACCGATGCGCGTTTCCCGAACGGGATCACGATTTTCCCCGGGGGGTTTCCGCTCTATCGCAACGGCCAGCTAATCGGAGCGATCGGGATAAGCGGTGACGGCGTCGATCAGGACGACATTGTCGGCGCATCTGGGACCCACGATTTTCTGGCACCGTATTCGATTCGCGCGGATCAATTCGCGTATCTCGGCGCGCGCTTGCCTTACGCGAAATTTCCCCGCGACCCAGACACCGCCGATCCATCGCTCGGTGGACCTTTGATCACCACCGCCGCCGAAATGCTGGCGAACATTTCGACGCGAGTGGACGCAGGCGGCGGCGATCACCGGCTCATTGGCGGCTTCATTATTTCGGGAACCGCTTCGAAAAAAGTGATCGTCCGCGCGATGGGACCGTCGTTAAGCAGCTTTGGCGTCGGCTCGGTCCTGGCCGATCCGACTTTGGAATTGCATGACTCAACTGGCGCCGTAATTGCGACTAACGACAACTGGGCCGACACCCAGGCCGTGGAAGTCAACGCGAGCGGAATCCCGCCGCCTAACGAGTCGGAATCCGCCATCGTCCGCACCCTCCCGCCCGGCACTTATACAGCGATCGTTGACGGCAAGGATGGCGGCACCGGGACCGCTCTCGTCGAAGTTTACGATCTCAGTCCGAGTTCGGATTCGACCCTCGCCAACATCAGCACCCGCGGCGCCGTGGGTCCGCAAAGCGACGTGATGATCGGCGGCTTCATCGTCAGCGGCACAACTGGTTTGACCCGGGTCCTCGTCCGCACGATCGCGCCGTCTCTCGTGTCCGCCGGCATAACCGATGCGATGCCCGATCCAACCCTCGAACTGCGCGACGTGAATGGCGCCCTGATTGCCGCAAACGATAACTGGCGCGAAGGCCCCGAGCAGGAAATCGAAGAGTCGACCCTCGCGCCCACGAACGATCTCGAGTCCGCAATTATCACCACCCTCCCATCAGGGGCCTACACCGCCGTCATCCACGAGCGCAACGGCCAACCAGGCGTCGGTCTCTTCGAAGTTTACAATCTGCAAAACCCCTGATCGTAATTCGGGTCAGGGACCTCCTTGCGAGCTCATGATGAAGGGTCCGGCTAGGCTGACAGCGGCGAGAAGACCCTTTTCGCGGCGCAATTTGACGAGCCATTCGCGTTGCGTGTCAGCAAGGGCCTGGGCGGCATTTTCGGTTTCGAAGGCCGTCCGATAGAAGTCGAGCATCATCTGGACGGTCGTTTCATCACTGATCGGCCACAGAGTCATCAATAAGTTTCGGGTGCCGGCTTGAACGAACCCGCGCCGCAATCCCATTACGCCCTCGCCGGCGCGCGCTTCGCCGGCGCCGGTATCGCAGGCAGAAAGCACAACCAGCCAGGTGTCGCTCAAGTGAAGCGCGCCCACTTCTTCCGCGGTGACGATGCCGTCGTTCTCAGTCGGCGGCACCTCGCCTTTCGCCCAGGCTTGAACAGTCGTTTGCGCTCCGGTAAAGGCAACGCCACTGCGATGCATTGGATTTACCAATTTCGCCGTTGGAATCCGGTCCCGGTTTCGAAACAAACTGCTCATCGTCGGGCCGGGTTCGACCTCGGGAAGAAAAAATCCATGCGTCGCTAAATGGAGAACGCGCGGTGAATTGACTTTCCGAAGCTCGATCTCGGTCGCGTTTGAACCGACGTTCGACTGCGCCTCCCATCCGGATTTTTTAGCATCCGCCTCCAACGCCGCGGACTCGCGCGCGGTGCCTGGCAAGTCCCGAAATGAAATGGACGCGAGGTCGCGCATCTCGGACGATCGCAGCGCAAATTCCGGGCTTCGGTCTTTCGCCACAGTCTTCGTGTCCCGGTTCGCGACGAAATTCGGATTCGCAAAGACTCGCAGTGTTGTTTTCGGATTTCCGGCCGATTTTGTTTCTCTTAACAAGTCGCGGCCGCTGGCTACATAGCGAATCGAATATTTTTCTCCGAGGAATCGATTATCGGGCGAAAGCAAAGTTGCGAAGGAGACGAAATTCAGCTCCGCGTCGGGGCTGATGATAATGGTTGTCGTACCATCGGGCAGCGCGTGTTCAATGGGTGCCCAGATTTGTTGGGGGAGAGTGCTAAGAATGGCGGTTAAAGCCCGTTCGTCCGTTTCCCCGCGCGCCGATTTGCGATAAAGCCGGACTTGCTTCTCGACATCGTAACTGCTGCCCAGAGGCGTCCATCTCGTTTCACCCTTGTTTGGGATTACAACTGCGCCGTAGCGCTGCTCGAACTGTCCGTTGCCGACGTAATGCGGATACCTGACGAGCTCGACCAGGACAGCGTGTGCGGGCACGGCGGCCTGGACCTGTCCTACCGTTACCGTAAGAGCGCGTCTCGGTTTTCCGAGCGATGTCACGTGTCGTGCAAGTGTGGCTTCAAGTTGTTCGACTTCGGCCGAAAGTTTTTCCTTCTCGGCAACGCGTTTTTTTTGGGCTTCCTGGCTCTCGCGGTCTGGAGTTTCCAAGATCAACTGCATGAGGTGCTGTTTGGCCGCGTTCAATTGCGCCACTCGGTCGTGTTGCTTCGGGTCGCCACTCGCCTCGGCGACCAGGCGGTCTTCGAGAAGTGAGTCAAGCACCACCCCTTTTTGCCGGAGCACCGCCTGCGCGATTCCGTTGGGATCGCCAAGGGTTGCGACCAGAGCGTAAGGAGAAGTCGTTCGTTGAAATGCGAGTCGTTGCGGTTCGGAAGCGAAGGACAGAATGTTGGCGAGCGATCGCTCTTCCGCCTGGATGACCTGGGCAACCAGAAGGCCGGCATCCTTTGCCTGACCGAGGTCGATCCTCAAAAATGCCAGGCGCTCGCGGCAGTCAGCGGTCTCGGGGTGGTCGAGGCCAAGCGCTTTTTCGTCAATTTTCAAAGCGCGCGTGTAGAGGGGCTCGGCCTTTGTGAATTCACGGTCACCACGATACAGGTCGGCCAAATAGGTGAGGTAGTTGGCCGTGTCCGGATGGTCTGGGCCCAGGGCTTTTTCTGCGATTCCCAAAGCACGTCGATAGAGCCGTTCGGCCTCGGCGTAGTTACCGGTCAGACAATACATCGCCGCCAGATTCCCGAGCGCTGTGGCAGTGAGAGGATGGTCTGGCCCCTGAGATTTTTCTCTGATCTCCAAAGTGCGGAAATACAGTTTCTGCGCTTTCACATAGTCCCCCATCGAATCATAAAGGAGACCCAGATTATTTATGTCGGTGGCGGTTCGTGGATTATCTGGCCCGAGGATCTTCTCGTCGATCTTCAAGCTGCGTTTAAAAAGCGGTTCGGCTTTGGCGTAGTCGCCCATCACGCGATATAGCTCCGCGAGGTTATTCAAAGCGGTGGCGACCCGCGGGTGGTCGGGACCGTCGATGCTTTCTTTGATCTCCAAGGCGCGTCGATAAAGCGGCTCAGCCTGGGCGTAATCGCCCTTAGCGCAGAAAAGCGCTGCCAGATTGTTCAGCGCCGTCCCGGTTCGCTCGAAGTCAGGGAGAGATGCCTGCTCGCAAATATCCAGCGATTTCTGCGCAAGCGGAATTGCATCGTCGAATTTCCCCGCTTCGTAAAGCTGCCTGACGCGTTCATTCAGCGAAGAGGTTTCCGCCAAGTTTGGCTGGAGAAATTTTGATGGCCAGGGATCGTTTTCAGCGCGCGCTCTAAGACAAAGCGCAACCACCGATCCAATCACGACCCAAAACGTCTTGCCGGCCACAGAGCGAGGCCGAGGATACAATTCGGCTAGGACGTGTCCACGCAATTTCGCGTCGGGCGTCGTTTGCGATTGAAGCGCGGGAATTTACTATCTCGTGCGCGTGTGTGAACGCAGACGCGTTCTAATGCCCGACGACCGCAAGCCACCCGCGCCGCCACCACCGTACGAAGCCGCGCGTGCGCAACGATCGACCACCGCAGAAGGCACGCTCGAACCGGCGGCGAAACATGATCCGTATGCCGCGTTTCGCTACGCCGGCTTCTCGTTCTACACGACCGGCAATCTGATCTCCGTCATCGGCCGGCTCATGTTCATCGTCGCGGTTGAATGGGAAATGTATGCGCGGACCCATTCGGCCACAGCTCTCGGGTTGGTTGGATTGGTGATTGCGCTGCCGGTGGTGGTGTTGTCGTTACCGGCTGGCCACATCGCCGACCGGTTCCCACGAAAGCGCATTGTGCTTGTGACCCAGGCGTTGAGCGCGGTTTGTTCGCTCACCCTTGCCTTCGTTTCCTTCAATCATTTTCGCATTCCCGAATCGGGATTCCTCCGCGCCGGAAATCACTTTCTGTTTTCCGTCGCCAGCGTCTTCGAGCGGCACACTTATTTTCATTTCGATGATCTCTCGATTCCGCTCATTTATTTGATCCTGTTGATCTCGGCAATGGGCCGGACATTTGGCTGGGCCGCGCGCAGCTCTTATTTTCCGCAGCTCGTTCCGCGCGAGGTGTTCGCGAACGCGGTGACTTGGAATAGCAGCGTCTTTCAAATCGGCTCGGTTATCGGCCCGGCGATCGGAGGATTGCTCATCGTTCGCGCCGGGTTTCCGTTTATCTATGCACTCGACGCAGCCTGCGCGTTTTCGTTTTTTCTTCTGGTGCTTCCAATCCGAAGCAGCGATCGCGGGAGCAGCACCGAGCGCAATGCCTGGCGTAGTTTGAAGGAAGGCATCCGGTTCATTCTCCACAAACAGGTCGTGCTCGCGACGATCACACTCGACATGTTCGCGGTGTTTCTCGGCGGCGCGACGGCGTTGCTTCCGATTTTCGCGGACCAGATCCTGCATTGCGGTCCGATCGGGCTTGGCTGGATGCGCGCGGCACCGGGAATCGGCGCCTTCATCATGGCGCTCCTGATTGCATATCTGCCGCCGATGAAAAATGCCGGCAAGACCTTGCTCTGGTGCGTGGTTGGTTTCGGACTCGCCACGATTGTCTTCGGATTGTCGCATTACCTGTGGCTTTCCCTTACGATGCTTTTTCTGACCGGAGTGTTCGATAGCGTTAGCGTCGTGATTCGTCACACGCTGCTCCAGCTCGTCACGCCCGATTCCATGCGCGGCCGCATTTCCGCCGTGAACAATATTTTCATCGGCACTTCGAACGAGCTCGGCGCGCTCGAGTCCGGATTGACGGCAGCCTTGTTTGGTCCGGTCCTTTCGGTAGTGGGTGGCGGGATCGGAACAATTCTGGTCGTGCTCGGCGTTTGTTGGAAGTGGCCCGAGACGCGGAAGATTGGAGCGCTGGATAAAAACCTGCGATGATTCGCTCGTGAAAGTCGCTGCTGCTCAAATCGCCTGCGTGCTTGGTGACGTCGACGCAAACCTGCGCAAGATGCGCGAGTTCTCCGAGCGCGCGAAAAATGAAGGCGTGGAGCTAATCGTTTTTCCAGAAGCGTCCGACACCGGTTACTCGATGCCGGTTATCCGCAATCTGGCGAAGCCGTGGACAGAAGGCGCTGTTCCGGCGCTTCAGAAAATGGCGAAGGAATTTTCGCTCACGATTGTAGCCGGTGTTTCCGAACGCGATGGCGACACGATTTACAATTCGCAAGTGTTCATCGATCGGGAGGGCAAGCTTCTCGCCAGCTATCGCAAGACGCATCTCTTCGTGCTTGCGCCGAATGACGAAAGCACCTGTTACACGCCGGGCGACAAGTTTGTCAGTGTGCCTTTCGCCGGATTCAATTTTGGTCTGAGCATCTGTTACGATCTGCGATTTCCCGAAGTCGCCCGCGCTCTCGCGCTCGAGCATGACGCGAATGTCCTACTCGTTTCTTCGGCGTGGCCGCTGCCGCGGGTCGAACATCTGAGGGCGTTATCCGTCGCACGCGCCATCGAAAACCAGAGCTACCTCGTGCTGGCAAATCGCACCGGAGTCGATGCGGGTGTGACCTGCTGTGGGATGTCGGCCATCATCGATCCATCCGGCGGGACGCTGGCGGCTGCCTCTGGGGCCCGTGAAGAATTGCTCGTCGCCGATGTTTATGCCGAAACAATCGCCACGGTGCGGAACAAGATCCCGGTGTTTTCTCACCGGCGCGCGGATTTGTACGGGAAATATTAATTTCGTCCGCGCTCGAACGAGGTCATCCCGCGCCGCGCAGACGGCGAGGGACCTCTCATTTGCAAATTCCGCTACCGCGAAAGATCAGGCCGGCAATAACGGAGTGCGCGTGTTGTAACGCGGAAGCGATTGACCGCATGGGAGGTCCCTCGTCGTCTGCGCGACTCGGGATGACACTGCTTAAATTGCGCCGAGCTAAAACGCTACGTGCAGCGCGGCCATCCCGTACGGCGCGATGCCGTCCTGGTGATAGCGAACCTGGGTGCGATGGAAATCGAAGGTGCGGTATGGAATCACGCCCCCTTCCAACGACAGCTTCATCGCGGACGAAAGTTTCCAATCGAGTCCGCCGCCGATGCGCACCTCGTCGTAGGTGATCGCGGCATGGTTCAACGAAGTATCGCCGCGCAGTGAGCCGAAATTTTTTTCCACCCGGTAACTGGTCGACCGAATATCGGCCCCCGCGTAGAAGAGCATGCTGCTATTGGGCTCGAACTCGATCCGCGGCGTGGGCACGACGGCGTTCAAGGTCCATTGCGATGCGAACTTCCACCGAATGCCGCCGCCGGGCAGGACCGGATATTTTCGGAGCGCATCGATACCGATTCCGAAAACGACCTGGAAATTCGAGCTGAAAATGTAAGTGCCGCCGATTATCACCGGCACATTGAACGTGTCCTGGCCGAAATCGTCGAAGTCCGTGCCGTAAAATCCGGGATCCAATTCGACCCGGATTAAAAACGAATCGGAGAATTCCGTGTCGAGACCCACGACGAGCGCGGTGGAATGCAGATCGTTCGGGATCGCCCGAAGGTTTCCGTAACCAAACGAGTAGCGCTCCGTTTGCACGCCGAGCCGCAGGACGCCGATCTTCGTCATCGGCGTGAGGATGAAATGAATCCGGGTGTCGGTTTCGTCAAAATTGCGGACGCGCAGATTGCCGTGCTCGCCGCGTTCGACATCTCCCTGTCCGACGTAGGTTCCTTCGACATTAAACTCAAAGGAGAACGGCGATTCGGCTTCGACCAGCGCCACGTCCTTCGTTTCCTTTGATGAGGTCGAATAGGTTTCGACCTGGACGGCGAACGCCCGGCTGCCAGTGAGGGCGAGGCAGAGCGCGACAATGCTGGAGATGATTCTCATGGGCGACGGATAACGAGCGGCGGGTAGATTGCCTACCGAACGGCCCCCGTGTCACGCCGAAATAACGCGGACGCCTTAGAAATATCGCGCATGAGGACGGATTCCGAGGCTACCCGCTCGATTCCGTGGAGCGAAGCCACCGCGGCCGACGAGATAAAATCGCCCCGCCAAACCAGCGTGGCGGGACGTCCGCCGACATCGACCGGCCACATTTGATAGAGCGTCAGGCCCGCGTAATAGCCGCCGCTCGCATAGAAAAGTGCGTCCGCGGCCTGGAAGGTACCGTTGGCGCCGGACCGGCGATAGGATGAGCCCAGGGTAAGAACGCCTTCCTCGTCTGCCGTCAACAATTCCCAAAACGGTTCGCCCCCGCCGTTGAGAATGCCGGAGAAGCGACCGCTTACTTTATCGTTCGCGCGCAGCAAGGCGTTCAGTTCTTCGGACGGCCGCACGCTCTGCGCCGTGTGACTATAAGGCGGCTGCCCTGACTTTCCGGCCCGGGCCCGGGCGCTCAGAACCTCGGCCCACGCCGCGGCGACCGGCGCCGGCATCGCGCCGCCCGTTGCGCCAGCCACAGCCGCAAATCGTTTTTCTTCCTCTTTGCTGATCTGGAGATCGGGCGAAAGTTTTTGGGTCGCGCTGACGAGCGAGCGGACTGCGCTGCTATCGGGCGCACTCGCCAGCCGTGAAAAATTTGAAGCGCTGGGAGACGAAGGCAGGTCGGAATGAATCAGCACCTTCAGCTCTGGATGCCGGGCTGGGTTCCATTGCCGCAACGCCTCGCTAACGCGCGCCGGAACTCCGGCCACGACGAAACAACTTTGGGCGGAGATAAAATGGCCGCTCATCGCGGGGCCATGGGCCACTTTGGGTTCGCCTTTTGCGAGCTCGGCGATGTTGATGTTGTTGAAGACCGAGAAGCTGGCGAGTTCCGCGGCGGGATCGGCGGCGGCCGCGGTGGAGATCGCGAACGCCAGCAGGCACGAAAGAGAGAAAAAGCGCATGGTGTTTTGGACGGCGGCGAAGCGCGATGCTTCACCTAATTTCTTTTCCATTTTGAAGAAGGCACATCTATCCCATAGTGCTTCGGTTGCAACCGAAGCAGCTGTCTGGTAGGGCGAGACTCAGTCGAGCCGCCGCGATTTACCGACGGGCGATGAACGGCTCGACTGAGTCTCGCCCTACCAAGAGATTTTCGTAAGATAGATCTCCAATGAGCGAACCGGCCATCCTTCTCGAACGCCTCAGTAAATCGTACGGCGACACGGACGCGGTCCGCGATCTCTCGCTCTCGATCGCGCCCGGAACGATCTTCGGTTTCCTCGGCGCCAACGGGGCGGGCAAGACAACGACGATTCGAATGCTCTGCGGCCTCGTCCATCCCAGCAGCGGCCGGGCGGAGATCGCGGGCATTGATGTTTGGCGCGAACGGCATCAGGCCCGCCGGCAATTTGGGTACGTTGCCCAACGTTTCAGTCTGTATCGCGATCTGACGGTCGAGGAAAACATCCGGTTCTTTGCCGGCGCGAGCCGGGTACCGCGTAACGAAATGCCGGAGCGATTGAAGCGCCTGTTACAACTGACCGATCTCGAAAAAAAACGGCGGGCCATGGCTGGCGAGCTTTCCGGCGGGATGCGTCAGATGCTGGCGATGGCTTGCGCGCTCGTTCACGATCCGCCGCTTTTGTTTCTCGACGAACCAACCTCCGGCCTCGATCCCGTTCATCGCCAACAGATCTGGGATTTGCTCTACGACCTGAGCCACCGCGGCATCACGATTTTCGTGACGACGCATTACATGGATGAAGCCGAGCGCTGCACGGAAGTCGGGTTCATCGAGGAAGGCCGCCTTTTGGCGAAGGCGTCGCCGCGCGCCTTGAAGGAAAGTTTTCACGCGAAGCTGCTCGAGATTGATGTCGAGCCGGTCATGCCGGCGCTCGTCCAGCTTCGCGAAGTGCCGGGGATTCTCGGCGTTTCATTGCGGAGTGGCAGCCTGCGCCTTTACGCGACCGATGCCGAGAAGCTGGTCGGCGAGTGGGAGACCCGGTGGCCGTTCAACGACTTGGAATGGAAAGGTCATCGCTGGTCGGAACCGGACATGGAAGATGTCTTCACGGCCTACTCGCAGGGTTACGAGGCTTTGCTCAAGCCACCGCAAACATGAAAAGTTCGATCGTGAACGAACGCTTCTTCTGTAGCTGCTTCGCTATGCGAAGCGTTGCCGACAACTTCGTATCACCCGGTCGCTGCCCACAGGGCAGCGGCTACAGAAGAACGTCATGAATCGCCAATCCTTTAATGCGATCCTGAGCGTCGCTTACAAAGAGTTCCTCCACATCTATCGCGATCGGCGCGTCTTGATCTTGCTCCTGATTTTGCCGCCGGTTTTCACGCTGGTCTTCGGCCACGCATTTGAAGCGGGTGAATTGAAGGAAGTGCCGGCGCTGCTCATTAACCGCGACGAGACCGAGCGGGCCGAGCGTTTCATGGAATTGATCCTGGCGAACAAAACATTCGCGTGGCAAACCCAGCCGCCGTCGATAACGACGGAAGCCGATCTGCTCGGACACGGCGTCCAGGGAGCTCTGATTATTCCGAAAGGATGGAGCGACAGCGTCGCGACGGGCGCGCCGATGCCGTTAACGCTGTATCTGGATGGAAGCGACACGAACACCGCCGAACAGCTCGAGGGTAGCGTCCAGAAAACGCTCGGCGATTTTCAATTAAGCGAGCGCCAGGTGATGATCGATGCGCTGCCGGAAGACGTGTTCGATCTCGCGAAGAAACTGCCAGTCCAGGTGCGGAAACAGTTCACCTCGATGATGGAGCCGTGGACGACTGAGCATAAGATTCTCTATAACCCGAAGACGCGCTTCATCGATTACGTCGTGCCCGGGGTGATCGGGCTGATCCTCCAGCTCATCACGGTTACCCTGATGGCGTGCACCCTGGCTCGCGAACGCGAAGCGGGTACGCTCTTTCAACTAATGGTCACCGCGCTCCGACGCCGCGAAATCGTGCTCGGAAAAGTGCTGCCCTATCTCGCGATTTCGATCGTCCTGATTCTTTTCATCATTGTGCTAACAGCCTGGCATTTTCAGGTGCAATTCCATGATTGGGGCGCGCTGGCGCTGATTTGTTTCTTGTTTCTACTCTGCTCGCTCGGGCTCGGCTTGCTCATCTCCGCGATCTCGCGCACCCAAACCCAGGCGATCCAGTTCTCAGTGTTTTTCCTCTTGCCTGTATTCGTTCTTTCCGGTGCCTTCGCCCCGCTCGAACAACTGCCGCAAGCCATCCGCTACATCTCGGAATTATTTCCGCTCACCCATTTCTGCCGCGCGTTCCGATTGGTGAACCTTTATCGCGCCGGGATGCAATTCTACGCCGCGGATTTGATCACGCTTTTCGCCGGCGTAGTGATCACGTTCGTCGGCGCGGTGTATCTGTTACGGCGTATCGAGCAATAATTCCTGCTCATGCTCATGATCATGCTACTGATCTTTCGGGCAAACGTAGATCAACTCACAGGATCATGAGCACGATCATGATCAGGAGCAGGAAAGAAATCAGAACTTCGCCTTGAACTCGATCCGCAGATACGGCGCGCCGTCGGCTTTGTAGCGGATCCCGGCGCGGTGGAAATCGAATTCCCGGCGAATCGCATAGCCGCCGCCGAGATCGACCGACACGTTGTCGCACGGCGAATAAATGAACCCGCCGCCGGCCCGATACTCCGAGTAATCGACTTCAGCGCCGTTCAGCTTCGTCGGAATGATCGCATTGTTCCGATCGGTCCGGAACGAGCCTCCGATCAATTCGCCGCCGGCCCAGAAATCCCACTTGTCGTTCGGCGAATAAATCACCCGCGGTTCCGGGAGCATCCCGAGCACTTTCCATTTGTCGTTCGGCATCCAGATCAGCCCCGCTATCGGAATGACCGGAAAACGCCCGCGGAGAAAGGACGCATTCAGGCCGGTGAACAAATATAAGTGGTCGGTTTGCAGAACAAAGATGCGCCCCAGCGTGATTGGCGCGTCGAAGGCGGCTCGGTCGAAATTGTTTTCGGTATAAATCCCCGGCTTCACCTGCAGAAACGCGCCCACGTCGTTGTTATGCATGTAGTCGACGCCAATGACGGCGGCCACGCTTTGCAATTGGGTGGGAACGGGGGCGGCCGTGCTGCTGAAATCAAAACGGTTGTAGTCGATCCCGAGATGCAAATAAAGATGGCCACTCAGCGGAACCCGGTGCGCGTAGGAAAACGAGTTCTGGATCGCATCCTGGTCGCCGAACCTCCCGCTGCGATGGAGGTCGCTCCCAAAGACGTAGCTTGATTCGATCTCGACCAGGTCCCGCGAAACCTTTTCCGGATTCTCTTCGCCGATCGATTCGACTTCACCGCGGAGCGATAAGCCCCACGCCCGGACGGTGGCGAAGCTGAGCAGGATCAGGCAGCGGACGAGGTTTTTCATCGGCGGGACCGTAGCTGATTCGGATGCCGGGACAAAACGGATTTGTCTGGAAGCCCGAATTGTTGTTCAAAGGCCGGATGAAAAAGGCGATCGATCATCTGGCCAAAAGCGATCCACGCTTCGCCGACCTCATTTCGCGGTCGCGAAAGTTCGACGTGATCGCGAACAAACTCGTTAGGCCCTTCGAGGCCCTGGCTGAATCGATCGCCTACCAGCAACTCAGCGGAAAAGCCGCGGCCACGATCTGGGGCCGGGTCCGCGCGCTTTACGGAAAACGCAAGAAACTCGATCCGGCTGAAGTTCTGAAAACGCCGGATGAAACACTACGGGCTTGCGGGCTTTCGGGAAGCAAGACCGCGGCGTTGAAAGATCTGGCGGCCAAGGCGCTCGACGGCACGGTGCCGACCCGCCGCGAGCTCATTCGGATGAGCGACGAAGAAATTATCGAACGGCTGACGAAGGTGCGCGGCGTCGGGAGATGGACCGTCGAGATGCTGTTGCTGTTCGAGCTGGGGCGCCTCGACGTCTGGCCGGTCGCCGATTACGGCGTTCAGAAAGGCTACGCGAAAACCTTTGGGCGAAGAAAACTGCCGACGCCGAAACAATTCGCGAAGATCGGCGAGAAATGGCGGCCCTACCGATCCGTGGCGGCGTGGTATTTTTGGCGCGCACTCGATGCGCCGGAGAAGAAAACAAAAAGCCGGTTCGACTGAAGTTGTAGCGCCGTGCTACAACGACATCGTCCCACGGTTGACTTGGCGTTCGTTGTTTCATAAAACGACCCCATGCCGATGATTCATGTGGCTCGTGACGGGGCGAAACTCGGTGAGTTTCCGCTCGAACAAATCCGTGCTGGCCTAACGAGTGGTCAGTTTCGAGCCACGGATTTAGCCTGGCAACAGGGCATGACGGAGTGGCGGCCCCTTAGTGAATTGGTGGGGGCAACATCAGCGCCGCCGCCGGCCACAACGCCACTCGCCGTCACTGCCGCGCCCGCCACGGCCACTTCCGGATTGCCATGGGAACACCGTCAGCAACTCGGCCTGGTCAAAGCGTGGTTCGATACCGTCAGCCTCTTGATTACGCGGCCGAGCGATGCCTTCACGATGATGCGACCCGAGGGAGGAATGACAGACCCGCTCCTCTTCGGCCTCATCGGCGGCTGCGCCGGTGTAGTGGTTTCGATTATTTTCCAGGGCCTCATGAGTTCGATTCCCGGCTTCGCCGGCAATGCTGAGGTCTTTCGTCAATTCGGGGTAAGCCATCTGGCGTTCCTCCTCATTTACGCGGTCTTGTCGCCGTTGCTTGTCGCCTTCGGCCTTTTTCTTGGCAGTGCCATTTTACATCTCTGCCTGATGATGGTCGGCGGCGCGAACCGATCTTTCGAAACAACCTTTCGCGTCGCCTGTTTCACTGGCGGGTCCGCGAATTTGTTTACGATGATCCCAGTGTGCGGCGGCTTTATCGCGCTCGTTTACAGCATTATGCTCTACTGCATCGGCTTGAGCCGGGCGCATCAGACCACGACGGGCAAAGCGCTTCTGGCGATCTTTCTGCCGCTCATCGTTTGCTGCGGCGTCTGCGTGTTGCTGGGGGCCGTGCTCGGCGGATTCGGGGCGTTCCTCAACAAGCATTAAGCGGGCGGCTCGCGCCGCTCTATGAAAACGATGCGCTTGGTTTGGCGCCGAATTCCGCCAGATGATTTCGATCACGAGCTCGTCTGGCTTGTGGTTTCGGTGGCGGCGGCGGTCGGGGGCGCGATTTGGTTAAGGCTCGGGTGGCCGACCTTGCGCTGCCCGTTTCTCGCGGTGACCGGTTATCCCTGTCTGACCTGCGGCGCCACGCGCTGCGCGATCGCGCTCGCGCACGGAAATTTTTCGGCGGCGTGGCTTTGGAATCCGCTGGCGTTGGTCGCGCTCTGCTTCGTCGTCCTGTTCGACCTCTATGCCGCGATCATCTTGATGACCCGCGCGCCGCGACTGCGCTTGATCGATTGGACGCGAGCCGAGAAGAACGCAGTGCGGGTGGCTATCGTCACGCTCATCGTTGTGAACTGGATTTATCTGCTTGCGCATCGCGGGCAATTTTAGCGCGGAAAAATGCGTGTCATCCCGAGCCGCGGAGACGGCGAGGGACCTCCCAATTGGAAGTTGCGCTTCCGCGAAGGATGACGCGTCAAATTCCGGTGTTCGCTGGTGGTTTCGCGGAAGCGGATTGAGCGCCTGCGGGGTCCCTCGTCGTCTGCGCGACTCGGGATGACACGCAGGTATCAGCGCAGGGCCGTTCTGCCCTTGCTCGGGCTTGGCTTCGTCTTTACGGTCGCGCGATGCGTATTCTGGTCACGGGCGGAGCGGGCTTCATCGGCTCACACCTTGTTGAGAAGTTGCTCGCGGCCGGTCACGAAGTGTCGATCCTCGATGACTTCAACGACTTTTACGATCCGCAGATCAAGCGGACGAATATCGCCGCCATCGCAGGCGAAGTGCCGATTCATCGAATCGACCTCCGCGACAGTGCGGCGGTCAATCTTCTTTTTCATCGCGAGAAATTCGATGCAATCGCTCATCTGGCGGCGCGCGCGGGTGTCCGGCCATCGATCAGCCAGCCGCAACTATATTATGACACGAATGTCAGCGGCACCCTGCATTTGCTCGAAGCGGCGCGGCATACCGGAATCGAGCGGTTCATCTTCGCTTCCAGCTCGTCGGTCTACGGCATCTGCAAGACCGTTCCGTTTTCCGAGAATGTGCACCTCACCCAAACCATCAGCCCGTACGCCGCCACGAAAGTCGCCGGTGAATTTCTGTGCTCGACCTATTCGCATCTCTACCAAATGCGGATCGTGGCGTTGCGTTTTTTCACGGTTTACGGCGCGCGGCAACGGCCCGATCTCGCGATTCATCAATTCACTCGCAAGATCAACGCCGGCCAGGCGATCGACCAGTTCGGGGACGGGACGACGCGCCGCGACTACACCTACATCGACGACATCATCCAGGGCGTGATGGCCGCGTTCGATTACAGCGGGCCGCTTTACGATCTTTTTAATCTCGGCGAGAGCGAGACCATCCAGTTAAAGGACCTGATTGCCGCGATCGAGAAGGCTCTGGGGAAGAAAGCAAAGATCAATCAATTGCCCGAACAGCCCGGCGATGTGCCGCTGACCTGCGCGGATATTTCGAAGGCGCGAAAGCTTCTCGGGTATAATCCGACGACTCCGTTGGGGGAGGGATTGCCGAAGTTTGTGGATTGGTTTCTGAAATCTCATGTGTCCTCCTGAGCGGTCGGCCTTGCAATTGGCGTTCTACCAGCCATAATTCCCGCAGATGTCGGGAATGTTCTTCGTTAACCCGGGCGTTCGCGTTTCACGACGAAACAGAGTTTCTCAAAGCCGAGTCCTATCGGTCTTGTTTCGTCGGTTGACTGGTGCGGACCGCCGTTGCTTGCGAATGGGTTCCCGACTCTACGAGGCGAAGTTTCCTTTGGCGCGGCTGATTGTTTACCGGGTCTTGCTCCTTTTGCGGAGCGGCCACACGACTGGTTCGCCAGCCAGGAACTGTGTCCCGCAGAAAAGCGGGACGCTTCGCCCATTTAACAACTGGGTAAAACCTGAGGATCAATATGGCATCTTATCAACCAGGGAGGAACGGCCGGCGTCCGCGCGGCGGCTCCCGCAGACGGGGCGACAATCGCTCCCGCTACCAGAATGCGCCTTCGCGCGCTCCGGTAAAAAAATCGCTGCTTCAGCGAATCATGGACCTTTTCACCGGCGGCGGCGCGAAGCCGGCGCCGAGACCTGCCGCGCAACGAGAGCAGACGCGCGGGAATGGTTCGCAGCCGACGGAACGGCCTTCGCGTAAACCGGAAGCGGTCGAAGTCACGACGCCCCGGCTTTACGTCGGGAACCTGTCATTCGACGCGACGGAAAGCGATCTGTTCGAGCTCTTCAACGGAGTCGGCGCGGTCCAGAACGCCGAGGTCGTAACCTATCGCCACAACCAGCGGTCGAAGGGTTTCGCCTTCGTCCAGATGAATACGGTGGATGAAGCGAAGCGGGCGGTGGAGGAATTGCACGACAAGGAATTTCTCGGCCGCAAGCTGGTGGTGAGCGGCGCGAAATCGAGCGAGCATCATTCCGCGAACTAACGAGTTCTTGAAATTGCGAAACCGGGAGACGCGGTGAAAACCGGTCTCCCGGTTTTTTGTTTCTGATGCGCTTCAAATGTGGGAGCCGCCTTTGTGCGGCGATTGGTCGGGGCACAAAGGCCCCTCCCACATTGGAATCATGAAACGCGTTTTCTATATTGTTGGCGCGACAGCCGTCGGAAAATCAGAATTGGCGGCGGAGGTCGCGCAGCAAATCGGCTCGGACGTGGTCAGCGCGGACGCGTTCCAGATTTATCGCGGCCTCGATCTGCTGACAGCGAAGCCGGATTCCGAAACGCGCGCCAAAGCGCGACATCATTTGATCGGCATCATCCCGCTGAGTGAAGAGATGAACGTCGAGAAGTACCGCGCCGCAGCAGACGCAATCTTTCAGCACGGAAAACCGGTGATCGTGGTCGGTGGAACGGGGCTTTATGTCAAAGCCTTGACGCACGGCGTCGCTAAGCTCCCAAGCGCACACCAAGAATTGCGCGAGAAGCTCGATCGCGCCACGACTGAAGAATTGTCTCGAAGCTTGCGCGCCCTCGATCCTTTCGGGGCAGAGAAGATCGACGCCCAAAATCGCCGGCGATTGATTCGCGCTGTCGAAGTTTGTCTCCTCACCGGCAAACCCTTTTCAGAGAAGAGAACGGAATGGAACGCGACAGTTCCGGCGAACGGGATTCTCCTCGATCGCGACCGAACGGAGCTTTACGCCCGCATCAATCAGCGCGTCGAAGAAATGTTCGCCGCCGGGGTTGTGGACGAAGTCCGTGCCGCGAAGAACATCGGTCCGACCGCGGAGAAAACGCTCGGCCTGCGCGAAATCCAGGTCTTGATCGCCGGTGAAATTTCGCAGGCGGAATGCATCTCGAAAATCCAGCAAGCGACTCGCCGCTACGCCAAAAGGCAGTTGACCTGGTTCCGGCGCCAAACTAATTTTCCCTCGCTGAACCTTTCCGCGCACGATCCTGCTGAAGCCGTCGAGCTCATCTCGCAAAGTGCGTCGCGCGTTTTCGCCCGTGGATGATTGAAGTTAGTCCGAAGAAAAAACAGGAGCGCGCGCTCCTGATTGGTCTCGAGCAGGAGGGTGTCTCGAAATGGGACCTGCGCGATTCGATGGAGGAACTGGCCGAGCTCGCGAATTCCGCCGGCGCCGAGGTAGTCAACACCGTCACCCAAAAACTCCAGAAACCGACTGCGCCCTATTACATCGGCAAAGGGAAAGCGGAGCTGATCAAGGAATCGTTTAAGGACCAGCACGTCACCTCGGTTATTTTCGATGACGAACTTTCGCCGGCCCAGGGGCGCAACCTGGAGAATTTGCTTTCGCGAAAGGTGCTCGATCGCACCCAGCTTATTCTCGACATTTTCGCGCAACGCGCCCGGAGCCGCGAAGGCCGTTTGCAGATCGAGCTGGCGCAGCTGCAATATTTGCTGCCGCGCCTCACCCGAATGTGGAGTCACCTCTCACGCCAGACGGGCGGCATCGGCACGCGCGGCCCGGGCGAAACCCAGTTGGAAGTCGATCGTCGCAGAGTCCAGGAGCGGATCGCGCGGCTCGAGCGTGAGCTGGAAGGCGTGCGGAAGGTTCGCTCGGTCCAGCGCCAGGGGCGTAAACGCCATCAATGGCCGGTTGCCGCTGTCGTCGGTTACACGAACGCCGGTAAATCCACGCTTCTGAATCTGCTGACCGGCGCCGATGTTGTCGCCGAAGACAAACTTTTTGCGACGCTCGATCCGACGACGCGCAGTCTGACGTTACCAAATCGCCAGCGTGTCTTGCTCACCGACACGGTCGGTTTCCTGCGCAAGCTGCCCCACACCCTGATCGAGTCGTTCAAAGCCACGCTCGAAGAAGTGAGCGAAGCGGATTTGTTGATTCACGTCGTTGATCTCAGTCATCCGCGCGTGGATGAGCACATCGAAGCGGTCGATACCGTGGTCAAGGAACTGGGCGCGTTCGGAAAACAAACGCTGATGGTGTTCAACAAAATCGATCTGCTCGAGAACAATGAGCTGATTGATGTTTACACAAAGAAATTTCCGGGAAGCGTCGCGATCTCGGCTCGGAAAGGAAATGGCGTCTCGGGTTTGGTGCAGGCGTTGCAGGATGAGCTGGGCGCATGGCGGCTGCGGTCGCATTTCCGGGTGCCGCTGCGCGAGAGCGCGCTGATCGCGGAGATTCATCGGGTCGGGCACGTGCTCGAGTTGCGTTACGAGGGCGAGTTCGCTGAGATCGTCGCGCACACGCCGCCGCAGCTGCAGCAACGGTTGATGGCGTTCGCAGTGTGACGGTTCTTCTGTAGCCGTCGCCCTGTGGGCGACGCCGGGATGCCGGCCACGATTTCTCCCGTGCTTCGCACAGCGAAGCGGCTACAGAAAGCGTTGACGCGTTACCCAAGCGCGGTGACTTAGAGTTCGTGAAATGGTTTTCGCCGATCCGCAAACTCATCGTTGCTCTGATCGGCGGCACGGTTGTTTTGATCGGCATCGCCCTGATCGTTTTGCCCGGTCCGGCTTTCATCGTAATCCCGGTGGGTCTCGCGATCCTCGCTACAGAATTCGCCTGGGCCCGGAGCGCTCTGGCGCGGGCGAAAGCAATGGTCGGAAAGAAAACGTCGCGATGACCGTCCGCGAGCGCGTTACGGCGCTGGTCAAAGCGCTGCCGAAAGTTTATCCGACCGCGCATTGCGAGCTCGATTTCAAGAATCCGCTCGAGCTTCTCGTCGCGACGATCCTATCCGCCCAATGTACCGACAAACGTGTGAACGCCGTGACGCCGACCTTATTCGCGAAATACCGGAGCGCGGCTGATTACGCGAAAGCTTCTCCGGCCGCGCTGGAGAAAATGATTCGGTCCACCGGTTTCTTTCGCAGCAAGACCAAAAGCATCCGGGGAGCGGCAAATGCAATTGTCGCGGAGCACGGCGGGCGTGTTCCCGACACGATGGAGAAACTGCACGGATTGCCCGGCGTGGGCCGGAAGACCGCGAACGTCGTTCTCGGCAACGCCTTTCACAAAGACGAAGGGATCGTCGTCGATACCCACGTGATCCGGCTCTCTCACCGATTCAAGATCACCCGCCAGACCGACGCCGAGAAGATCGAGCAGGATCTGATGAAACTCGTGCCGAAAGAACATTGGACGAACTGGAGCCACTGGCTGATCTGGCACGGCCGCCGCCGCTGCTTCGCCCGCAAGCCTGACTGCCATCGTTGCGAGATTTTTCATCTTTGCCCGAGCGGCAAAGTTTTCATTCGGGCCGGTGAAGCATTGCCGGCCGACAAAGAGCCGAAACCAGCCTAGCGCGATTTCTTCTCGGCGACTTCCTTCAGCTCTTCGACTTCTTCCTTCGCGCCCTCGGCCTTTTTCCTGAGCTTCTCGAATTCTGCCTCCAGAGATTGGAGTTCATCATCGGAAAGTTTTTCCAGATCGACCAGCTTGTTCCGCGCGGGACCGAGAGCGCGGATCAGCTCGTCCAGTTTCAGATGCACCGCCTTCGCGTCGCGGTTCTGAGTGTTTTGAATCAGGAACACCATCAGGAAGGTCACGATGGTGGTGCCGGTGTTGATGATGAGCTGCCAGGTATCGGAATAGTGAAAGGTCGGGCCAGTCAGCGCCCAAACAACGATGATGACGATCGCGAAGACAAAGGCCCAGGCGCTTCCCAAAATGTTCGACGTCTTGCGGGCGAATATGCCGAAAGCGTCGCGAATTCGGCAAAACAGATCGCGGTCCTCGCCGTTTTTGTGGCCATTTTTCGCGCGGGAAGTGGGTTTGTGGTTCGCCATGCACCTTAACTTCGCTTGCGCCCGGCGAACTGCGCGCATAGGGATTTCGAACTTTGCACCTCAACCTCGATGATGCCTGGTCCGATCTCCCGCGCGACCTGCCGGTCGTGGATGCGCGAGAATGGGGTCCGCACCTGCGATTCTCCGCTCCGTCCCGTTTGATCGAGGAATTTTTTCGCGAATACGAGACGCGCGTCGCGCCGTTTCTCGTGTATGGCTCCGGCGACTTTCATCATCTGACCGCGCTCTGGATTCGGCGACTCGGCGAGCCGTTTGTTCTTGTCTCGTTCGATAATCATCCCGACTGGGACGTTCG
Source organism: Chthoniobacterales bacterium (assembly GCA_036270255.1). Taxonomy (GTDB): domain Bacteria; phylum Verrucomicrobiota; class Verrucomicrobiia; order Chthoniobacterales; family UBA10450; genus AV80. The sequence continues at coordinate 23,477 of DATBCW010000138.1, forward strand.
CCCGCCCCGCTGGGGTTGCGGCGGCTGGATCAATCGTGCGCTCGAATTGCCTTTCCTCCAGAAGGTCAGCGTTTGGGGTTGCGGAAATTTCGAGTGCTGGTGGCCGCGCCAATTCTTTGGAAATCGGCGAGCCGAACGACGTGGTGAATTAGAGGTTCATCCTTGGGCGGACGGGCGGCCGGCTTCGGAGCAAAATCGACGCGGTGCAATCATGGCTTCGAACTGGCGGGCAAGGTTCACGCAATTCGTCGAGGCTTTAAGCGGCTCGAACGTTTACGTCACGATCGACCTCGATTGCCTGCGGTCGGAAGACGCCGTGACCAATTGGGAGAGCGGACGCTTCACGGTGGAGGACGTTTTATGGGCGCTGTCCGAGCTGCGGGCGAAGACGAAGATCGTTGCCGGCGATATCTGCGGCCCCTATTCCCCGCCGAAATATGCGCGAGCCAAACAGCGGTTCGCGGCGGAAATGGACCATCCGAAGTTGCCGGCAATCGATTTCGAAGCCGCTCGAAAAGTTAATCGCCGTGCTTTCGATATTCTTTGGCCGCTCTTGCAAGCGTAGGGCCCCCGGCAGCGCGGCCTCCCTAACTACGTCATTGAGACCAGCACGACACCTGCGGTGATGAGGACCGATCCAAGAACGAGCTGAAAAGTGAGTTTCTCCCGGAGCGTGATTGCGGCCGCGAACGTGATGATGATCACCCCCAGGCCCTGGAACGGATAAATGAAACTGAGGTCGTAGCGTTGCAGTAGTCCCAGAATGAGGAAGAACTGCATCGTCATCAGTGCGATGCCGATCGCGAAGGGAACCACAACCGCTGAAGTGCGAAAGCCCTTGTCCGTGTGCGATGCGCCCATCGCTTTCTTCAGCAGGATCTGGCCGGCGACGGCGGAAACCAGCGCGGCCAGAACAATGACCATGGCGACGGCGGTCATAACTCTTCTTCGAGCCGCGCGACCGGCCGAGCGACGACGGCCAGGCCTAACGATACGAGCGCAATCCCGATCCAACGCAGCGTGACGATGTTTTCCCCGAGCACCAGCCAGCTTCCGAGCGGGACCAGGACGTGCACCGCCTGGGAAATTGGAAACGCGATCGAGAGCGGTAGGTAACGCAGAACGTATAGCCAGGTTATGAGACTGAGGATCACGAACACAATTGCGATCCAGACGTAAATCGACGCGAGTCCGGTGAGGCCCGTCCATGACCAGGTCGAACTCAGGTGCGCGGTCTCGGCGGCGCCGCGTTTGAGCAAGAGTTCGTAAACCGTCACGCAGGCGACGCTGATCGCGAGATGCAGCCACGGGTTTCGGAACCCGGTTGGTCTATTTTCGGTCGTCATTAAGTTCGCGCGCGTTTCGAAAACGGTGCAGCACCGGATCGTGCCGCGTCGGTTCGAGGAGTTTTAAGATTGGCCGGAAGATTCTGTTTAAGACCGGGTTAGTGTGGCGCACGTAAAGGTCGAGCGGATACAAGAGGCAACCAAGGTGCAGCTTCGGTTCGTAATTCAACGGGCTGCTCCGGTAACGTTTTAGGCCTTGGCCGATCGACCACGTCAGAATGTCGCGAAAGGTCTGAAAGTAAAGGTGCAGGTCGAGCGCCACGCGGTAATCGAGCCCGAGATAGTCATCGTAAATCGTGTCGTCATGGACAAGGGCGACGCTGAATGCAATCGCCTTTCCGCCTTGGCGCCAAATAAAGAAACGGGCGCGATCCGGCATGCGGCGACCGAGCTCGGCCAGATATTCTTTCGTCAAACGTTCGAACTTCATCGGCGATCGTTCGTGGACCTGGAGGTAGAACGGGTAAACCTCCTCGACGAAGGGGGTCAGATCGTTCACGACTTCGACACTGAGTGGTTCGGCCGTCGCGATCTTCCGGAATTTTCGGCGGAGATCTTTCCGCGTGGAGGCGCCGAGGGTGGTGACGTAATGATCGAAGTCTCGATAGTCGAGCGTCAGCTCGGTCATCGGCATACTCGGCACACGCGCAAAATCTTTCTCCGCGAGATTGTCGAGAGCGTCGCGGTATATCGCTGGGAAATCTTTGAATACGATCAGCGACGCTTTCGCCTGGCGCGCGAACGGCGTGAGCACTTCATGAAGCGCGTTCGCCACCCACGTTTCGTCTTCGGGCCCGCAGGCGGATAAATGGCCTTCGCCGGCAGCATTGCCGATCATCAACAGACGCATCGTCAGGAAACGCGGGAAACGTTGCCGGATTTTTTCCACGGCCTTTCGCAAAGCTGGAATTCCTTCGACCAGGTTCTGCCGCACAAAAAAGACCGGTTGAATGCCGCGAACTTTTCCGGTGCGATCTTCCAGCAGAAGATAATGGTGCTCGAAGTTTGATCCGAGCGTGTCCGCGACAAGTTCGTAAAAGCGGTGGTCCTTTGTTTTGCCGGCAAACGCGCGTGTCCACGGCTGGTAGGCGTCGAGATCGGCACGCGTCAGAACGCGGGCAGTGCCATTCGCGAAAGGAATTGGTCCGAAAACAGGCATCGCGAAAATCTGAGTTCTGTAGCCGCTTCGCTATGCGAAGCGCAGGGCAAAGCCACGCTCCATATACGCTTCGCACAGCGAAGCGGCTACAGAAGAAAGCAGCACGCGCCTAGAGAGGCTCCTCTGTTTTTTCCCCTCGCAAAGCGCCGCTCCGGATATGCACGTCGCGCTGCGGGAACGGAATCTCAATTCCGGCTTCGCGCAGTTTTTCTTCAATCGCGAAATTCAGATCGCTCTTAAAGCGGCTGGGCCGGTGACTCATCTCGCTGCTCCAGACGACCAGCTCGAAATCCATCGCGCTTTCGCCGAATCGCGTCAGGAAAACGCTGGGCGCTGGATGCTCGAGGACATGCGGATTGCTCCGGCCCGCAGCAATGAGCGCTTCGCTCACTTTCTTCACATCGCTGCCGTAAGCGACGCCGATCGGGACGCGGAACCGCACTCGCGGATCGCCGTAAGTCCAGTTCGTCACTGGCGAATCGATGAACTTCGTGTTCGGCACGATCATCGCGATGTTGTCATTCGTCAGGATGACGGTGCTCCCCGCCCGGATCTGTTGCACCTGCCCGATGATGCCGGCCACTTCAACACGGTCGCCGATCGTGATCGGTCGTTCCGCAAGAATCACCAGGCCGCTAATAAAATTGCTCGCGATATTCTGAAGGCCAAACCCAACCCCCACGCCGACCGCGCCGGCGAAAACCGTAAGCGCCCCAAGATGAATCCCCGTGTTCTCGAGCACGATGAAAATGCCGATAACGAGGACGAGATTGCTGACAATTTGGGCGATGGCGTACTGAAGGGAACGGTCGAGCCCGCTCTTGACCAGAAAGCGGTTGAAGAGAAAACGCTTCGTGCGCGAGGAAAACCAGAAGACGCCGACGAGCAGCGCGATGAGGAGAAACAGTTGCACCAGGCTGAGCGAGATGCCGGGAACTGGCGCCGTCCAGAGCAGGGGAATGCCCGCGGCATTAATGGCGTGAACGGCGAAGAAAACGATGGCCGACCCGCTCAGGATCGTGGTGACGATCGCGGTAAAATTCGTGTCGAGCTTGAACCGGGCGAGGAAACGCCGGACGACCTCGCTTTGGAGGCCGGCCGCGATGAGCAATCCGATCCCGAAGAGCGCGACAAACGCCATCAGCCCCAGGAACGAGACGTAATGACTGCCAACGTAAAAAAGCGGCCGCTCGAAGAGCGCGAAGTTCACCATTTTAGTCTGGGCTGGTTGCCGGCGTCTGCAACGGGAAACGTTTTTATGGTAGGGCCAGACGCTGTCGAGCCGATAAGGCGTTAGATAAAGCGACGAACGGCTTCGACAGCGTCTCGCCTATCAAAAGAAAAAACGCGGCCGAAGCCGCGTTTTTTCGAAATTACTCGCGCCGAATGGCGCCGGTTATTGTTTCGACTGCTTGTCCTCGATGTATTTGATGACGTCGCCGACGGTCTGAAGCTTCTCCGCGTCTTCGTCCGGGACTTCCACGGAAAATTCTTCTTCGAAAGCCATCACCAGCTCCACGATATCGAGCGAATCCGCGCCCAAATCTTCGATGAACGAAGCGGTTGGAGTGACCTGTTCCGGGTTCACGCCGAGTTGCTCGACGATGATCTCTTTCACCTTCTCTTCGATTGGTTTGTCCGACATAAACTTTTCTCCTTTGACGTTATTTGAGGGGACACGTTCTTAACATTCCCGGCAAGCTTCGCAACTAAATGAATTAGCGGCCTTGTCAACCCCGAACGCATCCGGGCTCATCTATTTCAGGCCGGCTACGGTGCGCTGAGAGTTTACTTCCCTCGGGCTTGGCGTAAGGAGAATGCATGCCGTCGCCGCCGCCTACTGACGACCTGCTCGACCTGCGGATGTTGCCCGCCTGGGTCAACGAGCCGGCGCGTCCAAACGACTATTCGAATTTTGAAGGCGAGGAAGCGGAACCCGCTGGGCGTCGGCCGGATCGGCCTCGGAATCGCGATCGGGAACGGCGCGGCCCGCGCACGGCCGATCGGCGAAAAGAGCGTCCCGGACGGGATCGCGATCGCGGCCCGCGACGTCCGCACGACGCGACGCGCGATCACGGACCTTCTCGCGAGCGACGGCCCCAGGTCGAGCCCGAACCGCTCGCCGTAAACGTCCGGTTCCTGCCTCACCAAAAGGCCTTCGACAACGTCATCGCTCAGATAAAGTCTGCCTCGATCGCCTATTCCGTCTTCGCCCTGGCCCGGTTGTTCCTGGAAAAACCGGAGCGCTACGACGTTCGCCTCACCCTCCCGGAAGGCACGCAGCCTGCCACGCCGGAATCGCGCGATGGCGGGACGAAGGGAGGACTGTTTCAGCTCGGTGAGAATGGAGCGGTTGCGGCTGACCGCCGGATCCTCGAGAACTCAGCTTTCGCCAGCGCGCGCGACGATTTTTACACGGTCGAGGTCACGCAGAACGAGCCGATGAAAGGGAACTTCACGAATGTCGCGCGGTGCCGCCTGAGCGGGACTTTGCTCGGGCCGACGAACTATCACGCTTACCAGCCGCAGCTGCGCAATCTTTACGAATCTCGGTTCAGCCGGCGCATGAGTTTCGCCGATTACCAGCGTCAGATCGATATCGTGAGCGATCCTGCCGTGGTCGACCAATGGAAGGAACAGGCGCGCAACGTCACGACCTATCACGTGAAGAACGCCGAGCCGCCGCAGTCGTTCACGAACTCGGCTGATGCGGAACGGCATTTCCGCCAGAATTATTTGCCGGCGTTATTGCGCGAAGCAAATGAACTGACGATCAGCGGCGTCCTAAGCCGGCGCCTCCCGGACCGGCGATTGGGCCGGGCAATTGAGAACGCCTGGGCGCAAGAGACGCGGTCGCCGTCGAAGATGATGCAGGAACTGGCCGCCGGTCTGCGCCAGGCGGGTTTGAATATTTTCCGGCACCGACGCGGAATGCTTTTCGTTTCACCAGTCCGGGCCCGGGTCTTCGGCCACGAGCGTGCCGGGGTTTCCGCGTCGATCAACGCGATTCTCGAAAAAGTCGCGGCGACTCCCGGAATCAACCGCAAACAACTGGCCGAGCAACTCCAGCTCGCCCCGGCCGATGCCGATGCGGCTGCCGCCGAGCGCGCGAAAATGACGCTCGTCAACGATCTGCATTGGCTCGTTCGGGAAGGTTACGTCATCGAATTTAACGACGGCTCACTCGACCTGCCGCGCGCGAAGCCGCCGGCGCCTGCCGCGGAAGAAAAGCCTGCGGCTCCGGAAGAGCCGATAGCGAGTCATGCCGAGCGAAGCGAAACTAAGTCGACGGATGCCGTGGCAACAGATCAGCCGGAACCGATCACGGCTGAGAGCGAGCCGGTGTCGAATGCTGAGCCTAAGGCAACTGAAACGCCGGTCTCGGCGGATTCGCCAGCGTAACACGCGTGTCATCCCGAGCCGCGCAGACGGCGAGGGACCCCGCAGTCGTACGAGCGGTCACACGACAAACGCTGCCGCGATATGCGAAAGGTCCAGGGTGCGAACGTTCCCTTGACTGGTTTGGGTAACGTTGCTTGCGATAGCGAGGTCCCTCGCCGTCTACGCGGCTCGGAATGACAGCGCTTCTTGAAGCGCGCCGGAGAAATTACTTCGAAACCAGCCCGGCTTTCTTCAACGTCTTGTAAGCGCCGTTCTTGTTGAGCGTCTTCATTCCGCGCGCCGTCACGCGGATACGGACGAACTTCTTCAATTCAGGCACCCAAATGCGACGCTCGTGGAGGTTCGGGCTGAAGGTACGCGGGACGTTCTTCGTGACGTGACGGCCGACACCGCCCTTTTTCTTCGCCATACCGCGCCGGTGAATCACACTTCCGCGCGTGACTTTTGATCCTGTGATGCTGCAAACTCTTGCCATAACTGACCTCGAAGGTGCGTAAGCTGGCGTCACTGCCCCAGCCGGTCAAGCGATTCTTAACTCGCGACAAATGTCGGAGTTGACTCGCGAAACCGTTCGGAGTTGAACGTTCGCATCGCGAGAGAGTCAAACAAACTTCACCCGAACTATTTTATATGAGCCGGACCAACAACAAATTGCGCCTGGGAATCGTCGGCGCCGGCGCCATCGTGCGCGACCGCCATTTGCCGGGACTGAAGAAACATCCGGAAGTCGAGATCGTGGCAGTTTCAAATTCCACTTACGAAAGTTCGGAAAAATTTTGCCAGGAGAACGCGCCGCATGCCACGCCCATGGCGAACTGGGCCGATCTCCTTGCCATCCCGGACCTCGACATCGTCTGGATCGGGACCCCGCCCTACATGCACTCAGCCGTGACCATTTCTGCTCTCGAAGCCGGCAAACACGTGTTCTGTCAGGCGCGGATGGCGAACGATCTTGCGGAAGCGAAGGAAATGCTGGCCACGTCGAAAAAATTTCCTGAACTCGTAACGATGCTCTGCCCGCCGCCGTTCGGATTACGCGGTGACCTGCTCGTGAAAAAATTGCTGGCGGAAAATTATCTCGGCCGGCCGCATCATATCCGGCTCCAATGTTTCACCGGCGCTTATTTGAATGCTGACGCGGCCGCGCACTGGCGGCAACGGATCGAGATCAGCGGACTTAATGTGCTCGCCCTCGGAATTTACGTCGAAGTTCTCCAACGCTGGCTCGGCAACATCACCGGCGTGTTCGCTCGCGGCAAAATCCTGCATGCAATTCGCCAGGGCTACGAGGTGATCATTCCGGATCTGCTCACTGTTCTCTGCCAATTTGCCAATGGCGCCGAAGGCGTGCTCGAGTTTAGCGGCATCGACACGCTCGCTTCCGGCGACCGGCTCGAGGTTTATGGCGACACCGGCGCGATGACTTACGATTTCGGCACGGACGTTATCAATGCTGGCCGGATCGGCGATCGTGCGTTGCACGAAGTGGAAATAACGCCCGAGCTCGAAGGCGGCTGGCATGTCGAAGAAGATTTCATCGCGGCCGTGAAGTCAAAGGGCCGCATCAAGCCGCAGCCCGATTTCGAAGTCGGTGTTGGTTATATGCGCGTCGTCCAGGCCGTGGCCGATTCCCGCGCCCGCAACGAGTGGGTCGAGATCAAGACCTAATCGCGGGAGAACTTCAGGCGGATTAGATTGATCGCCCCAAGATAGATCTCGCGCCGGCCGAGTTTGGAGGCTCCTTTTGTTCGGTCGTGAAAGATGATCGGGCACTCGGCGATTGTTGCGCCCCCGCGGTACGCGCGATAAAGCAGTTCGCCGAGAAATGAATAACCGCTCGATTTGATTTCCGTCGTTCGAATCCACTCGAGGGCACTTCGCCGATAGAGTCGATAACCGGAGGTAATGTCCCGAGCCGGTATCCTAAGCAGCGCCGCCGCGAATCGATTCGCGAACCAGCTCAGCAAGACGCGGTGCATTCCCCAGTTGACCGTGCCGCCGTCGCGTACGTACCGCGAACCGATAACGACGTCGTGAGACGCCAGCAGCTCGAGCATCGGCAGTAAGTAAGCAGGGTCGTGACTCAGATCGGCGTCCATCGTGCCGATGACATCGAAGCCATTGTTCAACCCGTACTCGATGCCGGCCATGAGCGCCCGGCCGAAGCCGCGTTCACCATTGCGGCGAATCAATTTCACTCCGGAATGGTTTGCCGCGATCTTTTCCACCACGTCCGCCGTCCGGTCAGACGAATCATCATCGACCACGAGCAGCTGAACATCGGGAAGGTTCGCCAGAATCTTCTGGATCAGCTCCGAGATGTTCCCGCTTTCGTTATAAGTCGGAACGACAATGAGCGAGCGCGTTGTCATTGGTGTCGCAATCTTGCCTGAAAGCTCCTGATCGAGAAAGGCTCATCCAAACTGGCAAGTGACGGAAGCGGCCCTTTGCCCCACATTGGGACGTGCATCAACGGGCCCAGACTTCGGTTGATTGGAAAACGGTACGGGAAGATTTCCCGATCCTCAATCAGCAAGTCCATGGACAACCGCTGATTTACTTCGACAACGCGGCGACAACCCAGAAGCCGAGAAGTGTCGTCGACGCGTTGCGCAAGTACTACGAGCACGATAATGCCAACGTCCATCGTGGACTCCACGAGCTGAGCTCACGCGCGACCGACGCCTACGAAGGCGCCCGGGCGCGAGTCGCGCAATACATCGGCGCGGCTAGCGCGGACGAAATCGTGTTCACTCGCGGAACCACCGAGAGCATCAACCTCGTCGCGCAAACCTGGGGCGCGAAGTTTGTGAGCGCGGGCGACGTGATTCTGCTTACCGAGATGGAGCATCACAGTAACCTGGTGCCGTGGCAGCTCCTCGCGGAACGAACGGGCGCGCGGCTGCGATTTGTGCCGGTCCGTGACGACGGCACCCTCGCGCTCGAGCAGATCGATCAATTGCTCACGCCGGAAGTGAAGCTGTTCGCGTTCACGCATGTTTCTAACTCGTTAGGCACAATCAATCCGGTCTCGGACCTCTGCGCGAAGGCACGACGTGTCGGCGCCGTAACCTTGGTTGATGCCGCGCAAAGCGCCGGCCATCTGCCGTTGAGCGTCCAGAAAATCGGCTGCGACTTCCTCGCCTTCTCCGGTCACAAAATGTGTGCGCCGACCGGGAGCGGCGCGCTATTTGGCCGTGCGGAAGTGCTCGAATCGATGCCGCCGTGGCACGGGGGAGGCGAGATGATTGTCAGCGTGACCCTCGAGAAAAGCTCATTCAAGAAGCCGCCGCACCGTTTCGAAGCGGGCACTCCGAACATTGCCGGCGCGATCGGTCTCGCCGACGCGATCGATTATATCGAAGCCATCGGCCGCGAGGCTATCTTCGAGCACGATTCTCAACTGACCCGTTACGGGCAGGAACGTTTCGCCGACCTTCCGGGAATGCGCGTCCTTGGCCCGGCGGGCGAACGCGGCGCGATCCTCGGGTTTGTCATGGACGCCGCGCACCCGCACGATCTGACGACGTTCGCCGATCAGCGCGGCCTGGCATTGCGTGGCGGCCATCATTGCAATCAGCCATTGATGCGCCGCTTTGGTTTGCCCGGAACAACCCGCGCAAGCTTCTATTTCTACAACACCACGGAAGAGATCGATCGCATGATCGACATTCTGCGGGAGGCCGCTCGTTTCTTCGCATGAGCACCGAACTCGAAGAACTCTATCAGGAAGTCATCCTTGATCATTCCCGGCGCCCTCGAAACTTCGGTTCGCTCCCGAATGCCGACGTCCTAGTCCACGGCGACAACCCCGCCTGCGGCGACGAAATCCATCTCGGCGTCCACTTCAGTCCCGATGGAAAACTCGAAGAAATAAAGTTCAGCGGCCAGGGTTGCGCCATCAGTCAGGCTTCCGCTTCGATGATGACGATGAAGTTGAAAGGCAAAACTCGCGCCCAAGCCGCCGAGCTTGGCCGCTCCTTCCACGATTTGGTTACGACCGATAGCGCTGCTACCTCCAAGCAACTCGGCGACCTCCAGCTACTCCAGGGCGTCCGCAAATTCCCTCAACGCGTCAAATGCGCCATGCTCGCCTGGCGCGCGGTTGAACAGGCTCTCGCTCAGACTGACGGCGAAGCCACAGTTTCTACAGAAATCGAACCGTGACCTCGAGTCAGGAGATAGGCTTCTGTTTCGCGGCGAGCGCGACCTGCTTTCGGCCGAGCCATAGACTTAGGACGCACCAACCGGCGACGACCGGGATGGCGACGAAGCTGATGCGGGAAAGATCAAGACCGTTCGAATGTAGGGCGGTGTAGGACCAGGCGCCCAGTTGGTCGCCGGCGCGGTAGCCGAGAGTGTCGGTGACGCTTTTCACCTTATACTTGTCTTCGCGCTTCAAGACAGTGAAGAGGATCTCGCGCGAAGGACGCAGGAGCGCATAGGCGGCTACGCGGCGCGCAACTTGAAAGACCGCCAGCAACGCAAGACTCGGCGCGATGCCCATGGCACTAAAACCGAGCACGCTGACTAAAGGCATCGCCACCAGGGTGAACCCCACGCCGAACCATTTCAGAAGCCGGCCGGTCAGGAAAATCTGAATGATAACGGTGATGGAGTTTACCCAGATATCGAGATGCGCCAGAAAGATAGTGCGGGTAGCGCTGTCGGAGAGGGCGGAGCGAGTCAGGTCGGATTGCTGAAAATAGGCCCACGTCCCAGTGCTCGTATAGAGAAGCATGGAGCCGGCTAACCCGAGAAGGTAAGGGGAGTGCACAATATGGGTTAGACCTGACCAAATGGAACCGCCGATCGGTTCTTCGCCTCCGGCTTTCACCGGTTTGTCGCGATCGGTGAAATTGTTGGGGAAAAATTGGACGAGAGCGGCAGCGATCGCGAAAATGGCGGCGGAAATCGCAAGAAGATTTGCGGGGCCTATGTTTTGAATGTAGCGCGCGGTGATGAATGGCCCCAGGACTCCGCCGAGCGAGCCGCCTACGGCAATAAAGCCGTAGAGTCGCTTGCCCTGTTCGACGGTGAACAAATCCGTCATGAATGCCCAGAAGATCGCGGTGTTAAAAAGATTGAACACGCTGACCCAGACATAGAGTGCCCGGCCGATCCAGACTTGTTGCTCCGGTGACCCGGTCCGCATCAGGACGAAGAAGAGCGCGAGATTAAAAATGAAAAAACCGTAAGCCAGGGGAATGAATTTCCGGCGCGACATGCGGGCGACGATCGCGGCGAAGAGCGCGTTCGCGATCACCATCGCGGCCAGGGTAGCGGTGAACATCCAAGGCAAGGTCTCGAGGCGATTGCCAGCGGCGATGCTATCGCGGATTGGCCGCATAATATAGTAGCCGGTCAGGATCAGAAAATGAAACGCGAATCCGAGCCAGAGGGCGCGGATCTCTTCGGGCTTGACGTCAACGATCCGTGACTGGATGGCGGCGAGAAGGCGCTTCATGAATTACCCGAAGATCGGATGGAACGACTGAGTTGTCGCTCTAATCTACGGTAAGCACGACCTTGCCGCGAGCGTGACCTGCCTCAAGGTAGGTGATCGCGTCACGAAGTTCGCTTAGCTTATACGTGCGATCGATAACTGGTTTCACTTTCCCTGTCTCCATAAGATTTGCGAGAACAGTAAGGTCGGTTGCGTTTGAGTCCGCCATCATCATACCTACCTCCTGCTTGATAAACGGTTTTAAGAAAAGGGCGTGAATCACCCGGCCGAATGGCCCGACCCAGCGATTATCATTCGGACCGCCACCACCGATCATCACATATTTCCCCTGCGGAGTGAGGGCCGAGCGGCATTCCGCCAAGGTGTGGTTGGGGACATTATCAAGGATGACATCGTAATGTTCGCCCATCTTGGCAAAGTCTTCCTTAGTGTAATCGATGACGTGATCTGCGCCGAGCCCCCGCACCATCTCGACATTCTTCCCGCTGCAAACGCCCGTAACTTCCGCTCCCATCGTCTTGGCGATTTGCACGGCAAAGGTACCAACGCCGCCGGACGCGCCGTTGATCAACACCTTCTGCCCGGCCTGCACCTTTCCTTTGTCGCGCAGGGCCTGAAGCGCCGTGATCGCGGCGATGTTGACCGAAGCCGCTTGCTCCGGAGTGATGTTTGCCGGTTTCACAGCAATTCCGCGATCCGGTCGCACACAGATGTATTGGGCAAAGGCGCCGGTTTTCCCGCCGTAGACCTCGTCGCCCGGTTTGAATTTGGTTACGTTTTTCCCGACGGCTTCGACTGTGCCGGCGTAATCGACTCCGAGCCGCGTGTCCTTCGGTTTGCGAAGGCCAACTCCCAAGCCTCGCATGATGTATGGCGTGCCCTCGATGAAATGCCAATCGTATGGATTAATCGAGACAGCCCGGACTCTGACAAGCATTTGGTCGTCGGTCGGAACAGGCTTCTCAATGTCGACATACCTAAGGTTAGCAAGCCCGTAATCGCAGTAGACCATCGCCTTCATGCTGTCGCCTTGGACGGCGGTGAGCTGGTCACAGTTGTTGCTCGAAGTCCAGTAAGCGACCTGAAACCAGATTACGAGGGCGGCCAGCAGGATGAGCAGGCCCCATTTTAAGATGCGTTTTATTTTCATAGGTTCGTAGTTCTCTAATCGATCGTTATGGCAATCTTTCCCTGCGCGTGGCCGGTCTCGAGGTATTTATACGCGGCTGCCACCTCAGTAAGTGGATAGGTTTTGGTAAGAGCAGGAGTAATCTTTCCGCTTTCGGTTAAGGCGCGCAGAACGCCAAGGTCTTCTTTGTTAATGTCGACCCCAAAGATGACAAACTTCTCGTGCCCAAATTTCGAGCGGAGAAAGGCGGTAAACACGCCGACAAACCGGGAGAAGGTTTCTTCGTGCATTCCCGATCCGCCTACTCCGGCTATTACACACATTCCGCCGGGCTCAAGGATGCGGCGGCGTTCCGCGAAAGAGTGATTGTTGACCAGATCGTAGATCACGTCGTAACGCTCGTCGTTCTTTGTGTAGTCGTCTTTCGTATAGTCGATGACGTGATCGGCACCGATCGATCGGACAAGGTCGAGGTTTCTTGTACTGCACACGCCAGTTACTTCCGCGCCATAGGCCTTGGCAATCTGGACAGCGAATGTCCCAATACCTCCTGATGCCCCGTTGATCAGAACCTTTTGCCCAGTCTTCAGATGCGCCGTGTCGCGGAGGCCTTGCAAAGCAACAAGCGCGGTAGGTATCGACGCGGCTTGTTCAAAGGTAGTGTTAGCCGGCTTCAAGGCCACCGCTCCGTTGCGCCTCACACAAAGGTATTCGGCGAGACAGCCGGCTCTTACTCCGAAAACTTCATCGCCGAGCTTGAACTCGGTTACGTTCGTTCCGATGGCCTCAACCGTTCCGGCGAAATCAGATCCAGGGGTCGTGTTCTTCGGTTTGCGAAGTCCAAAGAGAAGTCTGCCCGGGACGCTGCCTTCGAGCATGCCGCCGTCGTAAAACCGGAGGCTGACTGCGCGAACCCGGACGAGAACCTGGTTATCGTTCGGAACCGGCTTTTCGACTTGCTCGAGCTTCAGGACCTTGTCGGGCGCTCCGTATTCGCAGTACTTGACCGCCTTCATCAGAGTAGCGCCGGGAGGAATGCTCCGTCCGCAATCATTACTCGAAGTCCAGTACGCAATCTGGAACCAGACGACTACCACTGCCAGGATCGTGAGCAGGGTCCACTTGATGACGCGTTTTATTTTCATCGGCCGTTCATCATTCCACCGTGACCACGACTTTTCCGCGGGCATGGCCTTGCTCGAGATAGGTCAAAGCTTGTGGGACTTCGTTCAGTTTGTAAGTCCGGTCGATAACGGGAGTGATTTTGCCAGACTGCATGAGATCGGCCAGAACCTTTAGGTCCGGCTTGTTCAAATTGGCGAGGAAGATTCCGAACTTCTGACTGACGAACCAGGAGCGGACGAGTGCGCTAAGAGCACCGCCCAGGCGTCCCCACGTTTCATCATGCCATCCCGAACCACCGAAGCCGACCATGACACAGATGCCTTTAGGAGTAAGAATTTGCCGGCGCTCCGCGAAGGAATGGTTGTTTACGATATCGTAGATCAAATCGTAGCGTTGATCGGTCTTCGTAAAATCTTCTTTCGTGTAATCAATCACATGGTCGGCGCCGATCGAGCGAATAAGGTCGACGTTCCGACTACTGGTGACGGCCGTCACTTCGGCTCCGAATGACTTCGCGATCTGGACGGCGAAGGTGCCCACGCCGCCGGATGCGCCATTGATCAGGACTTTCTGCCCCGGCTGAATATGTCCCTTGTCTCGCAATCCCTGGAGGGCCGTGAGGGCCGCTACCGGAACCGAGGCAGCCTGCTCAAAGGTTACATTAGCGGGCTTCAACATGACGGCGCGATCCGGTGCGATGCAGACATACTCGCCATAAGCGCCGAGCCTGCCGCCAAACACTTCGTCACCGCGTTTGAACTGGGTCACATTCTTTCCCACCGCTTCAACTGTTCCGGCGTAGTCCACTCCAAGGCGAGTCTCCTTGGGCTTCCGTCGTCCTGTGAGAACCCGAACCCATAATGGCCTGCGGGTGGCCAAATCCAATGGGTTTAGCGCCGCGGCGCGAACCCTGACGAGGACCTGATTGTCATTCGGGACAGGTTTTTCGATTTCCTCGAGCTTCAGCACATCTTCGGGGCTGCCGAACTCACAGTAACGGATAGCCTTCATAGGGTGGGAGGGGAGGCCGGCCTTCTGATCGCAATCATTGGTCGAAATCCAATAGGACACGGTAATCAGGCCAACTATTCCGAGGAAGATGACAACTACGGTCCATTTGACGATGCGTCTTACTCTCATGGCTCGACCGTTGAGATGGGCGCGAGAGCCGGGGGTTTTAATCCCTTGAAGAGGAGCCAAAAGCTCAGGATGAGTTCAAAGAGCGCCATCGGCGAATCGAACCAGTAGGGATCGACCGGCTTGGCGAATCCTGGGAAAACGAGGTAGATGAAAGCGCAGACTACGCACCAGGCGGAGGAGACAATTCCGAACCAGGAAAGCCACCGGGGCACGTATTTAGATTTGAGCCATAGGTAAGCGCAAATCGTTAAGGCCAGCGAGAAGAATGGAAGACCTACATAGTAATCGTCAAAGGTGGCGGCAATTGTAGTGCGCGCCAGGACCTGCAAACGATCGGTTTCAAAGGCTTGAAGGTAACTGGCATGCCCCAGGAAACGGAGGGCGCCAAGCATCTGAAGCGAGCCCATGAGCCATAAGACAGCAAAGACAAGACGACAAAGCGCAGCCGCCAGGGCCAGACCATGATCGACTGGCTTCAGCACAACATAGAAGGCAGAGACAAGAACCAGGCTGATTAAGCTGTAGGAAAGGAAACAAACGACGGTCAGGCGAAATGCGGTTTCATGGGCCAGGATGTTCTGCGCGGTTTCAGCAGCTTTGCCGGGAACGATGAGTGGTGTAAGCAGGACGTAGTTACCAAACACGACGATCGCGATAGCCAGGAGACCAGCGACTCCGGCGACCTTGGCGGCGCGTTGATGTTGGGTGGTGACTGTTAGCGCGGTCATGGTCTTATTCGGTCCGAAGCGCTTCGATAGGATTAATACGGGCGGCCCGTCGCGCCGGCAGCCACGAAGCAAAAAGCGCCACGCCTACCAGGAGCATGGCGGGGCCGGCGAGGGTTAAGATGCTATCGAAGCGCATTCCGGGATTGATGCCGGCCAGGAGACGCGATAGCCCGACAGCGCCGAGAACTCCGAAGGCCAGTCCAAAGCCGGCCAGTTTTGCTCCTGAACCAAGCACAATCTTGGCGATATCCCTGGCGCAGGCGCCGAGTGCGAAACGAATAGCGAATTCGCCGGTGCGTTGGGCCATCGTGCGCGCGATGACGCCGTAAATACCTAGTGACGCTAGAGCTACACCTAACACTGCAAAACAGGTGAGCATGTCGCGTAAGATCGCGGTTTGCGCGTTAGCGCGTTCGATCGTGACGTCGGCGGCCTGAAGCTGACGCACAGGCAAGTCCGGGTCGAGTTGTGTCATGACGTTGCGAATCGGAACAACCAGAGTCGACGGCGCCGCACCGCTCGTCCGGACGGCGATCTCGTTGTAGGCCCGCGGATCCTGAGACATCGGCTGGTAAAGCTGAAGGGTCACGGGTCCGGGATCGGTCGTGACCGACTTCACATCAGTCGCGATCCCGATGATTTCGCCCCACTGCGGACTCCCTGTTCCAGTTTGGGCGAGACGATGCCCAATCGGATTTTCATTTCCGAACAGTGCGGTCGCCGTTGTCTGGCTGACAATGAATACCCTGGCTGAGGTTAGCGTGTCGTGATCGTTGAAAGCGCGTCCGGCAAGGACGCGGGTCTGATACGTGTCGAAGTAAGAAGGAGTAATGCTGTTAACTACGGCGGCTGGTTCCTGGCCAGGCGGAGGGGGATCGCGACCTTCAATGATGTATTTGCGAACGTCTCCCCAATTGAAGAAAGGTGTGAAGGAGGAAATGCTAACGCTCGTTACTCCGGGCACGGCTTGGAGTCGTTCCAAGGTCAAGCGGTGAAAGGCGTTGATCTTTTCACCGTCACCGTAAGCAGCGCTGGGAAGAATCACCGTGCCGGTAACAAGGCGTTCGGACTCCCAGCCGCCGCGGCTGTTGCTCAGCTCATTGAACGCCCGAATGTAGAGAGCGGCGCCGGCGAGTAAGACCATGGCGAGCGCGAATTGCGCGATAATAAGAGCATGGCGAAAGCGTTGATGACCCCGCCCTCCAGTCATTCCGCGTGCCCCACTCTTAAGGGTGTCATTTACATTGAGCCGCAGCGCGAAGAGCGCAGGTGCGAGGCCAAAGGCGACCGCGGTTACGATCGAAGCGGCAAAGGCCCATGCGAAGACGCGCCAATCAAAAGCGAAGGTGAAACGTTCGCCGTTCTCCGACAATGTCCTGGCCGAAATCCAGTCTGCACCCCAGCGCGCCACCAGGATCGAACAGAGTCCGCCGCCAAACGCGAGGAGGAGCGATTCATTGATCAACGGCCGAAGTAACTGTAGACGCGAGGCACCGAGCGCGCCACGGACTGCAAACTCACGCGCGCGAGCCATCGTCCGGGCAAGAAGGAGATTCGCGAGGTTTGAGCAGGCGATGAGGAGGACGAAAGCGGACAGGCCGATCAGGAGCGACAGGAGGGCGATCGCATTCTTTGGAAACGCGGTGCCATTGAGAGCGATCGCGTGCCACGAAGTGCCGGCGTTTACTTCGGGAAAGTCCTTGGCCAGCCGGGCGCCGAAATTGGTAATGAAGCCAGTGGCGTCTGCTTCCGACAAGGTATCGTGCCGGCGCCCGAGCAGCCTAAGAATGGTGCTGCGCCGATCCGTGGATTTCTGCTGATCGAGCGCGAGAGGTCGAAAGAAATCGAACGCACCGAGGTGGCGCCAGTCGTTAAACCATCCCGGCAGCACGCCGACGATTTCATGTGGTTGGCCGTCCACGCGGATGGAGTGGCCGATAATATCGTGAGCGCTGCCGAAACGTTGTTGCCAGCAACGCTGGCTAAGAATAACGACGTGGTCGTTTCCAGCTACATCTTCGCGCGCGAGAAAATTGCGGCCTAGCTGGGGTTGAACTCGAAGAACGGAAAGGAGGTTTGCGCTGATCCGCAACGCACGAACTACCTCAGCTGGTTGGCCCGGTTCCGAGAGGCTAGTGTCGCCCAAAGCATAGGCTCCCACATCGCCGTAGCCCTCCATCTCGCGGCGCAAATCGAGGTAATCCGCGGGAGAGACGCGGCCCGCGGGATTCTGCGGAGTAACACGATCGAGCCGCTGAAGCTGCTCGTTCTGGGGATAGGGCAGCGGCTTTAGGAGGACAGTATTGACTATACTGAACATGGCCGTGTTAGCGCCGATTCCCAGACCAAGGGTGATGATCGCGAGAAAGGTAAAGCCCGGGCTGCGAAGCAGCGCGCGAAAGGCAAAGCGCAGATTGGAAAGCATACGAATTATTCGCTAGGTCGCAGGGAGTCGGCAGCGGTCGCCTCGGACGCCAGTCGCCGTGGATTCACTCCTCTGAAGAGGAGCCACAAGGCGAACGCCATTTCGCCGAGGACGATCGGTTGAATGATGGTAAAGGCGCGGTCGTAGGAAGGCGGAAAGACAATCGCTATAAAGCTAAGTGTCAGCCATCCAAGGCCAGCGACTATCAACCAGACGCCGAGGATTCGCGGCAGAAAGCCAGAGCGAAAGACGAGCCAGCCGAGCGGAAACAGCCACACCCCGGAGAAAATCTCATTCGTCAATTCTCCTTGGCCGTGCAACCGCAAGAAGAACATGGCGAGGGCGTCGCGTTGCGGTTTATCGAGAATAGCGAGGAAGTCGCTCCCGCGAAAAAGAATAATCGCAGCAAGGTTAGGAAGCGCAGCGAAGAAACCGACGGCCCCGGAAAGTAAAGCAAACCCAACCATGGCCAGCGCCAATGTTTTTTCGACACTGCAAAGAAGGCGGTAGAGCAGAAATGCCAGGCAAATTACGACCACGTAGGCGAAAAGATCACCCCAGATGGAAAAACGAAACCAGGTTTCGTGAGCCAGGATATTGTCGCCGGTCGCATTGGGATCCCCACGAACGACAAGTTTACCGGGAACGAACGACCAAAAGTAGAGGGCGAGGGGCAACGTCGATAGGTATACGCCACCTGCAATGTGAGCT
>DATBCW010000139.1:0-54593 GCA_036270255.1 Chthoniobacterales bacterium
CGGCTCTTGGCTGCAACTTCCATGCCCTTCCGGGGGTCAGCGGCGCCGGAAGTCAGGAGTCGGAAGGCAAATTTGTGGAGGTAAGGGGATTCGAACCCCTGACCTTCTCATTGCGAACGAGACGCTCTACCAACTGAGCTATACCCCCCAATTTGCGGGCGACATGTTAACCGACCGCAGACCGTTTTCAAGACGGGCGCTCTTAGTTATCCAGCTTGTAGGTTTCGCCCAGAGCGATACCGGTCGTGTTGTTTACGCCGCGCACGATCGAGGTGTAAGTGCCGGGCGGGAGGGTGAGCAGAATCGCGGATTCCTTGGGATTGGAAGGCGCGAGGCCCGCACTTTGGATCTCGGCTGCGTTCGGAGACTGCTGCCAATCGTCGTTGAAACTAAGCTGCGTGCCGTTCGCGTCGTGCACTTCCAGATCCGGATCCTGCAATGTGCCGGGAACGGGCTGGCCGTTCGATTGAAGCGACGGGCCTAGAGCGCGGAAGACGATGCGCCTTGGATTGCCGCCTTGCAAGATCAGACCGTTGAACAAAACATTGTCATTGGTCTGGACGTTGGCGCGCACTGAGAGGTTGGCGAGCTCGGCCGCCGCCTCGGGCGCGTCGGGCGCAGCAGGGCGTTCCGATTTTTCTTCATCTTCTGCGCCGGCACTGACGTTGCCCAAGTCGTAAATCTCAATCGAGCCAATGCCCGTGGTGTTGTTCGCGCCGCTGATGATCGCCGTGAAAGTCCCGGCCGGGACAGTGCGGATAATGGCGGCTTCGCGATCGTCGGGCGGTGCGACCCCGCTGGCCTGGATTTCAGCCTCCTGGCCGCCGGTGCGCCAATTATCGTTCGATACGGTCTGGCCGTTCTGATCGTGCAATTCCAGAACGGGATCCATCAATCGACCGGGAACCGGAACGCCGTTCACCTTTAACGAAGGTCCAATGGCGCGCGCGATGAATCGTTTCACGCCGGAGCCTTTCACGATAAAGCCAGCGATGCCGACGTTATCGCCGGTTTGAACGACAACGCGCCCGGCGATGTTCACTAACTGAACGTCAGCGGGAGTGCCGGTGGGTGTGGCGGTAGCCGTGGCCGTTGCCGTCGCGGAAGCAGTTGGTGATGCCGTAGCTGTCGCGCTCGCTGTCGCTGTCGCAGTAGCGGTGGGGGTTGCCGCGGGCGAAGCCGTGGCCGTCGCGGTCGCGGTGGCGCTCGCTGTCGGCGTGGCTGTCGCGGTTGAAGTCGGGCTTGCTGTAGCAGTCGCGGTCGCCGTGGGTGTGGGCGAAGGCGTTACCGTCCCGTCGTAGACATAACTCTGGGCGATATCGATCAGGTTGAAGAAGGAGCCGCCGATTCCGCCGAAGGACGTGACAGTGTTCGCCTGCTGTTGAAGCGTCATGGTGGTTGCGGTGACTTCGTGCAAACGGTTGTCGAGCGGAGCTGCCTCGCTCACCATGGATTTGGGAACGTAAATGGTGATGTTCCCGTTCGCGCCGAGCGTGGAGGTGCAATTCGCCGCGGGTAACTGGGTGTTACCCGGATAAGTCATCGCCGCGCCGCCGCCCAGGAGCATCACGGCGTTCTCGCCCACGAAACACTGCAAGGCAGCGCCGTTGAGCGATTCGGCGTAGACATGGAAGTTCTTGCCGCCAGTCGGATCGGTGGTGGAAGGAACGAGCCACTGCGTAGACCAGACGAGATCGGGATCCGGATCGTCGGTCAGACTCGGCGCCAGGCTCAGGTTGTTTAACTGCATCACCACTTTGTAACAGGGAGCCCCGGCCGAGCATGGCGCAGCGCTCGTCTCGCTAATACTGGAGCTGAGGATGTCCAACTGCGGAATGTTCGCGCTGCTGGTGCCAGCCACTTCATATTTCCCGTCGCCGGATGGATCGGTGCTCGAATTGAAAGGAGCAAGCCCAGGAATGTTGATCGGGGAACTCGCGGTCAGGAGGCCGTCGCCCCCGTTCTGTTGCACGAACATTCCGTGCGGGACCAAAGATTCGTCGATGTTGTTTGAATCCGAAAACGAAATGCGCGCCTCGCCCTGTGGTCCAAGCCGAATCTGAATGAAGTCGCCGAGGGTGCGATCACCAGCCTGACCACCGATGAGCGTGTTCATGCTCCCGCGATGATTGAAATGCTCGCTCGCCTGGATCGGCGCGGTGAACGTCGGGGTGGCAGCGTGACCATTCAGGGTTTGCACCATCCAGAGACTCCAATCGCAATTCGTGCCGCAGGAATCCGGGCCGGCCGAAGGATGAGTTGGCTGCCCCGGCGTTCCATACCAGGCGATATCGACCCGGCCATCATCGCCAGCCACGGCCCAAACCATTACGTTCGTGTGCAACTCGCCAGCTGCGGAGCCAGTGGTGTCGATCTTAATCGGTGTCGCCCACGTGTTCCCTTGGTCGGTTGAATACGTGTACATAACGACCGTGTCGCCGGTTACATTGCCGCTGCCGTCGATCGGGGCCTGATTCCAAACCGCGTAAAGATTTCCGGCTTTATCGATCGCCATGCTTGGAAAATTGGCGCCGGTCTTCGCGTTGGCGCCCAGATCGGCCACTGGAAGATCGGTGCAATTCAATCCGCTGGGGTCGCTGACGTTCGCAACCGGCGCGCCAAAATCCACGGGGAAACAGCGACCGATAAGAATTTTGTTCAGCGCCGCGTTATCATGAATGACGAAAATGTGTTTCACGGCGTTAGGGAGAGTCGCGTAAACGCCGGGCGCGCCCGTCGGCTGGCCGAGCGTGGTGGCGACAGGACTCAGCTCGTTGTTACCCATGATCGCTTCGTCGCAACTTCCGACGGCGCTGACATGGTTCGCGGGGCCGAACTCGATTCCCGCCGAGGGGCCGAGTCCCGCCACGGGCGAGCGATACATGACAAGGACATTATTGCCGACGCTACCACCGCACATCACGCCGCCGGGCCCGATCTCATCGTTCGCCAGATAAATGGAACCGCCGGCGGTCGGGTCGCCATCGATCGTATACCATTGGCGATCGACCGCGGTGTCCGGCACGCCGGTGTTGCTGCAAGTGAACGTCGTCCCTTGGTCGTCCGAGCGGCCGGTGCTGAAGTTCGCCAGCGTCAGGTCATTGAAATAGAGATGACCGGCGGAATCCACGCCGAGTTCGGTATCGCCGCCGCCATGGCACGTTGTCGCTTTGCCCGTGAGCGGGGCGGCGCCCGGAATCCACTTGAAAGTCTTTCCGGCATCGAGCGAACGCCAGATCCAGCTCGTGTCCGACGACAGGGCGCCGGGCGCGCTCATGTACATCCGGTTGCCGTTCGAAGGATCAACTCGTAGATCAATCTCAAAACCGCTGCCGCCGACGCCCGCCATGACGGGATGACCAAAGGTGGGGACCGCGGCTGGAGCGGCCGGGGCGAGACTTTGCGACGATGTCGCAGGCGGTTCGGCCGAACTAAACACCGCGAGTGAAATGCCGCTCAGGGCCAGGACAAACGCGACAAAAATGCGTGGATGAAACAATCCGGATTCAGTCGTGGATTTCTTGCGCATAGTTTCCTTCCCGCCGACGACACCGTCGCCAGCTAATTACGTCTGACAGTTCATAGTTGAGCCAGGACATGGTGCGTGCGCCGAGAGTTACTGTTGCACGTCGTAAATCTCGATGAGGCCGATGCCGACGGTGTTGTTCTTGCCGCGGACAATCGCGGTGTAAGGACCGGGCTCGAAGTTCTTCATCACGATTGCGGATTCGCGCGAATCGCTCGGCTGCAAACCGGTCGCTTCGATTTCGGATTTCTGGCTCGACTGCCAATCGTCGTTCGAGGCGATAACGTCGCCGTCGCCGTTATGGATCTCGATGGTCGGATCCTGGATCGGTTGCGGAACATTAAACGCGGCCAGGGAAGGTCCGAGGGCCCGGAAGACCACGCCGGTGACGGCGGAGTTTTGTGGGCCGGCGAAAAATCCGCCGATAAGAACGTTGTCATTGATTCCGATGGAGCCGCGGGTGCTGACATTCGCGAGACGCGCGTTGGCCGCCAGGTTGACGTCATACACTTCGACCACGCCGATGCCGGAGCCGTTGTCCTTTCCGCGCATAACGACGGTGTAAGTGCCGGGATTGAGGGTGATCACAAGCGCGGATTCGCGGTCGTTGCTCGGGGCGAGACCAGTGGCCTCGACGTTCTGTTGGTCCGTCTTCCAGTCGTCGTTCCCGCCAATGTTCACGTTGGAGGAGTTAAACAACTGGATCACAGGATCCTCGAGTTTACCCGGGACGTTGATGCTCGGCCCGAGGCCGCGCAGAACAACCTTCTTTGGTTCGCTACCACTAATAATAAACCCGCCGATGAGCGCGCCGTCGCCGGGCTGGACTTGGAGCCGGGTCGAAAGATTCAGAAGCTGAGCAGCGACCTCAACCTCGGCGGTCGCGGTGTTCAGACTCTGTAAGCCGTGGGAATCCTTCACCGTAAGGGTGGCGAAGAATTGGCCGCCGTGCGTGTAGGTGTGGCTGATAGTAGGACTCGATTGAGTTACGTCTGCGGAACCATCGCCAAAACTAAATGTGTAAGATGCTATCGAATCGCCTGAGTCCGGATCGAGTGAACCAGAACCGTCCAGTGCTACGGTGAGCGGCGGATTACCTTGGTCCGGGTTAGCCACCAATTTCGCCGTCGGCGGAAGGTTCGGCGCGCAGGCCGCGTTGCCGCCGAAAGTAAAGCTACCCGTGTAAGCCAGGCTATCCGGCATCTGATCGTAGGTAGTAGTCCCGCCGGCTCCGATGTTCGCGACATCAGTGCTTTGGGTAACGGCCGCGTTGAAGCCGCTAACGACACCGCCGGGTGTCCACCCGAGGTCGCTGGCTTTGACGACAATCGTGATGAGACCTTTGGCGGGCTCGTACTTACTCTCGGGCTCGGCTGGCTTGACCGACGCCGGATCAACAAATCGACCATCCACCCCACCTCCCTGGCTGCCGGAAGCAATGTAAGACTCAAAGCTCGGTGTTGTGCTCTTCCACGCCATGTGCACGCCGTGCACCTGGCCGTCCGGCGACTTCATCGAAACGTACCAAGCTGAGGCCGGCGGTTGCGGCGATTGGCCCGGATCAGTCTGGATCAGGAAGACGATTTTGACGATGCCGTCGGATGCAAAAGGCTGCACCATTTGCAGGCGCAGCAG
Source organism: Chthoniobacterales bacterium (assembly GCA_036270255.1). Taxonomy (GTDB): domain Bacteria; phylum Verrucomicrobiota; class Verrucomicrobiia; order Chthoniobacterales; family UBA10450; genus AV80. The sequence goes on from DATBCW010000139.1 coordinate 5,162, forward strand.
ATCGGATCCCGGCGGCGCACCGTTGACAAAGCCGAGAGCGACGCTCGCATCGCCGGCGGCGTCGGTCAGCAAAGTCAGGCCCGGATCGAGGCAGACGTTTTCGGCCGGTGGGAGGACGACCGGCAGAACGTCGTGGCAGAATGGCCCTTCGCCGATTCCGTTTACCGCCGTGACGCGATAATAATTGTTCTGGTTCTTGTCGAAGGTAATGTCGGTGAAACTCGTATTCGTCGTCGTGCCGAGAAGGGTGAAGCTGCCTGTATCGCCGATCCTGCGATAGACGTTGTAGCCGGTGATATCGGAGCCGGCGTTATCGGGAGTTTGCCAGGTCAGCTGCACAGTCAGCTTCGCGCTATCCATCGTAGCGTTGACTAATGGCGCTCCGGCCAGCGCGGGCTCAACCGGATCGAATTGAGCCAGGAGACGGTTGCCGCCGGATTGGCGAACAATCAGACCTTTGGCGGTAAAACTGTTTGCGCCGCCCTGCACGCATGCGCCGACACAGCCATCTTCACTGCCCACCAGAATCCGGCCCTCTTTGTCGATCTGAATGTCCATGAAGTCGAGGAGGTTCCGGCAAGTGCCGCCGCCGCAAATCCCGCCGCGTTGGATCGGATCACCCGGCGTGACATTCTGCGTCGTCCAAGTCTTGCCGCCATCATAAGTGACTGACACATAGAGGTACCAAACTCCAGCGAACGGATCCCGGGGGAAAAGGCCAGTATCGCCCGAGCAATCGTCGCCGTCGCCGCAAGCCCAATTATTTCCGCCGGTTTCAGTGCCGAAAAAAGCGACTGCCGCGCGGCCTCCGCTTCCGGCGGTCGCGGTCACAAAGGTGGCGTTCTTGATTGGGTTGCCATTGATCACGGCGGCACCCACGTCAACGCTTGGTTCCCAGGTCAACCCTTTGTCGTGTGAAACGGCGACTTTCGGATGGGTGTCGCCCGCTTTGTCGGCCGGATCCATGACTTCCGTGTCGCGATCTTCAGACTGATAGACCACGTAAACATTTCCATCGGTGTCGATGGCGACGGATGGGTCGCGCGTGCCGAGAATTGTGTTCTGCTCGTTCCCATTGCCATGGGTCGCTGAGTCCGGAATCGGCCGGATATTCCAGGTCACTCCGTTATCTTCGGACACAATCACCGCCTGCTTTGCGCCGGTCTCGTGAAAAGGAACCGACCCGCCGCATCCGACATTCGGCACATAAACAGTCCCGTCTTTCGGCGAGACTTTGATGTGGCCGTGCAAACCGGCGCAATCATTGATGGTGTACATCGGGAAAGCCGGCCCGAAAGTGAGCCCGCCATCCTGACTAAGAGTGGCCCGCGCATCGGCGATGCTTTGCGACGCATAATAAACCGCGTTGGGATAAGACGTCAGCGGGCCGAGCGGACCGGCATGAAAGATTCCGCCCCCGAAGGTTTGATGATCGACGTCGGAAGGAAGACTCGATCCTTCGCTAGGTGTGAGAGTATCGCCATCGTCATCCGTGATGTCGGTAGAGCTGCCGGCGGGAGTCAGTCCTTCGAGTTGAGAGATGAACGAGCGGCCGGTGTCGTGATCAGTGAAAAGGATTGGATCGCCGGCGGCACGCGGAGTCGCAGCGAGCAGAAGTGGTTTCGCCTCCCATAATATATTTGCGGGCGAGGAGCAGTCATTGAACGTGGCGCGGTACACGTCGGGAGAAAATCCGCCGAAGAGCAAAGCCCGGCCGCCATTGCCAATACTAAACATGCTGTTGCTGAAGCTCTGCTCAGATTTCCAATTGCAGCCAATGGATGGCTCACCCACGTTGTCTGCAATGCCATCCGGCGAAGCGTAAATTTGGAACCGTGGCTGCCCTGGAGTGGCGACAGCGGCCTGTGTGACTTGCCCCGAACCTGCGCTCCCGGCCCGTGCCAGAAGAGCGAGGCCGCTCAAAATTAACAACGCAGCGAGGACGGGGCGGAGGACTGAACCGCGATTGCGGGATGATTTGGCGTGATTATGCATGGATGTTTCTCCAATGGTTGGTGAATAGAGGGCGGGCTGGGACGGCCGGCTCAGACATCAATGGATTCGGCGCGCCGGTTCCGCATGGTTCCCGCTGTTACCATTACATTTTCGCAACCTTTGGCCCCGCCCGGCCCTCCGCTGAACCCAAGATGTTCTCCGACAATATTGCTGGCATTCCCGCGCCAATCGTTTTCCTTTCCTGCTCTAAAGGATGAAACGTTACCTGCCCTTCTTGATTGTCGTCGTGGTGGCGCTGGTAACTTTCGGCAGCGCTTTCGCGCTCTATCGCGCCAGGAAGCCGGCGCCGCTGAAAGATGCAGCCGCCTCAGGACTGCATGTGCGCGGTAAAGCTAACGCCCCGCTGACGATCGAAGAATTTGGCGATTTCCAATGTCCGCCGTGCAGCATCATGGCCGGCCTTCTTAAACAAATAGAAGATGAACAGGGTTCGAAGGTCCGAGTGATCTTCCATCACTTCCCGCTCGCGATGCATGTCCACGCCCGCGCCGCTGCCCTCGCGGCGGAGGCGGCCCAGGAGCAAGGGCGCTTTTGGGAAATGCACGATGTTCTTTACAAAGAGCAGTCCCTTTGGGCGAAGGCGACCGAGGTCGAGCCTTTGTTCGAGGGCTATGCGCGCACGATCGGATTGGATGTCGAGCGCTTCAAAAAAGACTTGGCAAAACCCGAAGTCGCGGCGCGCGTGGACGCCGATCACGAGCTCGGCGCGTCCCGCGGCGTCACGAGCACGCCTACCTTGTTCCTAAACAATGTGGCGTTGAAACCGGACGCAATGAACCCCACCGCTCTTCACAAAGCGATCGAAACCGCTCTTGAGGGAAAAGATAAACCGAAACATGAGTAAAGATGAACAGACCGCCGCGCCGTCGCGGGGACGAATGATCCTTTACAGTATTGCGGCTCTGTTTTGTCTGTTTGGGCTGGCCGATGCGACTTACCTAACGATCCTCGCGCTGACCGGCGAAACTGCGGCTTGTAGTGGACAAGCCGGGTGTCAGGAAGTGCTTGGCAGCGTTTATGCAAAGGTGGCGGGCCTTCCGGTGGCTGGTTTCGGCGTGGCCGGTTATTTCACCGCTTTCGCTTGTGCGATTTTCGCGGCCTTCGATTACGCGCGGGCGCGAAAGTTTTTTGCGATCGTCGTTGGCGTCCTTTTTGCCAGCACGTTATGGCTGCTCTATGTCCAGGCGTTTTTGCTCCACGCCTTCTGTCGTTACTGTCTGTTTTCCGCGGCGATCTGCTTTCTCTTGATGGGTCTGGTTGTGGCCACTCCCTCGTCGCGCGTTTCCAGAAGCTGACCGGTGAACCTGAAGCGTTACCTCGTCGCGCGCCAGCGTGAGGTCGATCACGCGCTGGACCAGTTCCTGCCGAAAGCGTCCGTTGCGCCCGCGACGATTCACAAGGCAATGCGCTACAGTTTGTTCGCCGGAGGGAAACGGCTCCGGCCGATTCTTTGCCTCGCGGCCGCCGAAGCATGCGGCGGAAAAATCAGCGCCGCCCTGCCGCACGCGTGCGCCGTGGAATGCATCCACACCTATTCACTCATTCACGACGATCTCCCCAGCATGGATAATGACGATTTGCGTCGTGGCCGTCCCACCTGCCACAAAGTTTTCGGAGACGGCATCGCCATCCTGGCGGGCGATGCTCTGCTCACCATCGCTTTCGAGATCGCGACTCACGCGAAACCAGGTTCGCGTTACGATTTACGGGAAGTTTCTTGCGAGATCGCGGAAGCGGCCGGCAGCCGAAAACTGATCGCTGGCCAGGTCGCCGATCTCGAGGCGGAAGGTCGCCGGCTAACGCGCGCCGAAGTTCGTTCGATCCACGAAAATAAAACCGCCGCGCTCCTGACCACTTCGATCCGGCTCGGGGCGATGTCGGCAAACGCGACTGCAAAACAGCTCGCGGCAGTCACTGCATTCGGCCGCGCGCTGGGTCTCGCGTTTCAAGTGATCGATGACATCCTCGACGTCACCCAGACGTCCGAGAAACTCGGAAAGAGCGCGGGCAAAGATCTTGCCGCACAGAAGGCGACGTATCCCGCGGTCATTGGATTGGAGAAATCTCGCACGGAAGCGCGCCGGCTAACGAATCAGGCGCATCGGGCTCTTGAATCGCTGGGCAAGAACGCGGGCGTCCTGCGCGCGCTGGCTGATTATCTTCTGGCCCGCGAGTACTGACTACACCAACGCCAGATTCGGATCGATCTCTTCAATGACGTCGGAGCGTTGTCCGGCGCGTAATCGCATCGAGGCAGCGAACGCAATCATCGCGGCGTTGTCGGTGCAGAGTTCTGGTGGCGCCGTGAGCAAACTCATCCCGGCGGCGCGACAACGCCCCGCCAATTCCGTTCGCAACGCCTGATTGCAACTGACCCCGCCGCTCACCGTCACGACCTTCGCCCCACATTCCTTCGCAGCGCGCAACGTTTTCGCTACGAGCACGTCGACAACCGCGCGCTGAAATGACGCGCAAATGTCGCTGATCAACTCCGGCGTCTTCTTGTCCGCGGAAAATTCCGCCAGCCGATAACGCACCGCGGTTTTCAGGCCGCTGAAACTAAAATTGTGATCGCGCGAATCGAGCATGCTCCGGGGAAAATCGAAACGCGCGCCATCGCCTTGCCTCGCCCTGCGTTCTATCTCAGGCCCGCCGGGATAACCGAGCCCGAGCAATTTCGCCACCTTGTCGAACGCTTCGCCCGCCGCGTCATCGACCGTGCGGCCGAGAATCCGATATTGATTCACACCGCGAACTTCGACCAGGAGCGTGTGCCCACCGCTCACAATGAGAGAGACATTCGGTTGGATCGCGTCGTTCCCGAAAAATGGCGAGAGCAAATGCCCCTCGAGATGGTTGATGGCGAGGTACGGTTTCGCCGCGCCCAGCGCCAAGCCTTTCGCGATCGATGCGCCGATCATCAGCGAGCTGGCGAGACCCGGTCCGGAGGTCGCTGCAAATGCGTCGATCTCGTTGAGCGTGATGCCCGCCTTTCGCCGTGCGTCATTTAACAAACGTGGCGCGTGCACCAGATGATTTCGCGACGCGACTTCCGGCACCACGCCCCCATAAGCTTCGTGTTCGGTTTGCGACGCGATCTCGCTCGCGAGCAATTTCCGCTCGCGGAGAATCGCGACCGCCGTCTCGTCGCAGGACGTTTCGATGGCGAGAATCGTCGCCAATTATTTCTTCACCGGCTCGAGCTTCGGCGAAGTTTCCTGCGCGTAAATCATCACGCCTTTTAGAGCATCGATCGCCCGCAGCATTTGTGGATCTTTCGTCTTAATCAGGTTCTTCTCTTCGTCCGGCTTCAGATTTTCGCTTCGCGAGGTGAACAGCGCCCTCTCCTGCTCCGGCGTCAGCGGAACTCGAATGTTCGGCGTCACACCGGCGCCGTGAATGACTTGCTTACTCGGCGTATAATATTTGGCCGTCGTAAATCGGAGTGCGGAACCGTCCGGCAACTGCACGACATTTTGGACTGAACCCTTTCCGAACGTCGTTTCGCCCACCAACACCGCGCGTTTCAAATCCTTCAGCGCGCCGGCCACGATCTCCGATCCGCTCGCGCTGCCTTCATTCACCAGCACTGCCAGCGGAAACCGTGGCCGCTCCTTCATTGTCGTGGGCGTGGAGTATTCGTGCTGCTGCGAAGCGACGCGCCCCTGCGTGGAGACGACCTTCGTCCCCGGCGGAAGGAATTGCGCGCACACATCCACGGCGGCGTTGAGAAGACCGCCGGGATTATTTCGTAGATCGAGCACGAGCGCCTGCATTCCCTGCTTCTGTAGTTCATCCAACGCTTTCGCCAGCTCTTCCGCGGTCGGCTCGTTGAATTGAATGATGCGGATGTAGCCGATCTTGAACGACCCGCCCAGGTCCGCGTCGAGCAGCTTTGCGCCTTTAACGCTCTGCACTTTGATCTCGGTCCGCTCGAGCGCGAAGTCCTTTATCTCTTTCGTCGACGGCCGCAAAATCGTCAGCGTCACTTTTTGCCCTGAAGTGCCGCGCAAAAATTGGACGGCATCCTGCAGCTCCATCTTCTCGGTCGAATTGCCATTGATTCGAAGAATCTGATCGCCCGAAAGAATGCCGGCTTTCGCCGCGGGCGTATCTTCCATCGGGGTGATTACGGTGAGTAGCCCGCCTTTGACCGCGACCTCGATACCGAGCCCGTTGAACCGGCTCCGCGTATCGTCCTGCATTTCCTTAAAGTCGTTCGGGTCCATGAACTGGCTGTGCGGATCGAGCGACGCGAGCATTCCTTTCATCGCCGCGTAAATCAGGTCGTGGTAACTGGTCTTGCTGCCGTCCACATAATCCTGGCGGAGAAGTTGGACTGCTTTCGCGAACACCGAGATCTGCGAATAACCGCTGTCGTCATCCGTGCCGGCGGCGCGGGCCGTGTAGAAACGGACTCCCAGCAGGACATTGAAAAGAATCAGGCACGCGAAAGTGCTGAATAAAAGCCGGCGTTTCATAGGCAAAATATCGTTCCCCAGCGAGGACGATGATCGCTCATGTGGAAATTTTTGGCAACGCGCAAACCGTCGTCTAAGGTTGGCGCGCTGCAGCTCTCCATGAGATTACGTCGCCACATCTTTGCGCTGCTGCTTTGCCTTGCGGCGTCCGCGGCTTTGGCCGCCCCTTCCCCCACCCCTAAATTCGCTCCGCCTCTCAAACCGACCGGTCCAGTAAAGCCTTTGCCAAATGCTTCGCCGGCACCCTCTGAAAAACCGGCCCGCACACCCAAGCCAAAACCTTCCGCGTCCCCATCGGTTTCGCCGTCGTCCTCGGCTTCGCCTTCCCCAAAACCAACGAAGACTCCGCCCCCTCTCAAACCGGACGCGGAACTCGATAACGTCGCCGAGGAATACATTCGCGGATACCTGGCGGCGCGTCCGCTCCACGCGACGGCTCTCGGTTTTCACGAATACGATGGCCGCATCAATGAGGACACGCGACTCGCCATCGATGCCGAGCTCGCCCGACTGCGTCGCTTCGACGATCGTCTCGCGAAATTCGATATCGCCAAACTCGGCCCGCGCCAGGCCATCGATCTTCGGCTCCTTCAGGCCGCGGTGAAAAAGGAGCTCTTCTTCATCCAGGACCTGGGCATGTACGATCACAATCCGTTGACTTATGCCCGCGCTCTAGACGTCGGCGTTTACGCCAAACGCAAATACGCTCCCGCCGAGGATCGGGTCCGCAGTATCGTTGTGGTCGAGAACCAGGCGCCGAACCTGATCATCGCGGCGAAGACGAATCTCGCTGATGTCCTGCCCAAGCCTTACGTCGAGCTGGCGATCCAAACCGCAAGAGGCGCCTCGGAGTTTCTGAAAAAAGATCTGATCGAAAGCGTGGCGGACCTGAAGGACGACGCGTTACGCGCGACGTTCCTGCAAGCGAACCGTCGTGCCGCAGCGGCGCTCACGGAATATGCCGCGTGGCTCGAGAAGGAGAAATTGCCCAAGGCCATGGCGGACTTCGCGATCGGCGAGGAAAAATATCAGCGCTTCCTCACCGAAACCGAACTCGTAAACATGCCGCCCGCAAAATTGCTCGAGCTCGGCATGACCGAGCTGAAGAAGGAGCAGGACGATTTCGCCGAGAGCGCGAAAAAGATCGATGAGACCCGCCCCGCGGATGTCGTCTTCAAACAGATCCAAAGCGATCACCCAACCGCGGCGAACTTGATTCCGGAGATCACCAAGCGCCTCGACGCCGTAAAAAAATTCGTGATCGATCGGAAACTCGTCACGCTCGGTTCGGACACAAAAACGCAGGTGAAAGAGACTCCGCAGGATCGGCGCGCGACCAGTTTCGCCTCGATGGATACGCCCGGGCCGTTCGAGAAGCGGGCGAACGAGGCGTATTTTTACGTCACGCCGCCCGAGAACGACTGGACGGAATTGCAGAAGGAGCAGTGGCTGACCTCATTCAATTACTTCATGAGCGATCTCGTCTCGATTCACGAAGTCTATCCCGGCCATTATGTGCAGTTCCTTCATTTGAACGCGTCAAAAGCCACCAAAGCGGAGAAAATTTTCGGCGCGACGTCGTTTATTGAAGGCTGGGCGCACTATTGCGAGAAGATGATGATCGACGAAGGCTTCGGCGGCGCCGCGCCGAATGCGAAACCGTCCGAGGACGATGTTCAGCGCGCGGCGAAATATCGCATGGTCCAGGCCCAGGCCGCCTTAGTTCGGCTCTGCCGGCTCTGCGTTTCAATCAAGATGCATACCCAGGGGATGTCGGTCGATGAAGCGACGAAATTCTTCCAGGACAATTGCTACATGGAGGAGAAACCGGCGCGGGCCGAGGCGATGCGCGGCACTTTCGACATCGGCTACGGCAGCTATTCGCTAGGCAAACTCGAGATCCTGAAGCTACGAGCCGATTATCAAGCGCAGGAAGGCGACAAATTCTCGCTTAAGAAATTTCATGACGAAGTCCTCAGCCACGGCATGCTCCCGATCCGCCTGCTGCGCGAAGTCCTGCTGAAGGACAAGGCGAAGTGGGACGAAGTCCTGTAGGCGATCGTCGGATGAAGAGTCGCGGACTACCGTCCGCCCAATGCGCCCGAACCCGAAGCGATCCCATTCGGGGCAGCCTGGGTCCGCGTGTATCCCTCCAAGTCCCGGCCGCTCATATACTCAATAGGCTGCCCTTGGACCGTGCGAGTGTGGGTGGGAGAATTGTCGTCTATCTCTTCCCAATGCCCGAGCATGTGCGTGCCCGTGGGACTGGGTATCCAAATTGATCTCTTCTTCGTCACCGCGGCGACGGTTTTCGCGGAAGTTGGCTTTAGGTCGAAGTTGATTAGAAGCTGCTTCTTCCCGTCGGCTTTGACGATCTGCGAAGACTGAATTCCCCCCGGCAGCATTGCGGTCACCTTGTAAGTGCCCACGTCTAAAACCGTCGCGGCAAATTGGCCTTTCGCGTCGGTTTTCGCCATCACGGGCGCCGCTTTCTTGTCGACCCGGTCGACCCTGACGTCGGCGCCTTTCGCCGGCTTACTATTCGCTCCCTTTACTTCCCCTGCGATTTTCACTGGCTGCCCGAAACCGGTGCTCACCAGAAGTAACGACGAGAGGGCCAACGCGATCAGACGGATGGGTGACGACATACAGGCATAACGCAGGAAGACCTATTGTTCGTCAAGCGTAAAAAGGCTAGCAACTCGGACATAAATCCGACTATTTCGGCTATGACTCCAGCTCGTGGGCGCGTGGTCCCCTCGCCCGATGGCGCCCCGATTTACTTGTTCATGTCCCGACCTTCTGACGGTTCGGGGAAAAGCGTAGGTGTCCCTGGCAATCCCAGACGCGATCGTCGAATGAGGAGCCGCGGTTAATTTCCGCGGGGAAGGACAGCATGGTTTTTATCCCATCCCTCCAAGTCCCGGCCAGTCATATACTCAATGTTCTGCGCGCCGTTCGTGCGAACGCGGACGGGAGCATTGTCGTCAACGTCCTCGTAGTGCCCGAGCATGTGCGTTCCCGTGGGACTGGGCACCCAAATTGATTTCTTCTTCGACACCGCTGCGACCGTTTTCGCGGACGTTGGCATCATGTCGAAGGTAACGAAGAGCCGCTTCTTGCCCTCGGCTTTGATGACCTTCGCAGATTGAATTCCTCCCGGCAGCGTAGCGGTGACTTTGTAGGTGCCCACTTCTAAAACTGTGGCGGCAAAGCGGCCTTTCGCGTCGGTCTTCGCCATTACCGGCGCCGCTTTTTTGTCGACCCGGTCGACTCTGAGGTCGGCACCTTTCGCCGGTGCATTGTTCATTCCCTTTACTTCCCCTTCGATTTTCACTGACTGCCCGAAGCCGGTGCTAATCAGACATAATGACGAGAGGGCCAATGCGATCAGACGGAAATGCGAAGACATGACCGACATCACACAGGAAAAACCAACTGCTCGTCAAGCGTAAAGAAGCTACGAGCGGGACCTAAGACCAACAGTTATCGCTATGGAATCGCAGATCGCGCGCGTCTGGCGCCGATCGTCTGGCGCCGGCCGTCCCGTTACCGCCCGCCGCCTGGCATTGAGGGAGGGAGGTTCGCGGTACTCATCGTTCGCTCCAGATCCCGGCCGCTAATCGTGTCGATATTTTGCCCGCTCGTCGTGCGCCCAGAGTCGTCGACCTCTTCCCAGTGCCCGCTCATGTGGCTTCCGGTGGTGCTTGGCACCCAAACTTGTCTCTTCTTCGTCACCGCCGCGACGGTTTTCGCGGAAGCCGGCTTCATGTCGAAAGTAACGAAGAGCTGCTTCTTCCCGTCCGCTTTGACAACCTGCGCAGATCGAATTCCCCCCGGAAGTGTCGCGGTCAGCTTGTAGGTACCCACGTCCAAGACCGTCGCGGCAAACCGGCCTTTCGCGTCCGTCTTCGCCATGACTGGCGCCGCTTTCTTGTCGACCCGGTCGATCCGAAGGTCTGCCTTGGTCGGCTTATTATTCTGGCCCTTTACTTCCCCTTCGATCTTCACCGGCTGGCCGAACCCGGTGCTGACTAAGAATAACGATGAAAAAGCGAATGCGATTAGACGGTATCGTGAAAACATAAGCATGAGGGCATAGAAACATTAGGTCTCTTGCTCGTCAAGCGTAAAAAGGTAAACGCCGGGTCCCTCGCCAGCGGATTATTCATCTCCGTCCAGATCCCGCCAGAGCTCGGGCAATAGCGGCTGCGGATTCGTCGGCAATTCTTCGACGTCGCGCAGCTTTCTCGTGATGGCCCGTGAGCGCGTATCCACGTCTTCCATTTTTCGCGCGGCCTGATCGAGCTTGTCTTTCACGCTCGAGAGGGCTTCGCCAAATTTCCCGAACTCGGTCTTCACGCCGGCGAGTAAATTCCAGACTTCGCTCGATCGTTTCTGGATCGCCAGGGTGCGGAACCCCATCTGCAAACTGTTGAGCAACGCCGCCAGGGTCGTCGGCCCGGCAAAGACGACCCGGCAATCACGCTGCACTTGTTCCACCAATCCAACGCGCCGGATTGCTTCTGCGTAAAGCCCTTCGGTCGGTAAAAACATCAGGGCGAAATCCGTCGTGCGCGGTGGGTTGATGTACTTTCCGCAAATATCCTTCGCGCTTTTCTTCAGCTGCGTCTCCAGTCCACGCATCGCACTCTCGATCTGGTCGCCGTCGCCCTTGTCCTGCGCGGCCAGCAACCGCTGGTAATCTTCCGTCGGGAATTTTGAATCGATCGGCAACCAGACTGGCGCGCCGTTTTCATCACCCGGGAGCTTGATCGCAAAATCGACGCGCTCTGCCGAATCGCTTCGCGTTTGCACGTTTCGCGAGAACTGATCCGCGGTCAGCAATTGTTCGAGCAGATTCCCAAGCTGCACTTCGCCCCAGCCGCCCCTCGTCTTGACGTTCGCCAGAACTTTTTGCAACCCGCCGACGTCGCTCGCCAGTTGCCGCATCGCGCCGAGACCCTGATGCACCTGTTCGAGCCGCTCGCTCACCAGCTTGAACGATTCGCCGAGCCGCTTCTCCAGCGTCCCCTGCAATTTCTCGTCAACCGTCGCGCGCATTTTCTCGAGCTGGCCGGTGTTGTCTTCCTGCAATTGTTTCAGGCGCAGATCCACAATCCCGCGCACGCTTTCGAGCGAGGCGGTCAATTCGCCGCGCTGAGTCTTCGACGCGTTCGCATTTTCTTCCCGGCTCCGCGCCATCTCCTCGCGAATCAAACGCTCACCTCGTTCCTGCGCCCGCTCCAGAAGCTCAAGACGTCTCAGTAATTCTATTTCGAAAGGCTGCGAATTGATGGCCAGAGCTCGTCCGGTCCGGCGCCGCCAAAGGACAATCGCGACAACGACACCCGCCCCGGCGAGCAGCCCGATCAACGCGTAGAGCAGCGGATTCATTGCGGCAACTGTAGCCGTCGCCCTGTGGGCGACGCAACGCATGTTGTTTCGGCCGTGCCCCCACTGCGCTTCGCACAGCGAAGCGGCTACAGAAGAATCAGAACCGCACCTTGAATCCCGCGAACGCCGTTCGGCCGAGCGCTGGAAAACCAAACACCTCGGAGTATTGCTCGTCCGTCAAATTGTTGATGCGGGCGAAAACGGAGAAGCACGAGTTGATCTCATACTCCGCCGCGACATTCACGAACGCGTAATCTTCAATGTCGAAATTCGGCCCACCAAAGTTCAATTCCTCGCGCGCGTTCACGAACTTCCCCTCAATCGTCGTCCGCAGTTTCTTCGCCCACAGATACGAGGCGGAAACGTAGGCTTCATTGCGCGGACGCCGCGGCAAACGCGCCCCCGGCAGCTGGGTGATATCTTCGGAGGACGTGTTCCGCGCGTCGAGGTAGGTGTAGGTAGCGAGAATCGTGAGGTCCGTGATCGGCGTCACCCGCAATTCAGCTTCGATTCCCTGGGTGATCGCGGCACCGAGATTCAGCGTTTGGAAGAGCCCGTTGAACCCGATCACGTTCGACAAATCGTTGTGAAAATAAGTGAGGCCGACCCTTACTCGACCTTCGCAGAACCGCTGTTCGATTCCGACATCCCAACCGAGGTTCTTTTCCGGGTCGAGCGCCTCCAAGGGTACCGCGGGATTGGGATTGAAACGAAAAATTGTGTCCTGACTGCTCGGCGGACTGAACCCGGTGGCGACGCTCGCATGAAAATGCGTGTCGGTTTTCGCGATCAGATAGCTGCCGGCGAAGCGATACGTCCAGACGTCACCGAATTGGTTGAAATGATCGAAACGTCCGCCAGCGACAAGATTCAATCCCTCGAATGGCGTCACGCTCGCCTGGAGAAATGCTGAAGTCTCTTCGGTTTCATCGCTGACAAACGTATCCCCGAACAAGATGAAGGGCCGCTCCTGCCCAGCCTCGACGCGGCTATAGAAAAAGCCTGAGGTGAGCGTAAGCCACGATGCCGGCTTGAGATCGTTCTGGTAATCGACCGTCGCGCGAGTGAAGAGCGCCCGGGTAGGCCCGACGAACGTCGTCGCCGGGACGGAGCCGTCGAAATTCGGATCGTTCACCTGCCGTTCTTCGTCATAGCTGAAAATCAATCGATGCGTCCACCATTCGACCGGCCTGAAATCCAGGTGCGGCGCAATCAGCCATCGCTCCGTGAGGAAATTATCGAGCGGCCGGGGCTCGGAGACCGTGTTTGGCAATCCGAGGTCGGCCAGCGAATAGGTGATGAGCGCGCCCAATCGCAACTGCTCGCTGGGCGACCAACCGACGTTCGCGATCGCGTTCCAAAGCCGATACTGATTGTTCGGCCGTTCATTGTCCGTCGTCAGGCCGCTCAAACCAAACGAGTAATCGAACTGGTTCGCCGAACCGGAACTGGTCAGCGTTCCGCGAATCGTTGTGTTCGAGCCGCCTTCCAAACTGAATTCGCCGGTCGGCGCGCCGCTGCCGCGCTTCGTGAAAATCTGGATCGCGCCGGCCAGCGCGCGAGGCCCGTAGAGTGTGCTCTGGGGCCCGCGCACCACCTCGATCCTATCGAGATTGTCGGTCGTCAGATCGCCAAAATTAAACGCACCTTGCAATCCCTGGTTGATCGGGATGCCGTCGAGCAACACCTGCGTGTGCTCGCTCCGAAGCCCGCGCGTGAATACTGAAGTCAACGACCCCGGCCCGCCCGATTGAACGACCGAAACCCCGGGCACCTCGCGAAGCGCATCGGCGACGCGGTGGGTCTGTTTGCTTTCGAAATCGTCCGAGCGAACGACGTCGATGGTTGCCGGGGAATCTTCCTCCCGCGTCTCGATTCTCGTCGCGCTGACGACGATCTCTTCAGATTCCGCTTCCGAATTTCGAAGCGCTGATGAAGTCGCGTCCTGCGCGCGACTGATGAAAGGCGCGGCTGAGAGAACAGCCGCCGCCAGAAGCCATGAACGATTCCGCATACCAAGTTACCTCCAACTTTCTCGAGAGGCAGACTCGATCCCGCCGCCGCGGGACGCCGCGTCCACAGCTCTCATTCTTCTTTTTCGCGAAGAAGTTTTTTCGAGCCGCCATCCCGCAGAATGTCGGCGCTCATAGACCGCCGCTACAGGACTGGCTCGAATGAGGTGGAGACGGGCAAATATTCTGGCTCCTGGCTTCCGCGCGTCGATCGACACGCATCCTCTTTCCCGCCTTCACCGCTGAGGAAGTCTCAACGATTGGCCCTGGGAAATTGTATCCAGTCACAGCAGCGCAACTGCTCCCGAATCTCACGGGATTCCTCACGCCGCTCCACAACTGCAACTAATAAAGAACTGCCGCCAGAAGTAGCGGCTTGCGCTTGGGCGCTCAAGATTTATTTATCTCCAGACACGCCGCACCGCGTCGTTCTTATTGTGTCCTCTTCCGCTAATTCCATTCTCATCACGGGCGGCGCCGGTTTCATCGGCTCGAACCTGGTGCTCGCTCTCCAGGAACAAATGCCGGATGCGCGTCTCACCGTGATCGATGATTTTCGCTCGGGCGATTTCAAGAACCTGGCCGGCTACAAGGGCGATTTGGTCGCGCAGAATATGGCGACGCTGGATTGGCGGGAACAATTCGGCGACGAAAAATTCGACGCCATCTTCCACATCGCATCGATCACCGACACGACGGATCACAATCAATTCCGGCAGACGCACGACAACGTGGAGAGCTTCCGCCGCTTGCTGAACTTCGCCCGGCCTAACAAGTCGCGCGTCGTCTATGCTTCGTCCGCTTCGACCTACGGCGCAGTGAAAGGCGCGAGCGCCGAAACGAGTGGCGCGGCGCCCGCCAACATCTACGCGTTTTCGAAAGTCATCATGGACAACATCGCGCGCCGCGCGGCGGCCGAGAACGACGATTGGATCATCGTCGGCCTGCGTTTCTTCAACGTCTACGGTCCACGCGAAGCGCACAAAGGAATGCCCGCCAGCATGATTTACAATCTTGCGCAGCAAATCACGGCCGGACAACGCCCGCGCATTTTCAAGTTCGGCGAGCAGCAACGCGATTTCGTTTATGTGAAGGATATCGTCCAGGGATGTCTGCTCGCGGCCAGGGCAAAGCAAAGCGGCATTTACAATCTCGGGTCCGGCGTGGCCCGATCATTCAACGATCTCGTCCAGATCCTCAACCAGTCGTTAGGCACAAACTTCGAGCCGGAATACATCGAGAACCCGCACACGCATTATCAAGATTTCACGCAGGCCGATCTGACGAGCGCGCGCAAAGCGCTAGGCTACGAGCCGCAGTTCTCCTTCGAGCAGGGCGTAGCCGATTACGTGAAGTGGTTGTATCCCGCCTGAGGCGTAAACGATGAAAGCGAAACGGCGGTCAAAAAGCCCGGAAGAGATCAACGCCGCCCTCGCGGCGAAGAAAGGGCCGATCTCGAAATTCATCGCGAAAAATTATCGTCACTTCAACGCGGCGGCGCTGCTGGACGCCGCGAAAGGCTACGAGACGCACCTCGCCGCCGGCGGCAAAATGCTGATGACCGTCGCGGGCGCGATGTCGACCGCCGAGCTCGGCATTTCGTTGGCCGAAATGATTCGCCGCGACAAAGTGCATGTCATCGTCTGTACCGGCGCAAATCTCGAAGAGGATATTTTTAATCTTGTCGCGCACGACCATTACCAGCGAGTCCCGCACTACAGGCAGCTGACGCCAGAGGACGAGCAGGAATTGCTCGGCCGCCACATGAATCGTGTCACCGATACCTGCATCCCGGAAATGGAGGCAATGCGCCGGATCGAGAAAGCGGTGCTCGAAGAGTGGATCGCGGCCGATCGCGCGGGCGAACATTATTTCCCGCACGAGTTCATGTACAAGATTCTGCGGAGCGGGAAGCTGAAGAAGAGTTATCAGATCGATCCGAAAAACTCGTGGATGGTCGCGGCCTGCGAAAAGAATCTCCCGATCGTGGTTCCGGGCTGGGAAGATGCGACCCTGGGCAACATGTATGCGGCGGCGGTGATCCGCGGCGACGTGAAAAATGTGCACACGGTGCGGACCGGGATCGAATACATGACCTGGCTCGCCGGGTATTACACGAAGTCGTCAAAGCAGCTGCGCAATCGAGAGGGCTCAATCGGTTTTTTCCAGATCGGCGGCGGCATCGCGGGGGATTTCCCAATCTGTGTCGTCCCGATGCTGCATCAGGACCTCGAGCGGACCGGCGTGCCGCTTTGGGGTTATTTCTGCCAGATCAGCGATTCGACGACAAGCTACGGCAGCTATTCCGGCGCGGTGCCAAACGAGAAAATCACCTGGGGCAAACTCGCGGCCACCACCCCGAAGTTCATCGTCGAAAGTGACGCTACGATTTGCGCCCCGCTTATTTTCGCCTGGGTGTTGGGGCAATGAGCAATACTCTTCTGTAGCCGTCGCCCTGTGGGCGACGCATTGCGCGTTGTCTGCAATTGAAGCCTTCCCCGAGCTTCGCACAGCGAAGCTGCTACAGAAGAGAGCGCGCCACGCCTATCCTTCCCAGAAAAATTTCGTCGGGCGCTCGATCTCGGGCGGAAGGCTCTTGTGCACGGGACAATTCAGCGCGGCATTTTCGAGCAGCGCGCGCTGCGGGGTGTTGCTCGGCAATGGAATGTGAACTTCCGATGGCAAACCGACGATCCGCCGCGGCGCGTCCTTCGACATTTCCTTGCTCACGTTCACGGTCATGCCTTTGACATCGAGACCATGTTCCTGCGCTGCCATCGCCAAGATGGTGCTCATGCAAGTCCCGAGCGCTGTCGCGACGAGATCAGTCGGAGAGAACGATGCGCCTTTCCCTTTGTTATCCGTCGGCGCGTCGGTCGCAATTGTTGAGCCGGACGGGCCGTGCGTGGCGTCGCAGTGCAAGTCGCCGTTGTAGGTAATGGAAACGTTGACCATCGCGCAATATGCGACCGCCACGCGACCAGCGCAAAATTCTTACTCGTGCTCGTGCTCGTGCTCGTAATCGTGCTCGTGCTCGTAATCGCATCCCATCGATCACGAGCAGGAGCACGATTACGATGATGGACGATGACCGGCGCCGGTTCGAGTCTCTCGGCGTGCTTCGCAAGTTCATCGCGAAACACTTTGGTTAATGCAGCGTCATGCAAAATAATCATATCGGTATTGTGCTTTCGCACGTCGTCGTTCTCCCACGATTCGTTCCACCAGCAAAATCCGATGACGGCTGGCCACCGTCCGGAAAATAGATCTTCGAGCGCGTTCCTCGCCCATTCGCTCGCGTCCACTTTCCGGTGATGAAGCGCGCAGCCGAACTCGGCGATCACGACTGGTTTGCCGGGCGCGATCTTCGTCAGACGCGGATACGCAGTCGTCATCTTGAATCGGAAACTCTCGGTTGCGTCCACATCCCGCGGCGTAAGCGGACCGTAGGCGCTCAGCGCGACCCAATCGCAGTAAGAATCTCCCGGATAATAATTCTCGAACCGGTTCCATTTCACTTCCGGTTGATCGAGCCAGTTCACGTGCCAGACCCATTGCAAATTGCCGGCGCCTACCGCGCGCATCAGGTCGACGATGTGGCGATACGCCGCGACAAATTGGGCCGACCCTTCCCTGGCGCCGCCGTTCCATTTCCCGTTCCACGAAAACCATTTCCCATTCGGCTCCGTCCCCCACTCCACCAATAACGGCGAACCGAACTCCTTCGCGTCGCGCGCCCAGGCTTTTAGGTCGTCGTCGAATTTCCCGGCGAGAATATTCGCGAGTGTAAATATTTTCTCCGCGCGATCCTGTTCCGCGTCGGACCGCAACATCAGCCGCACATAGGGAACTTTAGCGAGCCCGCGGATCCAATCGCACGTTTCGCGCGGGAACTTTCGCGATTCAAACCAGTTGTTGGAAAAGAAAACCCAGGCGGTTTTCGTGGCGAGAGTTTCTTCAAAGCGCGTGACATCCGATGCGGTGACGTCGTGTTCGGTCGGATCGCGGCCGGCCTTTGGTTCGTCGAAGTACAAGCCCTGATAAAATTTCCCGGGCGGCGGAGGAGCAATGAGTTGGGCGCCACGAGCGGATGAGACTGCGAGCGCAGCTACGATCGCGCAACGGAGTAGAACCATCGCGCGCAACGTAGCACGGCTTTCTGTAGCCGCCGCCCTGTGGGCGGCGTGGCCCAGCTTGCTGCTCGGCGAGTCACGGCGCTTCGCATAGCGAAGCGGCTACAGAAGAGCAGGTACCCGCTTAGTTATTCTTCGACGCGTCGCGGAGCGCTTTGATGTGATCGTGGGCCTGTTTCACATCCGCGTATTGGCGCGAGACGGTGTCGCGGACGGTTGCGGAAAGTTTGTCACCCTCCATCGCCTTCTTGTATTCAGAGACGGCGGAATCTTCGCCGCGTTCGCACTCGGCCAGAATCGCATGATCATCCTGGCTCGTGATGGCCGATTTCAAATTGATCCAGGCACGGTGCATCGCGCCGGCAGTGCTGCTGCTGTCTTCGGGATCATGTTCGCCCAGACCGATTGCCTGGCTCTGAAGTTCGCCCGCAAATTTGGCGCGCTGCAGCGAATACTCGCTAAAAAGCGACTTGAGCTGCGCGTCCTTCACCGCCTCCGATGCCTCGCGAAATCCTTGCTGACCGTCCTTAAGCGTTTCGATCAGGCCGTTGATGGTGGAAATAATCTCTTTCTGTTGACTCATAGTACCGTCAATACGGATGTCGAACCCCCAAAGCGCGGGTATTTTTTCCGCGAAAAGTTTGCAGCTGCGCGGAGCGGCCTTAAATTCCTTCATGAATAACAAGGTGACGGGAAAAGATCTCACGAAGGAAGCGCCACGGAGCCCGCGAGTTCGGGTTGGGGGTTACGCAATTTTGGCGCGTACTTACGACAAATGCCGCGCGTTCCTGGGCGGGAATATCGGCGAATACCATTTCGATTGTCCGTTGGATAACATGCTCTTCGGTTTCAAGGGCGTGAAAGGCGACGACTTCAAGGCCGAGGTGGAAAAGGGCGCGAGCGTGGAAGAAATGGCAAGCTGGCTCGACAGCCACGGCGACAAGAAAACGCCGGACGAAGTCAAAGCGTGGAGCGACGAAGTCGAAGCATCGAATCCATACAACAACCCGGAGAAACGCGATTGGTTCGTTGAGCAGGTGAAGGTTTACAATCTCGATCCGGCCAAGACGACGCTCTTCGATTGGCTCGAGGTGGACGACAAGGCGAGCTACCAGAAAGCAGCATGAGAGAGGGACAGCTTCGTTAGCCCTTCGCGAAGCTAGAGCTTCGGAATCCAATTGCGTTCCCAAGCTGGAGCTTGGGAACGAGAGCCATCGCCAAGGCCGTTGGCGCTGCGAAAACCGTTTTAGAATTGCATGGCGATCTCACTGAAACCGCAGCACCTGAACCGCTACCGCCAGATCGCGTGGCTCTTCATGAAGTACGGCCGCTCCGATCTTGTAAAGGAAAGCGGCCTCGAGGGCACGCTCGCGGCCGAGCAGCGCGTCTCTCCGAAAGAAGCGGCGAAAGCGGACGAGCTCGCGGACGACCTGGAAAAGCTCGGACCGACTTTCGTGAAGCTCGGCCAGCTCATGTCGACTCGCGTCGAGCTGATGCCGAAGGCGTACTTGGAAGCGCTCGCGCGATTGCAAGACAAAGTCGAGCCATTCCCGTTCGACGAGGTCGAGAAAATAGTCTGTTCAGAGCTCGGCGTCCGGATGTCGAAAGCGTTTTCGGATTTCGACGTGAAGCCGATGGCGGCCGCCTCGTTAGGCCAGGTCCATCGGGCCCGGCTTCGCGATGGCCGGCAAGTCGCGGTGAAAGTGCAACGGCCCGGGATTCGCGACGCGATGTTCGAAGACCTCGACGCGCTGGATGAGATCGCGGACTTTCTCGATCACCACACTGCCGCCGGCAAACGCTACGAGTTTTGCCAGATGCTCGACCAGTTCCGCAAAAGTCTCGTGCGCGAACTCGATTACCGGCAGGAAGCCAACAACCTCACCACTATCGGTGAGCACTTGCGAGATTTCCCGCGCTTGATCGTGCCGGAACCAATCGCCGATTACAGCAGCTCGCGCGTCCTGACAATGCAGTACGTCCACGGGAAAAAAATCACCGACCTCAGTCCCCTCGCCCGAATGGAATTCGACGGTGCAGCGCTCGCCGAAGAATTGTTTCGCGCTTATCTCCAGCAGATTTTGGTGGACGGATTTTTCCATGCCGATCCGCATCCGGGGAACGTGTTTATCACCGATGATTACCGAATCGCGTTGATTGATCTCGGAATGGTCGGGCGCATCATGCCGGGGCTGCAGGAGCAGCTCTTGCAGCTTCTCCTCGCGATCTCGGAAGGGCGCGGTGACGACGCGGCCGACATCGCAATCAAGATCGGTGAGCGGAAGGACGATTTCGCGGAGAAGGAATTCAAGCATAGGATCGCCGAGATCGTCGCTCAACAGCAGGGCGCGACAGTCGAGCAGATGCAGGTCGGCCGGCTCGTGTTGGAAGTGACACAGGCTTCGGGAGAGAACGGCATCCGCGTTCCGCCCGAGCTGACGATGCTCGGCAAGACGCTGCTCAATCTCGATCAGGTCGGCCGCGCCATAGAGCCGAGCTTTGATCCGAATGCGTCGATTCGCCGCAACGCCGCCCAAATCATGCAGCAACGGCTCATGAAAAGTTTGTCGCCGGGGAATCTGTTCAGCGGCGTCCTGGAATTGAAAGATCTCGTGCAGCGTTTGCCGGCGCGGCTGAACAAAATCATCGATGCGGTTGCGAATAACGAGATGAAAATCTCGGTCGATGCAATCGACGAGAAGACGCTCGTGATTGGTTTCCAGAAAGTCGCCAATCGGATCACCGTCGGGTTGATCATCGCCGCGTTGATCGTCGGCGCCGCGATGCTGATGCGGGTTGAGACTTCCTTCCGCATCTGGGGTTATCCGGGACTCGCGATTCTGCTTTTCCTCGCTGCCGCCGGCGCCGGCGTTTTTCTGCTGATCAACATTCTCTTCTACGACAAGAGTCACGACGAGTGACAAAGCCAATCGATCCCGGCACGCGCATCGGGCATGTCCACCTGAAGGTCGCGGACATCGAGCGAGCGCTCGGGTTTTACTGCGGCGTCCTCGGCTTCGAATTAATGCAGCGTTACGGGACACAGGCCGCCTTTATTTCTGCCGGTGGGTATCATCATCACATCGGACTCAACACCTGGGAAAGCGAAGCCGGCTCGCCGCCTCCGCCGAATTGCACCGGTCTCTATCATCTCGCGATTCTTTATCCGACGCGCGCGGCGCTCGCCGATGCTTTGCGCCGATTGACCGCTGCGAACATCGCGCTCGACGGCGCGAGTGACCACGGTGTGAGCGAAGCCCTTTACCTGCGCGATCCGGACGACAACGGCGTGGAGCTGTATTGGGATCGGCCGAGAGAAGCGTGGCCGCGCGGACCAAACGGCGAGCAGGCCATGTTTACTGTCCCGCTCGATTTGGACGACTTGCTTCGGGAGCTGTAGCCGTGCCGCCGTGTCGGCGCGTCCTTGCACGGCGACACAGCGCCGTGGCTACAATCTATGGTTTCACGATCGGCGGAACGATGTCTTCCGTCGGGCCCTCATCAGTACCGCGCTGTAGGCGGCTGTGCCATGCGCCGTAGAAGAAATAAATGAACAGCCCGATAACGAGCCAGACCACAAACCTGATC
This sequence comes from Chthoniobacterales bacterium, assembly GCA_036270255.1. Classification (GTDB taxonomy): domain Bacteria; phylum Verrucomicrobiota; class Verrucomicrobiia; order Chthoniobacterales; family UBA10450; genus AV80. Next base: position 26,789 of record DATBCW010000139.1, read on the forward strand.
CAGGTCAATACCGGCAAGCTCAACATGAGCGCAATACAGAAAATCACGCCCATAATCGGAAACAGAGGTACCATCGGCACCCGGAATGGCCGTGGCCGCGCGGGATCGGTCCGGCGTAAAATGATGACGCCGAAACAGACGAGGATGAACGCGAAGAGCGTTCCGATGTTCGTTAGGTCCGCCAACGATCCGATGTCCGTCACCATCGCCACGACCCCGACCACGATGCCCGTCCAGATGGTCGTTATGTGCGGGGTGCGGTAGCGGGGATGAATCCGGGAAAAATATCCCGGCAACAATCCGTCACGCGCCATCGCCATGAAAATCCGCGGCTGCCCGAGTTGGAAGACGAGCAACACGGAAGTCATGCCTGCGAGCGCGCCCGCGCTGACGAGCGCCTGCGCCCAGCGCGTTCCGCCGAAAGCGGTTGCGACCGCGGCGGAATCGCCCGCGTAAACGGTGTATTTTTTTATCCCGGTCAGCACGGTCGACATCAACACATAGAGCAGTGTGCAGATGATCAGGCTCGCGATGATCCCGATCGGCATGTCGCGTTGCGGCCGCTTCGTTTCCTCCGCGGTCGTCGAGACCGCGTCGAACCCGATGAAGGCGAAAAAAACGATCGCTGCGCCGCTCATGACCCCAGTGAACCCGTTCGGCATGTAGGGATGCCAGTTCCCGGGATTCACCATGAAACCGCCGAACGAGATCACAAAAACCACCACTGCTACTTTGAGGACGACGATGGCCGTGTTCGCCCGCGCGCTCTCGCGAATCCCGTAAACGAGCAGAACGGTGACGAGGACGACGATGACAAGGGCCGGAAGATTGAACGCGATCGTGTGACCGGCGATGACCGGCAACGTCGTTGAAGAAAAATTTTGCAACGCGTCGCCGCCACTCGCGATGAGATTGCTGGCGGTTGCATGGTCGTTCACGAGCCAAATGGGAAATTTCCAACCACCAAGGCTCCCACATAACTGAACGAAATAACCCGACCAACCGACAGCGACCGACATGTTCCCTACCGCATATTCGAGGATCAGGTCCCAACCGATGATCCAGGCGATGATCTCGCCAAGCGTCGCGTACGAGTAGGTGTAAGCAGAACCGGACACCGGAATCATCGAGGCCAACTCCGCGTAACAGAGCGCCGCGAAAGCGCACGCTACCGCGGCGACGACAAACGAGACCGCGATCGCCGGCCCAGCGCCAGCCCGCCCTAGAATGACGTCTGCGCCTGAGAACCAAGCCTGGATGAAATTCAGGACGGGCGTTTCCAGCCGGGTTGAAAATGTTTGGCCGGCGGCCGCGGTCCCTGTCATCGCGAAGATTCCTGAGCCGATGATCGCGCCGATGCCGATGCAGGTAAGATCGAAGGCGCCGAGGGTACGCTTCATTTGCCGCTCGGGCGCCGCCGCCTCGCGCATCAAATGATCGGGACTTTTCGTTCTAAAGAATTGCGAGGCCATGGCGAATCGTGGCAGCGCGACGCGACGAGGGTCAATCCTCTTTTAGAGGGACGGGCGCTGTCCCGTCCGGTCAATTAGGGACGCCACGGCGGACGTCCCTCCAGTGGCGCGGAAGTAGCTCGAAAAACGCCATGCCAGTTTTCAGCGGCGCGAATCTTATTGGTGGATTGGTCTTCGGCTCGATCGGCTTTGTCGCGTTCGTTTACGGAAAGCGCATGCACGTCTGGAAACCGATGTTCATCGGGCTGGCGCTCATGGCCTACCCGTACTTCGTCGAGAACGACATGGTGATGCTTGCCATCGGCGTGGTGGGAACAGCCGCGCTGTTCCTGTTCCGCGAGTAGGCGCTCTTCTGTAGCCGCTTCGCTGTGCGAAGCGCAAGGTGCGACGTCGCGCTCGCGTCTCCCACAGGGCGACGGCTACAGAAGAGGCGCTTACTTGCTGACCCGCGTCCCAACTGTTAAACCCAATTCATGGGTCGCCAATGGTTGCATGCGAAACGGGAAGTCGCCGGACTGAAAAAGGGCCAGGTCGTCGGCAAGCTCGTGAAAGAAATCATGGTCGCCGCGAAGCTCGGCGGAGCTGAAGCGGCTGGGAATGCACGGCTCGCGGCCGTGGTCGAGAAAGCGCGAAAGGCCAGTGTCTCGCGCGACGTGATCGAGCGCGCGATCAAAAAAGGCGCCGGCATCGGCGACGACAAGCTCATGATGGAGCACGTCGTCTTCGAAGGGTACGCGCCGAACAAAATCCCCATCATTGTTGAAGTGCTGACGGACAACAACAATCGCACTGCGCCTGAAATTCGGGTCCTGTTCAAGAAAGGCGGCCAGCTCGGCGCGCCTGGCAGCAACAAGTTCCTCTTCGATCACGTCGGGCTAGTCGACGCGCATCACCCCGACGCGACAGCGGACATCGAGGAAGCAGCGATCGAAGCCGGCGCGCAAAATGTCGAGCCACTTTCTCACGCGGAGAATGACGATATCCCGGAGGGAACAACCGGCGCGCGGCTCATCACGGAGCGCAGCGACCTACACGCCGTCACGCAATGGCTCGCGAGCCACGGCTGGACGGTGGTGACCAGCGAGCTCGGCTACATCGCAAAAAGCTTTCCAGAATTGTCCGACGAAGAGCGCGAGCACACCGGCGAATTTCTCCAAACCCTCGAAGACCACGACGACGTCCACCGCGTCTGGGCCGCGATGAAATGAGGCAAATTTCATGAGCGACGAAATTGAGCACATCATTCTCGCTGACACGGCCGCTTCCGTGGCGGAGGAACCGGCCAGACGGCGCGGAATCTTTGGTCTCCGGCGCCGGTCGAAGACGCCGCTCGAGCCGATGACGCATTGCGAGAATTGTGGCGCGCTTTTAACCGGCGAGTTCTGCGCCAAATGCGGCCAACATGCGATCGATTATCGCCGTTCGATTTTTCGCGTCTTGTTGGACGCCGCCGATTCGTTCCTGAACTGGGACACGAAATTCCTCCACACGATGAACCAGCTGCTGATCCACCCGTGGCAGCTCACCAACGATTTCAATGCCGGGCGCCGCGCCCGCTACGTTCATCCCCTTCGCCTCTACCTCATCGCGAGCATCGTTTTTTTTCTGATGGCCCGCGCGGTGAACTGGGATACGGAAGGTCCAATTCAATTGACGGCGCAAGACCGCACGGAGCTGGTGGCGAGCCTGTCTAAAATGATTGAGCCGAACTCTCCGCTGACGCCCGAACAGCGCGCCCAAGTGGAGCTGGCGCGCGCGAAATTGGCCGAAGCACAGGGCGCTCTGACCGCGGAGGAACGGGCCGAGGTGAAGAATGCATTCAAGGCGTATATCAAATCGGAAGTTCGCAAAAGTCTGAGCGCGGAAGAGCGCGCAAAGATGGCCGCGACGATGGCGCGCATTCCTAAAATCCCCGAATTAAAGACGCAGGTCACCCCGCCCGTTGGGCCGGTGCCGCCGGATTCTTCCGCCACCGCTCCCGCGACCGCTCAGCCCCCAATCCCGCCCGTCACAGTAGTGCCGACGCCAAAGCCGTTGCACTTCTCGGTCGGTCCTCCAGGTCGGACGAAATCGCCGGTCGCGCTCTGGTTTGAAAAACAGGTGAAGGAAAAGATCGGTGAGGACGGCGCCCGGGCGAAGCTTTTCATGGAAACGCTCCGGAGCAACATCCCGGCGATGATGCTTTGTTGCATCCCGCTTTTCGCGTTCATCCTGAAGATTCTCTACATCCGGAAAGGTCGCTTCTACGTCGAGCATCTGGTATACGCCCTCCACATTCACACTTTTCTTTATGTGACAGTGATCATCACCTCGCTCGTCGTGATGGGCGCGGACCGGACCGTGCCGGCGCTGGCCGGGTGGATCAAAGGCCTGATGGCGTGCGTGATTGTCGTCCAAATTTTTCTCTCCATCCGGCGCGTCTACAAACAGGGGTGGTTCATGACGATGGTGAAGTTCCTCTCCGGCGGCCTGGTTTATTGCGTGATCCTGATCTTCGCGGTCGCGGCGACCGCCATCATCACCCTCATCCTGCCGAATTAGCGGCGTTTTCTGTAGCCGCTTCGCTGTGCGAAGCGCAAGGCACTGACGTCTGCAAGCGACCTCGCGCTGCCCACAGGGCAGCGGCTACAGGAGAATCTCTCTCGCGCGAGCGAGGGCCGCAGCGATCTTCGACGCATCCTGGCCAGCGCCCTGCGCATTGTCGGGCCGGCCGCCGCCTTTTCCACCAACAATCGGCGCGATCTCCTGAATCAACTTGTTCGCCTGAAACTGCGACGTCAGTTCTTTCGGGACTGACGCAATCAGCGCGACGCGTCCATCGACTGCGCCCGCCAGAAATATCGGGCCGCTGAAATGCGATTTCAGCGCGTCGACGGTGGTTTGCAACAGCTTGCCATCCGCATCAGGAATTGAAGCGACGATCGCCTTCTCGTCGGCGTGAGTTGCGCGAAGTTCTTTCGCCAGCGCTGCCGCGCGGTTTTTCGAATCCGCTTCCGAAGCCTTGGCCTGTTGCTTCTGCCAGTCGTGGACTTCCACTTCAACTTTCTGCAACTGCGCGGCCCGCGCGTCGATCTGATGAAGCGCTGCACTGGTTTCCGCCGTCTCATCGAACGCCGGCAAGGCCGCCACATCACTTTTCTTCCGGGCGAGCACCTCAAACTTTTGCTGCTGTCGCTCCGCCTCTTCTTTCGCCCACTGCTTCGCCGCGTCGCCGGCAACTGCTTCGATTCTCCGGATCCCCGCTGCGATCGCTTCTTCCCGAACAATCCGGAACGATCCGATGTCCCCCGTCGCGCGAACATGCGTCCCCCCGCATAACTCCATCGAATACCCATTCAATTCACCGGTTTCGCCCCCGATCTGAACCACCCGAACGGTCTCGCCGTATTTGTCCCCGAAGAACTGCTGAATATCGGAGCGCTTCTTCGCTTCCACATACGGAATCTCTGTCCACGACACTCCGGTGTTCTCAGCGATCTTCTGGTTCACCAATTTCTCGACTCCACGCTTCTGCTCTGGGGTCAGCGCCGCGCTGGAAAAATCGAACGTCAGCTTTTCCGGTCCCACGTAGCTACCTTTCTGCACCGCATCCGAGCTCACCTTCTCATGAAGCGCCCAATGCAAGAGATGCGTCACCGTGTGGTGCCCCTCAATCGCGCGCCGCCGCGGAGCATCGATCGCAACGGTGACCCGCGCCCCAGGTTCCGGTCCGTTTTCGTTTTCGAGTAAATGCAAAAAAGCTTCGCCCGATTTCTGCGTGTTCGTAATCTTCCAACTACGATCGTCGAGACTTAGCCTGCCCTTATCGCCGAGCTGTCCACCCATTTCGGCGTAGCAAACTGATTTGTCGAGAACCACTGCCGCTTTCCCTTTTGCGGACACCACCGTGACGACGTGCGCATCGGTTTCATCGCAATCGTAACCAAGGAAATTTGTGGAAACGTTTTCGCCGGTTTGTGCGAGCTCGATTGCGCTCTTTTTTTGGGCCGAACGCGCGCGCGAACGTTGTTGCTCCATCAGCATCTCGAACCCCGCTTTGTCGACCACGAGCCCGCGCTCGCGCGCCATCAATTCCGTGAGATCGAAGGGGAATCCCTGTTCGTCGTAGAGTCGGAAAGCGAATTCGCCAGAAATCGTTGGGGCTCCTTTAGAAGTCTCGCGCTCAAACAACTCGATCCCTTTGTCGAGCGTCTTGTTGAACCCTTCTTCCTCGCGGCGCAGCGTTTCCTTGATCTGGGTTTGTTGCCGGCGAAGCTCGGGAAACACATCCGCCATCGTCCGAACGAGGACGTCGGTCAGATTGAAGAAGAACGGTTCGTGGAATCCGAGGGTACGGCCGTAGCGAACGGCGCGTCGGAGGATTCGCCGAAGAACATAACCGCGGCCTTCGTTGCTCGGTTGAATTCCGTCAGCGATAGCGAAGCTCAAAGTGCGGATGTGATCGGCAATGACGCGGAAGGCGATGTCGATTTTTTCCTGCTCGCTCTCGTTTGTAGGGCGGCCGCTCCGGCTACCATCTTCTTCCCCCGGCAAGCGGAGCGCTTGCCCTACAATTGGAAGAGTCGACGCGTACTTCTTTCCGCTCAGTTTTTCCAATTCATCGAAGATTGGACGGAAAATATCGGTCTCGTAGTTCGACACGATGCCACTGAAATCGGTGAAGTTTTTCGTGCCCTGGATCATCGCGGTGATGCGCTCGAGGCCCATTCCGGTATCGACGTGGCGTTGCGGCAACGGCGAAAACGTCCCGTCTGCATTCGCGTTGAACTGGATGAAAACGAGGTTCCAAATCTCGATGCAACGCGCGTCGCCGGCGTTGACCAGCGAGCCTTTGGTATCGCCGGCCGGCGTGAGATCGACGTGCAATTCGGAACACGGACCGCAGGGGCCGGTGTCGCCCATCATCCAGAAATTGTCTTTCTTGTTTCCGTTCACGACGTGAACCGCGGGATCGAGCCCAGCCTTCTCGAAGAGGCGCGCCCAATGATCGTGCGCTTCCTGGTCGAACTCGCTCGGTTCGTCAGGCCCGGGTTTGTAAACCGTCGCGTAAAGGCGTGATGCCGGAAGTTTCCATCGCTCGACGACCAGTTCCCACGCCCACTCGATCGCTTCCTTTTTGAAGTAATCGCCGAAGCTCCAATTGCCGAGCATCTCGAAAAACGTGTGGTGATACGTGTCGAGCCCGACGTCATCGAGGTCGTTGTGTTTCCCGCCAGCGCGAATGCACTTCTGGGTGTCAGCGACGCGGGGCGGATTCCACGCCGGCTTTTGCTGCCCTAAAAAAATCGGGACGAACTGGTTCATTCCGGCGTTCGTAAAGAGCAGATTCGGCGAATCCGGCAGGAGCGACGCCGAGGGCACGACGGTGTGCTTTTTCTCGCGAAAGAAATCGAGAAAGGATTGGCGGATTTCGGCGGCGGTCATGATCCGTAAAAATTAGCGCGACTTCAGTCCATCGTCATTCCGAGCGAAGCGCAGCGCAGTCGAGGAACCCCGTGGAGCGTCGAGAATCCTTCAACGGGGTCCCTCAACTGCGCTCGGATGACGCTATTTTTTTTCTTCGTCGAGCTTCGCTTTGACCGCCGTCTCGATCTCTTCGTAAAGTGCCGGATCGTTCTTCAACGCTTCCTTGCCGGCATCGCGCCCCTGCGCGAGCTGGGTGCCTTTGTAGCTGAGCCACGAGCCGCGCTTCTCGATGATTTGTTTCTCAAGCGCGAGATCGAGCAAAGCGCCGGTCGAAGAAATACCCTCGTTGTACATGATGTCGAATTCCGCCTCCGTGAACGGCGGCGCGACTTTGTTCTTCACCACTTTCACGCGCGTCCGATTGCCCGTGACAACGCCGTCCGTCTGCTTGATCGCGCCGATGCGGCGGATATCGATCCGAACGCTGGCGTAAAACTTCAACGCTTTGCCGCCCGGAGTCGTTTCCGGATTGCCGAACATGACGCCGATCTTTTCGCGGATTTGGTTTGTGAAAATGCAGCAGGTCCGCGCCTTGGAAATCAAGGAGGTCAATTTGCGCATCGCGGCACTCATCAGACGCGCCTGCGCGCCGACGGTGGAATCGCCAATTTCGCCTTCCAGTTCCTGTTTCGTGACCAGGGCCGCGACCGAATCGAGGACGATGACGTCGAGCGCGTTTGAACGGACGAGCGTTTCGACAATTCGAAGCGCTTCTTCGCCGGAACTCGGCTGGGAAACGAGCAAGTCGTCCATATTCACGCCGAGACGACGGGCGTATTGCGGATCGAGCGCGTGCTCGACATCGACGAACGCTGCCAGCCCACCGCGCTTTTGCGCCTGCGCGATGACGGTGAGCGTGAGCGTGGTTTTGCCAGACGATTCGGGTCCGTAAACTTCGACCACGCGACCGCGCGGGAATCCACCGACTCCGAGGGCGCGATCGATCAGGATGTTGCCGGTGGGAATGACATCGATATCGACAATCGTCGCGTCGCCGAGGCGCATGATGGCGCCATCGCCATAGTCCTTCGCGATCTGCTGGAGGGCAAGATCGAGGTTCTTGTTGCGCGCGGCGGTGACTTTGTCTTCGGCAGTTTTCTCTTCAGTTTTTGTAGGCATAGGGAGGGGCCTCTTAGTACGTGCGGTCGCCAAGTTCGCCAAGCAGAAAAGCTCGCGAAAAACAACAGGCCGCAAACCTCGCGGCTTGCGGCCTGTGTAACTAACCCAGCACGCCTAAAATTAAGCGACCGTGATCTTGCGCGGTTTGACTTGCTCCGCCTTTGGGAGCGTCAAACTCACCACGCCGTGTTCGATTTTCGCGCTGATCTTTTCCGCGTCGATCGAGGGATCGAGCTCGAACGTGCGCCGGAAATTTTCCGAACGCGACTCACGATGGAGCAACGTCCCTTCGACCGCAGGCATCGAACGCCGGCCGACGATGGTCAGCTCGTTGTTCTCCACCCACATTTCGAGGGTCTCCTTGTTCACGCCCGGCATTTCAACTTCCAGGGTGTAGCCATCCGCGTTTTCGAGGACGGTCGCCGCTGGACAGATGAATTGTTCCTGCGCTCGCTCGCCATTCGTCGCGGGAGCGCTGCGATTTTCACGAACCAAAGTATTCATTGGATTTTCCTTTCTCTGAAATTTTTAGCTGACGTTGACTTGAATTTGTTTCGGCTTCGCCTCTTCCGCTTTCGGCAGCGTGACGGTGAGAATACCGTCCTTATAAGTGGCATTCACTTTGTTCGCGTCGACTCGGGTGGGCAACGTGACGGTGCGGCGGAACTTGCCAGTGAACCGTTCGGTCCGGGTGGCGCTATCGCCGTTGCTCTCGGTTTGCGATTTACGTTCGCCGCCGATGGTCAGAGTGCCGTCGTGCAACGAGATCTCGATGTCTTCCTTGCGCATGCCGGGAAGTTCGACGACCGCGACGACGTTATCGTTGTTCTGATACAGATCGAGCGCCGGCGTCCAACCGGTGAACAATTGCGGCTGGCGCGAGCTACCGTTCAAAAACGGAAGCTCGAGAAGAGTATCTAGGTCGTCCCGCAGATTGGCCCAGCGATTGAGCGAAGGCCACATCACAGAACTCGGGGTTTGGTAACGAATTAAGCTCATAATGAGATTCTCCTTTGTGTTGATTGAAATTGGCGAGCAACTCAATAGCGGGAGAAATGCCAGGCAATGGCGACGACAAATACAGACGACTAAACCACTGACAGAAAGAGGCTTAGCGAATATATTTGATCCTAGCGCGCTATGATTATTATGTCGTCTTGTCACACTAATCTCTGGTAATGAGCGGGTGGAATCGCGTCATAATTGCCCTATCCGATCGGAAGCATAACCGTTTGCGTTTCGACGCGGTTGCCGATATCTCTGCGAAGGAGCCATGGCCAAATGCGATGAGAAATTTATGCGGGTCGCGCTCACCGAAGCCCGGAAAGGCGTCGGCCTAACGAGTCCCAATCCAGCCGTCGGAGCTGTTCTCGTCGTGAAGAACAAGATCGTCGCGCGCGGTCATCATCGCCGCGCGGGTTCTCCGCACGCCGAAGTGGAATGCCTCACAAATTTCGGCCGGACCGTGCCGGCGGAAGCCACCCTCTACGTGACCTTGGAACCATGCTCTACGATTGGCCGGACTGGTGCCTGCACCGACGCGATCATTGCGGCAGGGGTTCGAAGACTGGTGGTTGGCGCGGTCGACCCGAACCCAAAGCACTCGGGACGCGGGCTCGAACAACTCCGGAAAGCGGGACTCGAGGTTCAATTCGGAGTTCTCGAGAACGAGAGCATTGAACTCAACGAACCTTACAACAAATGGATCGTGACCGGGATTCCTTTCGTTATCGCCAAATGCGGAATGAGTCTCGACGGCCGGTTAACTGCCCCGCCATCGGAAAGTCGATGGCTGACCTCAGCGGCTGCGCGCGGACACGCGCAAAGACTGCGCGCGCGGGTCGACGCCATTCTGGTGGGCGCTGAAACTATTCGCGCCGATAATCCACGACTCACCGTTCGCGGCCATGCCGGAGCGCAACAGCCCTGGCGGATTATCTTGTCGCGCTCGGGAAAACTTCCGCGTCACGCCCGCGTCTTCACCGATCGCTTTGCCGAACGGACAACCGTTCATCGCGACACCGATCTGCGGATTCTCCTCTCGAAGCTTGGAGCGAAAAAAATCACCAGCGTTCTTATCGAGGGCGGCGGGGACGTTCTCGGTCAGGCGCTCGACCAACGCCTCATCGACAAAGTTCAGGTTTATACAGCGCCGATTTTCGCCGGCGGACCTGTGATCGCGTTTGCCGGGGCCGGGGCCGACGCGACCCCGAACGCAGCAAGGCTTCACCGGATCCGTTATGAAAAAATTGCCGGCGACATCTGCGTCACCGGTTATCCGATGTACCCGGAAAAGAATTCCTGAATAATTCTTAAAAACTTCGCGTCCAAATTCGTGTTAGGTTATCAGCAATTATTTAAAGGATTCATCATGAACTGGAAAAAAATTCTCTTAATCGCAGTCGCAGTGGGCGCGTTTTCCTTCGCGGCAGTGCCGCGGAGCGAGGCGCGCGTCAGAATCGGCATCGGGCTTGGATTCCCGATCGGCTTCAGCTACGGATACGGCTATCCGTACGGATATGGGTATGGTTACGGTTACCCCTACGATTATTACGGCTACCCCCGCACCGTGATTTACGTCGGGCCGCGCCATCATCGGTATTATCGCCGCGCCTATTATCGGTATAATCGGCCGTATCGCGCCGTGCGTTACTAAGCGCGAAGCGAGACGCTTCTCCAGATTGGGCTGGCTGAATCTTCGGCCAGCTCAATTTTTTTGGGCGCGATCTAAAGAAGAATCGACTCGTCCAGCGCGTTGCTGTCGTCGGACCCCATCAAATCATCGAGATCCGCCATCAGATCGGTATCGGCGGCCTCCGCCACAACGACAGAGTCAGTTCGCGGATTTGGATGAGTTTGCCGGATGATCTGCGTCGGCAATGCAAGGCCAGCGATGATGACGACCGCGATGCCGGCGGCGGGAACCAGCCAGCGCGCATACCAACGGCGGGGCGTGGAGTCGCCCTGAGCTTCGCGAATTTTCCGCAGGACATTCCGGGCGAAGAATGGCGAAACCGCGGCCGGTTCGGTCGCACGACCGAGCAAATCCCAGAGCTTTTCGTCTTCTTCGCGTTTCATAAGCGGTGATTTAACTCCGGTTCGACCGGGAAGTTGCTCGGGGCGAGATCAAGTTTCGGCTGCTTCAAGGAAACCCTCGAGCTGCCGTATCCGGGTGGGGTGACGCATCTTGCGCAAAGCCTTGGCTTCGATTTGGCGAATCCGTTCGCGCGTGACCCGGAATTGCCGCCCGACTTCTTCAAGGGTGCGGCTGTAACCGTCGACCAATCCGAAACGCTGCTCGAGCACCTGCCGTTCGCGATCGGTCAACGTTTCCAGGACATCCTTGATCTTCTCCTTCAAGAGCACGATCGCGGTCATGTCGCTCGGGTTTTCCGCGCCCTTGTCTTCAATGAAATCGCCGAAGTTCGTTTCCTCGCTCTCACCGACCGGCGACTGCAACGAGATCGGCTGCTGCGCCATTTTCAACACGGCCCGGACACGATCGACCGGCAGCAAAATTTCCTCCGCCACTTCTTCCGGCGTCGGCTCCCGCCCGTATTCCTGGACGAGCTGCTTCTGCACCCGCATGAGCTTGTTGATCGTCTCGATCATGTGGACCGGGATGCGAATGGTGCGGGCCTGGTCCGCGATCGAGCGCGTGATCGCCTGTCGAATCCACCACGTCGCGTAAGTGGAAAACTTATAGCCGCGGCGGTATTCGAATTTCTCCACCGCTTTCATCAAGCCCATGTTCCCTTCCTGGATCAGGTCGAGGAACGACAAGCCGCGGTTCGTGTATTTCTTGGCAATGGAAATGACGAGGCGCAGATTCGCTTCCACCATTTCGGTCTTGGCCCGAAGCGCTTTGTGCAGCCAGCTCTTCAAGGCGCGGTACTGCTCGGCAAATTCTTCGAGCGAAAGCCAAAGCGAGCTTTCGAGGTCGCGCGTCTTGATCCCGAGCGGCGATTTCGCCCCGTTATCACGCGGATGTTTGCTGAGCTCGACCTGCAAATGGGTCAGCGCCTGGAAGCGTTCGTCCGCCAGGTGAACGAATTCCTCGGTCACCTTCTGTTTGAAATAAAATTTGGGGTAAAGCTTTTGCAACGCCGCGACCGCTTTCTGGAACGCCTTCGCTTTCCTCGGATCGCGCCGGTGGGGGCCGTGCAAAATCTGCGCGTACTGTTGTCGAATATCTGAACTCAGCTTGTCGACCTGTTTGCACAGCCGCGGAAGCAACTTCATGTAGCGCTCCCGGCTCTCGATTTTCTTGTCCAGGATCACGCGATCGAAACGCTCGCCGCCTTCGGTCAATTTATCGGCCAGATCGAGATGCGCCTGGGCGATAAACCCGAACCGATTGATCAGGCGCTGGACCATGATCTCGGCTTCTTCGATGCGCTTGGAAATCTCCACTTCCTGCTCGCGGGTCAGGAGCGGCACCTGGCCCATTTGCTTGAGATACATGCGGACGGGGTCGTCGAGGATATCGAGCTTGGGCTCGGGCTTTTCCTCTTCTTCCTCGTCGCTCTCTTTTTTCCCGTCTTTGTAGCGATCGACTTCCGACGCCTCGATAATGTCGATCTCCATTCGGCGCAGCCGGGTGAGAATGGCGTCCAGCTCATCCGCGTCGCTCATGTCGGGCGGCAACGCCTCGTTGAGATCGTCGAACGTCAGGTAGCCCTGCTCTTTCGCCAGCTTGATCAGCTCGCGAATGCGCGTCTGCACATCCGTGCCCGCGCTCTGCGGCAAAATTTCTTCCGGTTCTAACTCGTCGCCGCGGTTTGGTTCTCGTGCTGCCGGGAGTTGCCGCGACGAGATTTTCTTTTTCTTTGAACCCGAACTCTTGGGCGCGGCGACGCGCTTCTTCGCCGGTTTCGCTTTAGCTTTCCGCTTTGGCGGTTGAGTCGCTTTGGCTGACTTTTTCGCCGCGGGCCGGGTGCCGCGTTGCGCCTGTTTTCTCGAGTGAATAGCCAAGTCGTGAGTGCTTTAGAGGTATCGCTGTTTTCAAGCCGGCTCGCCGGCCTTTCCTGCCCCCTCAACGACGGCAATCAGCTGTCGAGCACGCGGGCAGGCGAAAACGCGGAAAGGTCACGGAGTTGCTCCGTGAGGTCAAGAATTTGTTTCTGCAAAGCAACTAATTCCCCAGTAGTCAAACGCGGCAGTTTCATCCGACCCTCGGCAATCTGGAGTTGGCGGCGCAAGACTGCCTGGCGAAGTCCGTTCCAAAATCCCTGGGCGACCTCCAACCCATTGGGGGGCGTTTTTTGAAGGAGCCAACCGGAGACGAGCGCTTCTTCGCCAGAGCTGAGCTTTGCCATGAAAACGTTCAGCGATGCTGGGTCGTCAGGACGCAGGTCGCTTTCCAAAATTCGCACGAGGATTTCCGAATCCGGCGTGTGAGCCAGCATCTCGCGCCAATCCTGAGCCAGCAGGAACTGCCGTGCCTCCTCGTGGCGCAACGCCAGCAAACAAAGCATCGCGATGTCGTGGCGGGGCGGGCGCACTGGTTCCGGGCGCGCTTCTCCGTCATCAACTGAGAACCGTTCCCGGCTCGGCTTCGCGAGCAGGCGGTCGAAATCGCCCCGCGGGACGCCGAGGCGGGCGCTGGCGCGGTTCGCCACTTCTCCCCGCATCATTGGATCCTGCACTCGCCCGATCGTCTCGGCGAGACGCTGCGCGACCTGCATCTTCGCGCCGAGCGAATCCAGATCGGCAGCGCTCGTTTCCCGTTCGATCCACCAATCAAAAAAATCGCGGGCGCCGCTCACCAATTTTTCAAACTCTTCCCGGCCACGTTTGCGCACCATCGAATCGGGATCTTCCCCTGCGGGAATTTCGGCCACGCGAACCACGAGATTATTTTGGAGCAGCGCGTCGAGCGAGCGTTCCGCCGCCTTTTGTCCAGCCGCGTCCGCATCGAAACAAAGAACAACTTCGCTCACGAACCTCTTCAGGATTCGCGCCTGCTGTTCCGTGAATGCGGTCCCTTGCGGCGCGACCACGTTTGCGATTCCCGCTTCGAAAAGCGTGATCAGGTCCAGCTGTCCTTCGCAAACAATTGCGCAGTCCGCCTCGATCAATCCGCGCTTCGTCTTGTGCAGACCGAAAAGAACGCGCCCTTTCCGAAAGAGCGGCGTCTCCGGCGAGTTCACGTATTTCGCGGCCTCCGCCTCCTTGTCGAGAATCCGGCCGCTGAACGCGATTACTTCGCCGACGTCGTTATGGATCGGGAACATGATTCGGTTCCGGAACCGGTCGTACGGTTTGTTTTCCCCTTCCTCTCGCCGAGTCACGAGGCCACTTTCGAGAAGCAAGCGTTGTTGATAACCGCGCTCGGTCGCCCAGCCCAGAAATGCGTCCCAGCTTTCCGGCGCGAACCCGATCTGCCAATCCTTCGCGATCCGCTTATCGATCCCCCGCCCCTTCAAATATTCCCGCGCCGGTTCGCCCACTTTTTTCTTCACCAGATTTTCGTGGAACCATTCCGCCGCTTCCGCATGCAGTTGGAGCAGGACGCGCCGGGCTTCGTGCTGCCGGTCTTCGTCGTCGCGACTGAGGCCGCGTTCTTCGATCACCGGAATCCCGACCCGGGTGGCGAGCTTCTTCACCGCCGCGGGAAAATCGAGATGCTCGTAATCCATCACGAACCGAAAAACGCTCCCGCCCGCGCCGCAGCCGAAACAATGGAACGTCTGACGCGACGGACTAACGGTGAACGACGGCGTCTTCTCCTGGTGAAACGGGCAGAGCGCCTTGAACGTCGAGCCCGCGCGCTTGAGCGGAAAATACGTCCCGATCACTTCCACGATGTCGTTCGCGGCCGCGATCTGCTCGATGGTTTGTGTCGGGATCGTTCCCATGCGCGGATTAATTTTCGCTCGTGTTGTGGCCGGTCGCGATTCAAATTAAGCGAGAAGCGACCCTTTGATGAGAAATTTGTTCCGGCTGTTCTTGTTGGTCCTCGGCCTCACCGTGCTGCTCCCCACGACCGACGCTCGCGAAGTCGTCCGGAAAGGCGACACCGTCGTCGTCCAACTCGATGGGGAAGTTTCACCGTCGCTTTATTTGTTTCTGCGCCGCGCCATCAAAGCCGCCGAAACCTCGGGCGCGGGCGCGATCGTCGTCGAAATGAATACCTACGGCGGCCGGCTTGATGCCGCGGGCGACATTAGCGGCGCGCTCAACCGCACTACGATTCCCACCTACACCTTCATCAACACGAACGCTGGCTCCGCCGGCTCACTCATCGCGCTGGCCACCCGCCATATATATATGTCGCCAGTCAGCGCGATCGGCGCGGCCGCCCCGGTTCTCGCGGGCGGCGCAGAGCTGACCGGCACCGAGAAAGACAAAACACTCTCCTATTGGTCCGCGCTCGTCCGGAACTCCGCCACCCGCAACGGCCACAATCCCGACATCGGCGAGGCGTTCATGGACAAGGAAAAAGAAGTGAAAATCGGCGACCGCGTCGTCCACGCGAAGGGAACGTTGCTGACCTTGAATGCCACGGAAGCGACTGAGTTAATCAACGGCAAACCGCTCCTCGCCGACGGCATCGCCGATTCCGTCACCGATCTTGCGAAGAAGGCCGGCCTCAAAGGCGCGCTCGTGGCGGTTGAGCCGAGCGGGTTCGAGCGCCTGGCGTTTTGGATCACAGCGCTGTCGCCGTTGCTTCTGTTGCTCGGGATCGTCTGCGCGTATCTCGAATTCAAGATGCCGGGCGTGAGCATGCCGGGAATCATCGCCGCCATTTGCTTCGCGCTCTTTTTTGCGGGCCATTATCTCGCGGGGCTCGCGGGCTGGGAAGTCGTGGCCCTGTTCGTTCTCGGCGTTGTTTTCGTGCTCATCGAAATTCTGTTCTTCGCCCACTCGACGATCGTCTTCGGCGTGGTCGGCGTGTTTCTGATGCTAGCCTCTCTCCTTTGGGCAATGATCGATCGCTATCCCGGCGAAACGTTTTTCCCGACCGGCGACATGCTCGCTATCCCGCTGCGAAATCTGTTCTTCAGTCTGGTCGCCGCGACCTTGGTCATCCTGGTGCTCGCGCGTTATTTGCCGAAAACCAATCTCTATCGCCGGTTCGCGCTCATGACGACCAATCCTCCCGGACCGTCACTCGCCGGCGCGCCGCGCGAATTCGCCACCGCGCTCGATCTCTCGCCGGGAATGCAGGGCACTGCCCAGACGATGTTGCGCCCCAGTGGAAAAGCGCGTTTTGCCGATCACGTAGTCGACGTCGTGACCGAAGGCGAATTCGTCGCCGCGGAAACGCCGATCACCGTTATTCAAAAAGACGGAATGCGCGTGGTGGTGAAGGCGCACGCCTGATCCAATGTGGGAGGGGCCTTTGCGCCCCGACGTCTTCTGTAGCCGTCGCCCTGTGGGCGACGTGAGAGAACGCGATGCTCGCACCCAGCGATTCGCATAGCGAAGCGGCTACAGAAGAATCGCTGCCCCGCGCTAGCCGCGGAAAAACATCGGTCCGATGACGTGCAGCACGAAGTCGGCGGAAAAGTGCGCCAGCATCGCGGCTTCAAGCCCGCGTTTCCAACAGAGATAACCGAAGAGGAGCGATGCGGCGCCGTTAATCGTGAATAGCGCAACGATCACTAGCGGTGTGATCTGGAGGAACGCTTTCGCGGCGGGAACATGCCCGAGGGCGAAGAGTCCGGCGACGATGAGATTGGCGATCCAAAAAATAATCGGACTCGCCTGGGGGGATTGCTCGCGGGCGATCTTCCGGAAGAGCCAGAGGAGTAACGAAAGCGCAAACAATCGAGCGACGATTTCCTCATTGATCGCGCCATACAAACAGCTGAGCAGCCGCTTCCAAATCGGCATCGCTGCTTCCAGGCCGACGGGCCAATCGGGGATGCGTGGGAGGAAGTACATATAGAATATCAGGACGAGAATTCCCGACACCGCGACTCCGGCAATGATCGGTAGGACCGCCGCATTTTTCGGCGCCGGGGCTCCTCCGCCATAAAACCACGCTCGCAAGACCGGCAGGTCGATTCCGGCTCTCGGCGCGAGAACCAGGCCTAACGAAATAAACGCGGCAAACAGGATGGCACTTTGCATTATCTGAACAGCCATCAGAACCGGCAGCGGCATCGGGAGCGGGTTGGTCGAAAGGACGTTTTGAAAAAACGCGAGGAGATAAGGCAACAGCGCCGCCACGCCGATGATGGAGGTGAGGAGCAGCAGCCAAAAAATCTTCCAAGGATAACCCGGCCGCTCGGTGAGCGCTCTGCGCGATGGGATGGTTTCCATATTGCCGCCGCCGCTGGTTCGGCGTTACAAATCTGCCGATTGTTGCATTCTGCAAATCCCGATTAACAACCGCCGGCAAGATGTTTGGGATTCACGATTTCGCCCTTTTCGTTACGACCGGCGTCCTGCTGAACCTGACGCCGGGACCCGACACACTTTACATTCTTGGTCGCAGCATCGCGCACGGACGCCGGGCCGGGGTCGCCTCAGCGCTCGGGATTTCCGTCGGCAGCATCTTTCACACATCGCCGCCGCGCTCGGTCTTTCGGCAGTCCTGGCGACTTCTGCCTGGGCCTTCGCCTTCGTGAAGCTCGCCGGCGCGGCCTATCTGATTTTTCTCGGCGTCCGCGCGCTATTCGAAAAGCAGCATGACCTTTCCATGCCCTCGCATTTCAAGCGGCGCGGGGCCGCGGCCGCATTTCGCCAGGGAATTCTGACGAACATTCTCAACCCGAAGGTCGCGCTCTTCTTTCTCGCGTTCCTGCCGCAGTTCATCGACGCGACCGCGCCGTCGAAAACAATCGCGTTCGTGATTCTCGGTCTCACTTTTGTCACAACCGGAACGATCTGGTGCCTGATCCTGGCCTGGTTCTCGAGCGACTTCAGCGCGAGGCTTCGAGAAAGTCCGACGTTGACCGCGCTTCTAAATCGCGCCGTCGGTTCGCTCTTTGTTTTTCTCGGACTTCGTTTGGCGGTAGCGGCGAGAAGGTAATACGGGCGTTGATGCCTTTGGTAGGGCGAGACGCTGTCGAGCCGACGAATGTCAGTAACGATCCGAAAACGGCTCGACAGCGTCTCGCCCTACCAATTCTGAATCCTACCCTCCAGCCACCACGCGGATGAACTCGATGCGATCGCCTTCCGTCACTTTGCGCTCAGGCCATTCGCGCTGATGAAGCGCGGTTTGGTTGTGCTCGATGAGAACGCTGTTCGGCTGCAAGCCATAATGGTCTGCCAACTCAGCCACAGTCGTTAGGCCAGCTACTTCGGCGCGCTCGCCGTTGACCCAAAGATTCATGTCGCCAGCAGAGCTGCGTCCCAATCCTTCCACACAGGCTCGAACCCGCGTTTCCGCAGGGCCTCCGCCACTTCAGCCGGCGAGCGGTCATCGCTAATTTCAAATTGGCCGGTCGCGACCATGTCTTCGCCATTCTCAAATTCCGGCGCGACGATCCGCCCGCGCACCGTGCGATGCAGCTCGTCCGCCCCCTGGTGCGTGTAACCGCCGGGCTCAGTGTGACTGCCAGCGCTCATCATCGTGACGCCAAGCGGGGCGAGCGCGTCGCGCAAGGCAGCGCGTTCCCGCGTGCTCAATACGATTCCGACTTCGGGGAACGCGATTCGAAATGCGCAGATCAATTGCGCCAGTTCGCGGTCGGTCATCGAGAACGGCGGATGAAATTCGCCCGCGGCCGGACGCAAGCGCGGAAGGCTCACTGTGACTTGCGCCTGCCAGCAATGCTTCAGCAAATATTCCGTGTGCGCCGCGAGAGCGAGTGCTTCTTCCTGCCAAGGGCACAGCCCGAAGAGTGCTCCGATTCCGAGCCGGCGGAATCCGGCGGCGTAACCGCGCTCCGCGCAATCGAGTCGCCAATTGAAATCACGTTTGGGTCCGGCGGTGTGGAGTTCAGCGTAGACCTCGCGATTGTAGGTTTCCTGGTAGACCACGAGACTTTCCGCGCCCGCTTCGACAACTGGAACATAATCCGCCCGCTCCATTGGTCCGACCTCGATCGCGATTGAGGAAAAATCCGGCGCCAGGGCGCGGACGCAATCCGCCAGATAAGTTTGGCTGACAAATTTCGGATGCTCGCCCGCGACCACAAGCACATGGCGAAAACCTTCCGCCGCCAAATGCCGTCCTTCCGCGACCACTTGTTCAACGCTGAGCGTCACGCGAAGGATCGGGTTATCGCGCGAGAAACCGCAATAACGGCAATTGTTGATGCACTCGTTTGAAAGATAGAGCGGCGCGAAAAGCCGCATCGTCCGGCCAAAATTTTTCAGCGTGAGCGCATGCGCCTGCTGGGCGAGCGTTTCCAGCTCCGAGTCGGACTTCGGAGAAATCAGCTCGTCGAACCGCCGCAGAAGCGGCGATTTCCGCAGCGCCAAATTATCGAGAACTTCCGCGAACGACATCGCGAACAGTTTCGCTCGCCGGTCCGAATTCGCAATCGATTGAGGCCGTTCCTCAGCGTCTTGAAGTCGCGTCGGCCGGCGGATTCCAATCGAGAAGCGCGTGTTCCGTCTTCTCGCCGTTCGCCGTGATCCACGCGTTCATCTCTTCAATCGCTTTGTCCCCGTAAACCCGATGTGAATACACGAACGAGTGCCCTTTGTCCTCGACCAGCTTGAACCGCGCGAAAGCGACTTCCACAAAATCGGGCTGATTGAATCTGACCACGATGAAATGCTCCGCCGGCTTTTCGTCTGTTGCCGGTACCGAGCTCGTTTTCAGGATCTTGCCCTGATGGCTACGATAATTTTCCAGGACCGCGTTCGCAGAGCCGGCCAATTTTTCACCGTCGTCCACATCCGGATAAACGTTGATCGTTATCATGTCGGCCCAATGGTCGAGGTCCTCCTGTTTTGCAGGTGTAAACTCGTGCTGGGTGCCCTGTGACCAGCGATGAAAATAATCTGTCTTCTGAAATGAAAACGCCGAGTGGTCTTCCTTCGACATCAGCGTTGTCGCGGCAGCGAGGACAAGAGCCAGAATAAAGATTCGTCGCAGAACCATCGTGTCCTCCCGATCGTCGAGCTGTAACTCTTGACCGCCGACTTAGCGCAACTGGAGCGCTTCGATCACCGCACGGCTGATCCCGCCGGTCACCGGCAGCCCGTGATCGCGCTGATAACGGCGCAACGCCTTTTGGGTCGCCGGGCCGAGCCGCCCATCGATCGCGCCGTCGTAGTAGCCTTCGCGCGCCAGCGCACTCTGGACGTTGCCCACCTGCGAACCTGCGTCGGATTCCGGCTGATTCGTGTTCGCATCGGGCGGATATTGATCCGGCGCATAGCCGTCATCGTAATAGTTCTCGTCGGCGTACGAGCCGTAGGGATAGTAATCATATCCGTAGCCATAGCCATAGGGATAAAACAGGAACGGATCGTAGATGAACCAGAAACCGTTGCGGAAATGGCAACGATGCCCGTGCCAGAAATGGTCGCGCCCACGGTCCCAGTTCCGATGCCAGTTGGCGCTGTAACGGGCGATGACGCGTTGCCGACTCAGGCTCTGAGAGCGATTGGTGAGGGTTCGATTTGCCGCCGCCATTCGGCCCGACGATCGCGAATACGTCGCCGAACTAAACGCGGCCGTCCGATCGCCGGAGAAGCGGCGCGAGTTCGAAGTGTAGGTTGGATTCCGCAACGCCGTTGTCGTGGGCGAAAATCGTGGCCGGGTCGCAAAGGAGCTGCGGTTCGACATCGAAGAAAAACGCGCCGCCGAATAATACCTGGACGCACCGTTGGAATAACTGCGGCCGGACCCGGAGTAGCTGCGCGCCGGCGCAGAAAAATGCGGCCCTGAAGAAAACGAATGCGACGACCCACGCGCCTCGGCTGATTGCAGCAAGGCAAAACTAACCGCCACCACGACAACAAATAGATAGATTCTTTTCATCTGATCGCGCCCTCCCGCGCTGCCTGATTTTTAACAGGCAATTCCCGCGCTGTGAAGCACAATCGGTTAGGAACGGAACTGGACGCCGGCCTTTTGCACCTCGCGATAAGGCAGCAGCCAGATCAGCGATTCATCGTGGAGGTCGACGACTTGAATCCGGTTGCCCCACGGGTCTCGAAAATCGCAGCGGAATGGCGGCATTAATTTCAATCCGTATTTCTTCGTCACTTTCTCTCGGACTTCATCTATCTGCGCTTCGTCGCGCACGAGGATTCCGAAATGCCGCGTCCGATCCGGCTGAAGTTTTTCCACCTCGAAAATGGCGAGGAACTGATGCTCGCCCAGCTGAAAGAACGCATCCCCTTCCCCGCTTTTCAGCTTCTTCAGATTGAAGACATCTTCGTAAAACTTTACCGCCGCCTTGACGTTATCGACCTCGATGGCCAGATGGTTACACCCGTAAACTTGCACGCTCATGCGCCCAGTTTAGCCGCGCCGGGGCGCAGGTCTATCCATCGGTGAGCTGCCTGTTCGGTCGATGGCAACCGGAGCGGTTGCCCTACAACTAGTTCGCCGCGATGCGACTCGTCCGGGTCTGCGATTCCAGCTTCGCTTTCGCCACGGCCGAGCCGAGCCCGGCGTTGGCGATCTCAATTTTGGTCCCGACGGGAACCGCATTGAAAAGCTGGGCGACATCCTGGGAGCGCATCCGAATGCAACCGTAGCTGGCTGGGCGACCGATCAGCCGCTCTTCGGGTGTGCCGTGGATGTAAATGTTACGGGAGTAAGCCCGGGCGTTCTGTTTTTCCAAACCGCGCAGCCAAAGAATGCGGCTCACGATTGGATCGCGGCCGGGGGCATTCGGCTTGAGGACTTCGCCGGTCGGCTGGCGATTCTTGAACACCGCGCCGAGGGGAGCGTTTGCCCCGATCTTTGAAGCGACGGCCATCGCACCGAGCGGGGTGGCGTAAGTTCCGTTGCCGTCGCCGAGACCAAACTTCGAGGTCGAAACGCGATAGCGCGCGACGACCACGCCGTCGTTGATCAGGGCGAGGGTTTGATCGGGGACGCTCACCACGATGGAGGGTTGCGCGAGCGCGGGGGTGGGGCTGACAATCGCCGCAGTCAAACAAACAAGAGAGATGATGCTGGATTGGAGAAGCCTCATACGGCGGCCTACAAAGCCGCCTTCATGCCACCGGCCCCCGCGGAGCGAATGGAGCCCGCGAATGGGAGTAGGAACAGCCGCCGAAAGAGTGGAACCGGTGAAATCGAGATGCCTCATATTTTGTTGGAGCGCGAGAGATAACGCATGAGGCCGACTTCGCCCAACGAATCAGTTTGGGAACAGATACGAACACTTTGAGAACACTTTCCCTGTCCCGCGCTTGCGGAATCGGCGTCTCCGGTTTGGAGCCGCCTCGCTGTGTCGAGGCGTCGTCCTTTCGCTGACCACGGCGACACAGGGCCGTGGCTACAATTGCCCCGACCTACTTCTTCCCGCCGAGCAAACCTTCCTTCAGTTCCGTGTTCGGCGGATTCTTGCCGATCCAGACGCGAATCAATTGATGGCTGAAAGCCTTGTCGCCCACTTTGCCCATCTTCTGGCCCCGGATCATCACTTCCACTCCGTCGGCCAGGAAATGATAGGCCATCGACTCGCCCTTCTTCATGTCCTTCAGCAACCCCTGCAGCTTGCCGATGTGTGGCTTCAGCTCGGCGCAACCGGCGACGCAATTCTTGTCGAACCCTTCCTGGAACGCATCGGACATTTGCTTCGCGCTCACATCGCGCATGAAAACCATTTCGATGCTCTTCGCCTGGTCCGAGTTCGCGATCGCCTCGCCGTCATGCATCCCATTTTCCAGATACAACCCGGCTGCGTAGGCGTTGATCTTAAGAAACGTCGCCTGTCTGAGTCCCGTACCGTTCAACTTCAGCGTCTTGCCTTGCACCGTCACCTGATCTGGCAATTTCACGCCGTTGATCTCAGCGGCGCTTGCGCTCTTGCTCAAGCCGAGGGTCAGCGCCATTGCGACGGCCATCCAAAGCAACTGTCGTCCGATTCTTGGTCTCATGGTCACGAGGTTAGTGAGAAATGGCCAGGCGGTTCGAGAACAAAGTTGTAGCCACGGCGCTGTGTCGTCATGCCGCGAAGAGAGAACGCCCCGACACAGCGGGGCGGCTACAACATTGCTCCTGACGTTGTAGCCACGGCGCTGTGTCGCCGTGCTCAACGAAAAGACGCCTCGACAGAGCGGGGCGGCTACAGTTCAATCTTCGCTCGTGCAGATTCGCACGCGACGCGATTTTCTTTCTCTCGCCGGCAAAGGCCTTGGTCTGGCCGCGCTTTCTTCGGCGACGGTCGCGGCGTTGCAGAAAAATGTCGAAGCGGCCACGAAAGCTGTCGCCCATCTCACGCCGGAAGAAGCGGCCGCGGATGAAGACTATTGGTTCGCGATCCAGAACGCGTTCAGCGTCACGCGCGGCATCATCAATCTGAACAACGGCGGCGTCTCCCCCAGCCCGCGGATCGTGACCGAGGCAATGGTGCGTTACACCTGGCAACAGGAAGACGCCACCGCCTACACGATGTGGCAAATCCTCGAGCCGCAATGCGAAACCATCCGCACCGGGCTCGCGGAATTGTTCGGCTGCGACCGGGAAGAGATCGCCATCACGCGGAACGCTTCCGAGTCGCTCGAGATTCTGTTGCTCGGCATGGACTTCAAGTCCGGCGACGAAATTGTCACCACCACCCAGGATTATCCGCGAATGCTGACCACGCTTCGTCAGCGCGAGAAGCGCGAGAACCTCAAACTAAAGCTGATCCAGATTCCGATCCCGCCGAAGAACCTCAACGAGATCACGGCCGCGTTCGAAAAAGGAATCACCGATCGCACCCGTCTGATCCTGATGGCGCACCAGGTCAACATCACCGGCCAGATCACACCGGTAAAAGCCGTCTGCGAAATGGCGCGCGCGAAAGGGATCGAGACCATCGTCGACGGCGCCCATTCCTTTGCCCAGTTCGATTTCAAACAAAAGGATCTCGGTTGCGATTACTTCGGCACCAGCCTGCACAAATGGCTTTACGCGCCGAAAGGCACCGGGATGCTTTACGTGAAGCGCGACAAGATCGAAAAAATCTGGCCGATGATGGCCGCGGAAACCAAGCAGGCCAACGACATCCGGAAGTTCGAAGAGATCGGCACGCATTCGGCCGCGATCAAGCTCGCCATCGGCGAAGCGCTTCTTTTCCACAACGGCATCGGCGGCAAACGCAAGGAAGCGCGACTGCGCTACCTGTCTCGCTATTGGATGAACAAGCTCAAGGATGTTCCGAAGATAAAGTTCAACACGTCCTTCGATCCGAACCAATCCTGCGCGATCGCGAATGTTAACATCGAAGGAACAAAGCCCGAGGACCTCGCGAAATACCTCTTCGATAAGCACCACATCTTTACGGTCCCGATTGTCCACGAAGAATTCCAAGGCATCCGTGTGACGCCCAATGTTTACACGGCGCTTAATGAGCTCCACCGGTTTTGCGAGCAAATGGACTTGATCGCGCGCAAAGGCTTGCCGGCGTAACGCGACCTCTCCCTGCGAGAGCGGAGCGAGATCACGACGGTTACAATTCCGTTCCGCCGAAAGAATGATTCTTGCTCCCTAAAACGGATATTCCGAACCCGATTCTCGGACGGAAACAACCCACAATTTAATGTCTAAACACGCTTCAACCGACGAGCGTTTCCCCCGCGAACTCGCAACTCTCCGCCAATTGGCGGACGGCCTTCCCCAAATCGTCTGGGTGGCACGAACCGACGGCTCTCACGAGTACTATAACAAGCAATGGACCGACTACACCGGCCTGACTTTGGAGGATTCCAATGAGCAAGCATGGTGCGACCTCTTTCATCCCGACGATCGCGACCGAGCTGAGACGAAATGGGCGGAGGCGCTGCGGGAAGGCACGCCTTACGAGATCGAGTTTCGTCTGAAACGCGCGGCGGACGGCGAGTTCCGCTGGTTTCTCGGCCGCGCTCTGCCTCATCGCGATGACGAAAGCAATATCGTCAATTGGTTCGGCACCTGCACCGACATCCACGAACAAAAACTCGCCCAGGACGCTCTCCGCGAGACTCGCGATGCGATGAGCCGGGAGAATTCACAAAAAGACGAATTCCTCGCGCTCGTATCGCACGAGCTGCGGACGCCGTTGAACGCGGTCTTCGGTTGGACGCGTTTGATGCAAGAGCACGTCCTTGGCGAAGCGGAACGTGCGCAAGCCGTCGATTCCATTATGCGCAACGCCGAGGCGCAGGCCCGGCTCATCGAGGACGTGCTCGATATCAGCCGCATTGTTAACCAAAAGCTCTCTCTCGATCGTCAGATCGTGCAGCTGTGGCGTGTAGTCACTGAAGCAATCGATGCGGTCCTGCCCTCCGCTGATACGAAGGGAGTAAGTCTGATCAGCGAAGTTGATTCACACGATCTGCTGGTTCACGGCGATCGCATGCGGCTCGAACAAGTCGTCACGAACCTTCTTTCGAACGCGGTGAAGTTTACGCCACGCGGCGGCGAGATTCGCATCGCCGTTGGCCAGGAGCGCGAGTTCGCTACTATTATTGTTTCCGATAGCGGCCAGGGAATCGATCCCGGATTATTGCCGCACATCTTCGAACGCTTTCGGCAGGGCGACAGCAGCCTGACGCGGCGTCATGGTGGTCTTGGCCTCGGTCTCGCCATCGCCCATCAGCTCGTGCTTCTTCACGGTGGCGAAATCGAAGTGGAAAGTGCCGGACCGAATGCAGGCAGCCGTTTCACTGTGCGGCTGCCGATCCTTGCTGTGGGCAGCTTACCTTCGGCGAAATTGGATCCATCGCACTTTTGGGTCGAAGACGCGTTTCCGGCCGAGCATCTGCGCGGCCTTCACGTTATGGTAGTGGATGACGAGCTCAGCGTCCGCGAACTTCTCGCTCTCACTCTTGCGAAATGCGGCGCGGCGGTCACTCTCGCCGCTTCGGTGGAGGAAGCGCTCGCAGCCCTTCCAAATCTAAGTCCCGACGTCATCGTCAGCGATATCGCGATGCCGGGGATGGACGGCTACGAATTCATCCACAAACTTCGGGAGCTCGCGCAGTCCCGCAGCGGCCGCGAAGTTCCCGTGATCGCGCTCACGGCCTGTGCGAGCGGGCAGGATCGCGACCTCGCTTTGCAAGCCGGGTTCGAACGTCACCTGACCAAACCCGTCGATCCCGCCGAGCTTGTGCGCGTGATTGCACAAAGCCATTCCGCGAGGCGCACGACGACGCCATCGATCGCCGCGTCCATCGAAACTCTGACCGAGCAAACCAAAATCGCTTGATGCCGCTCGTCAGTGACTTGGTGTAGCGGCGGGTGTCCACCACACACTGCAGTTGAGATTCAAGAAATCGTTGCCTTCCGCGCAACGCAGAATACCCTGCCCGCAAGTTATTTAACCAAACGGGGGATTGTTCGTATGGGAAAATTCGTTTCGGAAGCGGCAGGATTTGGTGTCAGGCGAAAAATTATGAGCCGGGTCTCGAGGCTGACTCTGGCCGGGGGGGTCCTGGGATTGGTAATGTTACTTTGGGCGAACGCAGCGCGCGCCGCCACTATTACCGTAACCACCGCGGGCGACGACATCACCCCTAACAACGGGACTGTGTCTCTTCGCGAAGCGATCACCGCGATTAATGCCGGAAATAATCTCGGCGATCCCGACATCATTACGCAAAACCCAGGCACTTTCGGAAGCAGCGATGTAATCCATTTCAACATTCCGGGCGCCGGCGTGAAGACCATCAACGTTGGGGGCGACGCCAGCGCTTCCGGGATTGGACTGCCGTTAATCACCAAGCGGATCGTCATCAACGGCTATACCCAGAGCGGCGCTTCGTCCAACACCCTGGCCAACGCGGACAACGCGGTGATGCTCATCGAGTTGAACGGCACTGGCGCCGGTCCGGCCAACGGTTTGATTCTCGGGCCGGGCACGGATGGCAGCACCATCCGGGGCCTGGTGGTCGATCGCTTCGCCAACGATGGCATTGTAATCCATAGCAATGGCAACACGATCAGCGGTAATTTCATTGGAGTCGATCCCACTGGCACCACCCGGATGCCCAATGGATCATTCCCTGGCTCCGGCGCCGGCGTTTTTGTCCAGAATGCTGGTGGTAACACTATCGGCGGCCCCGCTCCGGTCGACCGGAACGTGCTTTCCGGCAACGCGCTGAGTGGGGTCCGGATCGTGGGAGAACTCAATTTTCCCGCCAACGAAAACATAATCCAGGGTAACTTCATCGGCGTCGCCGCGGACGGTAAGAGCAGCGTCGGAAACCGGACCGAGCCCGCCCCGGCACCAGGCGGCGCGGAGGGGAACAACCTGTATGGCATAGAGATCTCGGGCGGAAACAACAACACGATCGGCGGTTCTACGGCCGGATCGCGCAACGTCATCGGTTTATGCGGCGATGGGATCGTGCTCGACAATGGGGCCCA
The DNA here is from genome assembly GCA_036270255.1 of Chthoniobacterales bacterium. GTDB lineage: Bacteria > Verrucomicrobiota > Verrucomicrobiia > Chthoniobacterales > UBA10450 > AV80. The sequence continues at coordinate 54,275 of DATBCW010000139.1, forward strand.
GGGGAACATCATCCAAGGCAACTTCTCAGGCGTAGGCGCTGACGGCGTGACCCCGGTAGGAAACATTCTCCACGGCATTGCCCTTCGTAGCTCTAACGGCTTCCAAGCGCCCCTCGGGCCGCCGCAACCGAATGAACCCGGCGTTTCCTTCAATCTAATCGGTGGCACTGCCGCTGGCGCCGGTAACCTGGTGGAATTTAATGGCACCGGCGGAATCGCAGTTTTCGGTAATCCGGTTTCTGCTTCAGGACAGCCGAATGTCAGCAACGCCATCGAAGGCAACTCTATTTTCGAGAATGGCCGGAGCAATCCGACCAAA
>DATBCW010000140.1:0-13477 GCA_036270255.1 Chthoniobacterales bacterium
CAGCAAGTCGGGCGCGAAGACGGTGTTCGGCGATGAGAATCCGATCGGCAAGACGTTGTTGATCACGAGTGGCAGTGTGCCGGTCGAAATCGTGGGCGTGGTGGGCGACGTGCGCTCGACCACTTTGAATCAGCGTAACGAAATGGAATTTTATCGTCCGTTTGCGCAGGAGAATTTTCCGTTCATGTCGATCACGGTGCGCAGTTCGCTTCCGCCGGAGACGGTCACGCGCTCGGTGCAAACGGCGCTGCGCGGGATCGATCCTCAGCTCGCGTTGATCCAGCCGCAGCCATTTACGCAGGTGCTCGCGCAGGTGCTCGGCCAGGCGAAACTCATGATGGTGTTACTCGGCGTTTTTGCCGGCGTGGCGCTGTTGCTCGCGACGGTGGGAATTTACGGTGCAGTCGCTTACACGGTGGAACAGCGGACCAGCGAGATCGGAGTGCGCATGGCGCTCGGTGCGCAAACAATGGATGTGCTGCGGCTCGTGTTGGGGCAGGGGATGAGACCGGTGATTTTCGGACTCGTCGTCGGGATCGGTGCGGCCCTCGGCCTTGGACGACTGGTGGCGGCGCAACTTTACCAGACGTCGCCTTACAATCCGGTGTTGCTGACGACGACTGCGGCCGTGCTGGGGTTCGCGGCGTTGCTCGCGTGTCTGTTTCCGGCGAGGCGCGCGAGCCAGTTGAATCCAGTCGAGGCCTTAAGAGTGGAGTGACGGTCGCGACGTGCTTCTACTGAAAGCGACGGTCAAACTCACGAGATAGTCGCGTCAGCACAGACGAGTATTCCATCTCAGTTGTGGTCAGATTGACCCACTCGAATGGGAATGGCTTTGCGTTCGTTGCGCGAAATCGGAGAATTTGGAATTCATCAAAAGCTGACCGGGCCATTTCATTAAGCCGTTGCTCGGCTTGGGCCGCTTCTTGTATGGGATGCTTATATTTTTTTCCATCGGTTGGCCATCGTTTACGTCCTTCGAACGAAACGTATTGCTCCGCAAAGTTGATCCCAACGAAGGCGACACAGATGGGATTGCCACCGCCGCGTTTGAATTGAGTAGTCTGATTCACCAAATCGTTAATGACACGATCGATTTGTTTGATCATTGCTTTCGCCAAAATTTTGGTTTCAGCGCCGATCTCGATATTCGCGACGGGGCCTCTTGCGACTAACATGCCTTTCTCGGTTACGGCAACAGCTGCAGGGACGAGTTCTCCGAAGGTGCCGTCACCGCGTCTCGCCGGTTTTCCGGTCATGACGTTCTTCATATTGACGACGCGGTCATGGCGCTGAATCCCGTTGATTAGATTGGTAGATTTACCGATCGCAACGAGATCCTCGTAAAGCTGCGAGGCGACCATATCGCCAAGATTAGACTTGCGATGCAGATACGGCTTGCCTTCGAACAAGCCGCGGAACGTCCGAAGCAATGCGTATTTTTCCAGACTCATCGCTCGACTGTAAGGGTCGAGTGTGTTGCGCCGACCATTCGCGGCATTGCAGTGGCCAACTGCAAGCGTTGCTCGGCAATTTTCAAATACGCCGGTTCAATCTCGTTACCGATGCTATTCCTACCTGTGGCGATCGCCGCAAGATTGGTAGTGCCAGTTCCAGTAAAAGGGTCGAGAACCGTATCCCCTGCGAAGGAAAAAAGTTTTATTAATCGTTCAGCCAGATTTTGCGGAAATGGTGCGGGGTGACCGCGTCGCGTCGATTCACCTTTGATATCGAGCCAAGCAGAACGGAGCCACGACTTCATCTCGTCCTTGGTCAACATCGAAAGCGCTTTTTGGATTGGCGACGGAGAGCGGTATTCCCCTCCCTTCCGAAGAAAGAGAATGTATTCCGCATCGTTCTTGATGATCGCACCCGGCTGATACGGCTTCCCATAAAAGCCCGCGCCGTTGCCCTTTGCCTCGGTTACGCCGTTAGCGATCTTAAACCACAGAATTGGCGTGAGCGCATCAAGTCCAATCGTTCGCGCGCGAACCATGATGTCGGCGTGCAGCGGCATGACGAGATGGCGGCCTTGCTTGCGCGGGATGCACACATCGCCGACGACACAGCAGATACGCCCGCCCGGCGCAAGAACGCGCGCGCACTCCCGCCAAACCCTATCGAGTTCGTCGAGGAACGATTCGTAATTCGCGATTTCGCCGAGCTGTTGCTTGTTATCTTCGTACTTCTTTAGAGTCCAATACGGCGGCGACGTAACAATTAAGTGAACGCTTTGGCTCGGAATCCATCCCAAATCGCGCGCGTCGCCCAATCGCAACAGATGAGACGTTTGGTGAAATGGGGAAGGCCATTGATGAGTCCGATAGTGATCATTTAAGGCGAGCAATTGATCGATCGCTCCCGGTTTATTGTCCGCAAAGGCAGTCAACGCTTTTTCGGGATCAAGTGCAGGCTTTGGCAACTGTTCCCGTTTTTGTTTCGGCCGGTGATGGCGAAAACCATTGGATGCAGCGCCGGTTCCATTGGCCGGCTTTCGAACGAGGTAAAGCTGCTCGTCTTCTCGAACGGCGGCTCTTTTCTTAGAGCCGGTCGCCCGCCCATGAGTTTTGGTGGCAACGGGGGATTTTCGCATGGGCATGTTTAACACGAGACTTTTTGGAGGCCAAGAAATTGAGGACCCGGCTGAACATTAATCGAACCATGACGAAATGCGGCGTTACTCATTGAATGCGAAGGCGCGAGTTGATACACCCTGTCTTTGCGGCCCCGTAACGACAGAGAGGATTTTTCTTATGATGACCGACTTGCGGTTCGCGCTGCGGCAATTACGGAAAGCCCCGGGGTTCACGTTCCTGGCGGTGATCACGCTCACGCTCGGGATCGGGCTGAACACGGCGATCTTTTCGTTGATCAACGATCTCTTCCTGAAAGGTCTGCCGTTCAAGGAACCAGGGCGGCTCCTGCATATTCTGACGAAGGGGAAAGACCGGACGGACGAGTTCCAGATGTCGGCGCCGCGATTCATGCTGTATCGGGACGCGCAGACAATTTTCTCTGGATTCGCGGCAGAGAATCAACAGGCGGCGACGGTGACGGGCCTGGGCGATCCGTTGTCGGCGCCGGTTTTCAGAACGACCGCGAACTGGTTCGACGTGCTCGGGGTGCGGCCAATCATGGGACGAACCTTTCTCCCGCAGGAAGAAGAAGGCGCAGATGTGGCCATCATCACGGACCGCTTTTGGAAGGCGCGGTTTTCGGGCGCGCCGGACATCATCGGGAAAACGATCGTGCTCGATGGCGTGCCGCACACGATCGTGGGCGTGATCGCAAGCTTGCCGGTCTCCTGGACGGGGACACCGAATGCCAACATCTGGACGACGAAGCCGATCGTCATCCCGAGCTTCTCGTACGAGAAGATGATGCGCGGCTCGACGTTCCTGCGCGTGGTCGGGCGCCTGAAGGCCGGAGTGACGCTCGCCCAGGCTAAGGCGGCGCTGGGAACGCTCGAGGACAGTTACCGCTCGCAATTTCCCGAGAAGGGGGACGCGCAATTTCGCAACATCATCAAAACGCTTCCGGAAGATGTGACGGAGAATCTGCGACCCGGTTTCGCGACTCTGCTCACCGCGGTCGGATTCGTTTTGCTCATCGCGTGCAGCAACGTCGCTAACTTGCTCCTGGTGCGTTTCAGCGGACGTCGTCGCGAAATTTCGCTTCGGCTGGCGTTGGGTGCAACGCGCGGCAGCGTGCTGCGACTTTTTGTTTTCGAAAGCGTGCTCATTAGTCTGCTGGCTGGAATTCTCGGTGCGGCCCTGGCGTGGTGGCTGGTCCCACTTGTCCCGAAATTGACCGCGAATTTTCTCCCGATCGAACAGGGAAGTGCGAGCGCGATCTCGGTGCCGGTGCTCCTGTTCACGATCGGGCTTTCGCTCTTAACCGGAATCGCGATGGGTCTTTATCCGGCGCTGCAAAGCTCGCGCGCAGATATAGTCGATGCGCTCAAGGAAGGTGGCCGCGGCACGGCAGGCAGTGTGCGGCAACAGCGGTTCCGTAAGATTCTCGTCGGCGCGCAGGTGGCGCTCTCGGTTACGCTGCTCGCGGGCGCCTCGTTGCTCATCACGAGTTTCGTGCGTTTGAGTCAGCAGGATCCCGGTTTCAACCCGGACAAACTCTGGATCGGAGTCACAGCGCTCTCGAAGGCCCAGTATCCCGATCAGGCGAGCCGGGCTCGCTTTGCGGAACGATTGCAAACGGCGTTGCGCGCGACGCCGGGATTCGACGGCGTCATGTTGAGCAGCAGTTTTCCGCTCTTCGGCGGACCGGGCATCACTCTCTATACGCGGCCTGAAGGCGACGTGCCGCCTGCGGCCGAGCGAAAAGGCGCGCCGTCGAACGACGTCATGCCGGGCTGGTTCCGCGCGGCGGGAATTCCGTTGATTGCGGGCCGCGATTTTAACGAACAGGACGTGCTCGATCATCCGAACGTCATCATCATCAGCAAAGCGGGCGCGAAGACGGTGTTCGGGGACGAGAATCCGGTTGGGAAAACTTTGCTGATCACGAACGGCAGCGTGCCGGTCGAGATTGTCGGCGTCGTCGGCGATGTGCGCTCGGTGCGATTGAGTCAGGCGAACAACATGGAATTTTATCGTCCATTCACACAGGAGAGTTGGCCGTTCCTCAAAATCCTGGTGCGCAGTCCGCTTCCGACGGAAGCGATCACGCGGTCTGTGAAAACGGCGCTGCACGAAATCGATCCAAACCTGGCTCTGGTCTGGCCGCAGCCATTCAGCGAGATCATGGCGCAGGCCCTCGGCCAGGCCAAGCTGATGATGGTGTTGTTAGGCGTATTCGCGGGGGTGGCGCTCCTCCTCGCGACTGTTGGAATCTACGGCGCAGTTGCTTACACGGTGGAGCAGCGGACCAGCGAAATCGGAGTGCGAATGGCGCTCGGCGCGCAAACGATGGATGTGCTGCGTTTGGTGCTCGGACAAGGAATGAGACCGGTGATTTTCGGATTGGTCGTCGGTCTCGGCGCCGCGCTTGGTTTGGGAAAATTGGTCGCGGCGCAGCTCTACCAAACGTCACCCTACAATCCGGTCCTGCTGACGACGACAGTCGCTGTGCTGGGAAGCGCGGCGCTCCTGGCCTGTCTTTTACCGGCGAGACGCGCGAGCCAGTTGAATCCGGTGGAAGCGTTGCGAGTACAATAAATGTAGCGGCGGTCTATGATCGCCGTCTCTTTGCGAGATCTCCGGCGGTCATAGACCGCCGCTCCAGGTCAGATGCACGACCACTTCGATCTCGGCGGTTTGGGGAAACATGTCGAACGGCGTGATGGAGACTACGCTGAAGTGCGATTGCAATTCGGCCAGGTCGCGCGCGAGGGTGGGCGGATTGCACGAGACGTAGATCAGTGTGGTCGGTGCAGCATCAATGACTGTGCGCCGCATTTCCGCGGAAAGGCCAGTCGCCGGCGGATCGAGGATTAATGCGTCGGCGGTGTAGACACCGCTGCTCCTTGAGGCTTTCGCTAGCTCGAGGGCGACGTCGCCGGCGATGTAGGTCTCGTTAGGCCGGGCGTCTTTCCGGGCGGCGTCGATCGCGAAGCGGTCCCAATCCATGCCGATGACCCGCTCGAATTTCGGCGCGAGCCGTTTCGCAAAAAACCCTGCGCCGCAGAATGCGTCGATCAGCAATTCTTGGCCGTCCGGCAAAGTCGAGAACATGGACTCCGCCATGGCGTCGGCGACCGCATCGTTGGTTTGGGCGAAGACGCGCGGGCCGGAATGGGCTCGCAAGGTGTAATGTCCATCCATCGGCCGCGTGGCGCGGAGTTGGGTAAGGGCGTCGTTCACTTCCGGCATCGAGATGGGGCACTGCTCGATGTCCATGAGCTCGTGAACATCGCGCCGAAAAAATCCGATAACGCCGTCCTCGACATGGACGGTGATTCGGTTCCGATACGCATAGGGCAGAGGCGACGGAACGATCGTGCGCATGGGCGGTTCGGCGAGACGCGCGATGCGACGCATGGCCTGCGCGACCTGCTTCTGTTTCAGCTCGAGCTGGTGTTCGTAGCTGATGTGCTGGTAGCTGCATCCGCCGCAGCGGCCAAAATACGGACAAGGCGCTTCAACCCGGTGCGGCGAAGCCTCCAGCACTTCGATCAGCTCCGCTTCCGCGAACTGCTTTTTCTCGCGGACGATTCGCGCCGAGACCCCTTCGCCATCGATCGTGAACGGAACGAAGACCGCTTTGCCGCTATCGCGCGCGACGCCTTTCCCGCCGAAGGCGACGTCGTGGATCTGAAGTTCAACGGAGCGCACGCGACGACAATAGCCCAGCCTTTTAAGGCTGGGCTACAAATGTCCGCCGTGATTCGAAGTCCCATCAGGGACGGCAGACGCGTTCTTTCGTCCCTGACGGGACTTACGATGTTCAACGCGAAGACCCAGCGCTAAAGCGCTGGGCTATTATCGGAATCGATTCGCGATGAGGCCCTAATACTTCCGCACGTAGGGATACTTCGATTCGTTACCGAGCTCGGGCGGGAACTCTTCGTAGCCGCCATGAATGTAACGATGATGGCCCGGCAGAATCGGACGATAGGTTCCGTGATTGGCTGGGAACGGAAAGCTGAACACTTCCCAGAGACCGGCGTGGAAACGCATGTAGCTGCGGCCAATTCCCCGAACCACGCCATAACTCAGCGCCGCGGAATTTCCTTCGCGCTCATTGACTCGCGCGATCTGGACCGGCAATTCTGCGATTCCGAAAACGACGTTTGAAATACCGCGGCCGAGCTTGCGCGTCGGACCGTATTCATTCGCTGGCGGATCCTGAATGTCCGCGAACGAGGGGGCAACGAAACCGAGAACCAGGGAGGCGATTAGGAGGGATTTCATGGCGATTCCAGTGAACTCATTTTCGGCGGCAAAAGCAATCTTCGAGATTACTCTCCGTTCGGGGGCACATTTGAGGAACCGTTCGATCGCCGTTTCGTTACGAGAAGAGAGATCGAGATCGTGCTGACGAGGATCACCAGGATGATCAGGAGCGAGATCCAATTCGGAATCGCGAACCGGCGGGCCACGATCATTTTTGTGCCGACGAAAAAGAGGATGAGCGCGAGTCCGGTCTTGAGATAAATGAAGCGATCGATCATGCGGGCGAGCAGGAAGTAGAGCGAACGGAGGCCGAGGATGGCGCAGATGTTTGAGGTGTAAACGATGAATTGATCGGTCGTGATGGCGAAGACAGCCGGGATGGAATCGACCGCGAACACGAGGTCCATCACGTCCACCAGAATCAACACGAGGAGAAGCGGCGTGAAGCAGAACTTGCCGTCCACGACGACGTGGAAGCGGCGGCCCTGAAAATCCTGGGTGATGGGGAGAATTTTGCGGCACCACCGCATAAAGAAGTTTTTCTCGAAATCCATCTTCGCGTCCCGGTCGAAGAGCATGCGGAGGCCGGTCAGAACGAGAAACGCGCCAAAGATGTAGAGAACGAAATGGAACCGTTCCACCAAGGTAACGCCGAGCCAGATCATCACGCCGCGCATTACCAGCGCCCCCAGGATTCCCCAGACCAGGACGCGATGCTGTGAACGCGGCGGAACGCGAAAATAATTAAAGATCAGGACGAAAACGAAAATATTATCGACGCTGAGCGAGTACTCGATGATGTAGCCGGTGAGAAAATCCAGGCCGGCATCCTCGCCTTTCGATTTCCAGACGAGCACGTTGAAGGCGAGCGACAGGACGATCCAAATGAAGCTGCGCTGGATCGCAGCCCGCATGCTCAGCTCGCGGTCCCGCCGCTTAAAAGTGGTCAGATCGACCGCGAGCGCGATGAAGACGCCCACGTGGAAAGCGATCCAGAACCAGATATTGGTGGACACCGCGCAGACGGTTCCATTTTCGCTAGCGCCCCGCAACGCTAAAGCGCCGCTTGTGTAGCCGTCGCCCTGTGGACGACGCGGAGACAAACCCCCGCGACAATCTCACGCTTCGCACAGCGAAGCGGCTACAGAAGATTTCCGTTCGCGCATCGGCACGTTTTTCGTATTTTGTTCGACTCGATGGATGCCGAACTGGAGAAACTTGTTGAAGCCGGAAAGCTGACGGCGCGTCAGGCCGATCAGCTGGAACACTTGCGGCCCGATACCTATTGCCTGCACAAGAGCTGGGGATTCGGCCGCGTGGCGGAGTGGAATCTTCTTCTGAACCAAATCCTGATCGATTTCCCGGCGAAGAAAGGGCACCCGATGCAGCTGGCGTATGCGGCGGATAACGTGACCCCACTCAGCGCCGAGCATTTTCTCACGCGCAAAGCGACCGATCTGCCGGGGGTCAAAGCGCTGTTGAAGAGCGATCCGGCCGCGGTTGTCCGCAATGTTCTCGAGAGCCTCGGCGGTGCGGCCACCGTCCAGCAGATCAGCCAGATGATGGTCGGCGATTTGTTCAACGAGGCGGAATGGAAACGCTGGTGGAGTTCCACCACGAAGGCCCTGAAGAAAAATGGATTCTTTCACCTGCCGGCGAAGAAAACCGAGCCGATCCAGCTTCGCGGCGAGAAAGTTTCGCGCGCAGATGAGCTGATCACGTTTTTCAATCAGGCGCGGCAGCCGAAAGAGCAGGTCGCCGCCCTCGATCAGATCATCAAGTTCCACAACGAATTTGATAAACCCGAAGCGCAACTGCAGCCGATCGTGACCGCGATTGAGAATGCGGCGGCGCGAAATCAGCGATTGAACGCGCCGCTTACTTTTGAGCTGGTCATTGGGCGTGACGATTTGCTCGAGCGATGCCCGAGTCTTAAGACGACGAATCTTTCCCTGACTCTGCCGAAGTTGATCGAGGACGAGCAATCGCGCTTGGTCACGATTTTGCCGAAGTTGCCGTCGGGCAAAGAGCGTCGCGTTTTGCAAACGCTCCCTGCTGCTCTCGGCCCAGCCTGGACCACGCGCGCTCTGCAGTTACTCCAAAGCAATCACGCCCGTGCGGTCCAGCAGATCCCTCGCGTGTTCGCCGAAGAGGGGAGACAAGACGAGCTGCGCACCTTTCTTGAACGCGGCATCCGGGATCATTCGCTCACGAGCGAAATTCTGGTCTGGCTTTGCAAGGAACGCGATGGCGAAGGGCGCGGCTTGATCATGCCCGATTTGCTCGGAACAATTTTGTCCGCGCTCGAGCGTGATCAGCACAATGAGAACAGCCGTGGCAGCAAGCTGCGCGATCTGTTGCTCGACGATCGCGAGCTAATCCCGGACATGTTCCAGGGCGCGGAAATCGGAGTCGCGCGCGACGCCATGCGGCGCCTCATGTTGACCCCCGTCTTCGACGAGCTGACGAAACGCTCTCTCCTCGCGCGAATCATCAAGCTCTATCCGGAACTCGAAAGCGTGATCACTGGCGAGCAGAAGGAAGAAAAGAGCGAAGCGCTCGTTGTTTCCTGGAGCAGCCTCGAGAAACGCAAAGCCGAATACGAAGAGCTCGTTAACAAAAAAATTCCGGAGAACAGCAAGGAGATCGGGATCGCGCGTTCCTACGGCGATCTGCGGGAGAATTTCGAATTCAAGGCGGCGAAAGAAATGCAAGCCGTGTTGATGCGCCGCAAATCCGAGTTGGAGATCGCGCTTCACAACGCGCGTGGAACTGCCTTTGAAAGCCCGGACACATCGCAGGTTTCCATCGGCACGGTCGTTGGGTTGAAGGATTCAGATACGGGACAGGAAGAGAGTTACACAGTTCTCGGCGCGTGGGACGGCGATCCCGATCGTGGCATTATTTCTTATCAAACCGCGATCGGTCAGGCTTTGCTCGGTCACAAGCTCGGCGAAGTCGTCACCCTCACCGATGAGAGCGAGACGCGGCGCTTCGCGATAATTTCGATCGATCCGGCGCCGGTCGACGTTACTCCTCCGGATCCGTCGCTGACGGAAATCATCGCTGAGCCCGTGGCAGCCGAATAGCCAACGCCTTTCGGGACATCGGTTTTTGGTTCTTTCGCGGCATTTCTTAGCGAGCTTTCTGGGAGGAACGCGGAGGTAGACGGCGCGCTGGGCCCGTCCGCCCTCCGCATTATTCAGCGGCCGATTACTTCTTCGGCGAAGCGCTTGCGCTCGCCTTGTCTTCTTTCTTCTTGTCGGTCTTCGCGGCCTTCACCTCGACTTCTTTCGCGGTCATGGTGTACTTGATCGTCACGCTGTCGCCGACCTTGAGATCGCCGGTCACTTTCGTGCTCGAGTCACGCGCAACCTCGAATTTCTCCTTGCCCTTCATGACGGTAATCATGCTGTCATCCACCGCTGTGACTGGGCCTGTGACCTGATAGGTCGAAGGGCTGCCGGCGAACGCCGCGCCGGTCAACGCCATGCTTCCCGCTATCATCAAACTAAGTAGTGTTCTTTTCATGGCGTTATAGAAGGCCGGAACGCCGAATCTATTCAAGCTTTTCACCCATCTTTTGGTTAGGCGCGCGGCCCAAGCGACTCTACAATTCCGGCAATGCCTGCCGTTTCCATAGGAGAAATCGCCGATTTTGTCGGGGGCGAATTTACGGGCGATCGAGCCAGGGTGATCGCATCCGTCGGTCCGCTCGCCTCCGCCGCAGGCGACCAGCTCAGTTTTCTCAGCAATCGCAAGTACGCGCCGGAGCTGGCCACGACTGAAGCCGGCGCGGTCCTCGTCCCACAAAAACTTGAAGGGTCTGACGCACGCTGGATCCGCGTCGATGATCCTTATTTCGCGTTCGCGAAAATCATGACGCGCTGGTTTTCGAATCGGCCCCTGCCGAAAGGCATTTCGCCGAAAGCCGTTGTGGCTGATTCAGCGAAACTCGGGAACAACGTCTCGTTAGGCCATTTCGTGGTGATCGGCGAGAACGTCATCATCGGAAACAACGTAACAATTTTCCAGAACGTCTCGATCGAAGCCGGCTCAACCATCGGGGATGACTGCCTTGTCTATCCGAACGTCGTGATCTATGACGGCACCCGCATCGGCAACCGCTGCATCATTCATAGCGGCGTCGTGATCGGCTCTGACGGATATGGGTTCGCGACCCATGGCGGGAAACATCACAAGATTCCGCAGATTGGGATCGTTCGGATAGAAGACGACGTTGAAATCGGCGCCGGAACCACGATCGATCGCGCTGCCCTCGGTGAAACCGCGATCGGCGAGGGGACCAAGATCGATAATCTGGTTCAGATCGGTCACAACGTGAAAGTCGGAAAGCATTGCCTCCTCGTCTCGCAGGTCGGCATTGCTGGCTCGACCGAGCTCGGCGACTACGTAGCCGTAGCCGGCCAGAGTGGATTCTCGGGACATCTCAAGATCGGAAATCGCGTTCAAGTGGCCGCCAAGAGCGCTGTCCTCGATGACGTTCCTGACGACACTAAAGTTATGGGATCGCCCGCCGTCCCCTTTACCGAATTCGCGCGTCGCCAAGCCGTGGTGAAAAAGTTGGCGCGGAGAAAAACACAGTAGGCGCTCTTCCAATGTGGGAGGCGCCTTTGTGCGGCGACCAGTCGGGGCGCAAAGGCCCCTCCCACATTAAATTTTACCCACTCGCACTGTCAGCGGCCAAACCACTTTCCGCGATTGTTCGCCCCACGATTGCCGCAATTTTGCCTCTACTTCGCCCAACGGATCCCGCTTCTCCGCCACCATGAACCGTTGCGTCGCCGACCACGTGCGTAAGTATCCGAGTAACTGCTCGACGCTCCAGTCCGCCACCATTTCGAATGGAGGAGTCTCAATTGCGGCAAATGGGAACGGCAAACCCTCGAACTTCTCCACCAGCACGCGTTCCGCCGGCCAATATCTACCCACGATCTCCGAATAATATCGGTTCACCACCGTATCGATCGCCGGCGAAACCGTCGCGAGCTTATACGCTGTGGAGGCAATCACCCCACTCGGCTTCAACACGCGTCGCACTTCCCTGTAGAACTTTTCGAGATCGAACCAATGCAGCGCTTGCGCCACCGTAACCAAATCCACGCTGCCTGTTTCCAAGCCGTTCTCTTCCGCCGTCGCCACGCGATACTCAATTCGCGGATGCCTCTCCGCATTCGCCACCTGCTTCTCGCTCGCATCTGTCGCGATAACGCGCTGGAATAATTTCGCCAGCTCAACCGCCGCCTGTCCGCTTCCCGTCGCGCAATCCCACGCCAGCTCGGTTTTGGGCGCGATCGTTCCCAGCCACACGAACAACTCTCGCGGATATCGAGGCCGAAACTTCGCGTAATCCGCGGCCTGCTTCGAAAAGTGATCTTTGAAGTTCATTGGAGGGACGTGCGCTGTCACGTCCCATCGCTTGGACGACACGGCGGTCGTCCCTCCAATTATTCCCCTTTGGGGGCCGGCATCGTCCGCACGCCGACCCGGGCCAGGTATTCGTCCGCCTGCAAGAGGTTATTGCCTGCCCGCTGCACGATCTTGAGCAGATTGTCCATCGACGACACTTCCTCGAGCTGCTCGGTCAGGAACCACTGGAGAAAATTGATCGTGATATAATCGTTCTCGTTCCGGGCCAGTTCCACCAGCGCATTGATCTGGTGGGTTACTTTCACCTCCTGGTCGAGCGAAAGCTTCACCGCTTCCTCCGGGTTCTTAAACTTCGATTTCGGCGCATCGATTGCCGGGATCGACACGTATCCGCCCGCGTCGACCACATACTTGATAAACCGCAGCGCATGCTCCTTCTCTTCCTCCGCCTGCTGAAAGAAGTGGGCCGACAATTGCGGCAGCGCTTCCGCCGCAAAATGCGCTGCAATGGCGTAATACTGCATGGATGCGCTGAATTCGTACCCAATCTGTTCGTTAATCGCGTCGATGACTTTCTGATTCGTGAGCATGGCGAGCCTTTCGTTGGTTCATTTTCCTTACCCCGATCCGTAGAGCCGTCAATTGCGGACAGAAATGCAAAAGCCCCGCGCTCGTTTCCAAGCGCAGGGCTTTAGTTCTGGCGACGTCCTACTCTCGCACAACCTATCGTCGCACTACCATCGGGGCTGCAGCGTTTCACTTCCGTGTTCGGAATGGGAACGGGTGGTGCCACTGCGCTAGGATCACCAGAAATTTGCGTCGCGCACCGGCGGCGCAAATTTCTGGCGAACTAAGATCGACATTTACATTTCAAAAGAACCACTGGTTCTCTGATATCTACATACAGGTTTTGGGAACAGCAATTAAGAGCTTCGTTTTGTTTTTTGGATCTTTCGATCTTTCCTGTTGTCCTTCGCTCGCTTGCGCGAACGAAGGGTGAACAGAAAAGTAAAAGATCAAGCCAAACGGGTTATTAGTATTACTTAGCTAAATACATTACTGCACTTACACCAGTAACCTATCAACGTGGTGGACTACCACGACCCTTCAGGGAGAACTCATCTTGGGATAGGCTTGGCGCTTAGATGCTTTCAGCGCTTATCCTTTCCGAACATAGCTACCCAGCACTGCCGTTGACACGACAACTGGAACACCAGCGGTTCGTCAGACCCGGT
>DATBCW010000141.1:0-6888 GCA_036270255.1 Chthoniobacterales bacterium
GTTCTGAAGACTGCGGAGCCGAAATGAGGCGACTCGAGCCGGTCTGCAATCACATGTCGACCTTCGCTCCCCCCAGCGACAACATCGCGCTGCCCATGGTCGACAAGGAGAAACACTGACGAGCTCTACTCGAGCGACAGCTCAGAGAATAACTGAGGGTCGAATCGGAGCGCTCTCTGATTGGCGATTTTCGAAAGTGTGAGAAATCAACGCTCGTGGAAACAGCCCCGATCGACCCTGAAGAAAAACTAAAATTGCTCCAGCGGCTCGATGGCTTTCTACCCTGGGGCAGTATTCATGAGCGGCGGCTTTGTCTCGGCTGCGGCAAAATAATCAGCGGAATGGAAATCAAACTCAGCCGCAGCATGCCGGGGCTGGGTCTGCTGAGTCTGCGTTGCCCGACCGAAAATTGCACGGCGGGACCGATGGAGTGGGTCGATCCGGATGCGAGAAAGTAATAGGTGCCAACTTTTCGCGTCGTCGCGATCGCGCTGGTTGACTCAGCTCGTCCAAATACTCGCCTCGCCCATCCGGACATTGGCCGGTTTTGCAGCGGAGCAGGCGTTGCCCTGATAAAACCAATCGCTGGGGACAGAAGGACATCCTTCGGTCGGGCAATGGAGCGAATACGTACCGCCGGCCTCGCGCCTTACTTCGATTTGGCGGCCGGTGATCGTGCGATCGCACAGAACGCAAACGCGCTGATCATCGAGCGAATGCCACTTCCGGCGCAAATCGGTCGCCTGGAGGAGCGCGAGTTTGTCTTCGGGCAGAAGTGACGAATTCATTTCAAAATCGTGCCAATTGAAGCCGCGCCAAGTCCATTTGGAAATCGGCGGCGACGCTGACACGCACATAAGATAAACCCCTAGCGCGGCCCGAAGTTTCGGCGCTCGGGATTCAAAACTTCCCGGGAAAATATCCATCGGGCTTTTCCCTATCGACAGGTAATGCCGTGGGCTTATGGCCGATGCTCAGGGCGCGTCCGAACTTACGGGTAACATGGCGATATTCCCGGAAATCATTCCTCAACTCGACGGCGCAGACGGCTTCCTCTGCGATGAAATGCTCATGCAGGAAATCACGCAGCGCCGGCAACAAGCTCTAAAAGAATTGTATTCGCGGTACTCGCGTTCGCTCCGCGCTCTCATCGGCAGCGTGGTCCACGAGGAATCGGAAGCGGACGATGTCCTCCAGGAATCGTTCCTCCAGATTTGGCGCGAGGCGCATCATTATTCTCCGAAGGCCGGCAAGCCGCTCGGCTGGGTCATCACGATCGCGCGCCGCCGTGCGATCGACCGGGTGCGACGCCGCGATAGTTATCGTCGCGCGAAGCAACGCTTTGAGGACGAGATCAAGCCGCAAACGCAGAGCACGCGAACCGGAAAGACCGATACTGAAGTCACGCAAAGCGATCTGCGCAGTTTTCTCGGGAAGCAATTGCAGACGCTGCCCACAGTGCAACGCGAAGCGGTGGAACTGGCGTATTTTAGCGGACTAAGTCAGCGCGAGATTGCTGCGACAACGAATACGCCGCTCGGCACAGTGAAGACGCGGCTGCAGCTAGGGCTGCGGAAGCTTACCCAATGCATCCGGCCGTTACGCAGCAAGATATAGGACTTATACGACCCATAGGTCCTATGTGACCTATTTCAGACGAGGTCGCAGGCGTCGCCTGGCATCCAGTGAGCATCGCGGCCTTCCCATTTCACGTTGCACCCGATCGGGTTTGTGACCGGCGTACTGACTGGTTTGCCGGCGAGATGCTCTTCGAGGGCGCGCTCGAGCTCGTGCGTCTTTGAGCGGTCGGCCTGTCGCGGATTATCGACGGCGCGCCCGGTATAAATGAGCCGGCGATCGCGGTCGAACACATAAAAGTGCGGAGTCCGCAGCGCGCCATAGGTCCGCGCGATTTCCTGGGTTTCATCGTGCAAATAGATCCACGGAAATTTTTCTTCGCGCATCCGTTGGACCATGTGGGCAAAATCGTCCTCGGCGTAGGTGTTCTTGCTGTTCGAATTAATCGCCACGAAGCGCACTCCTCGCGGCGTAAATTTTTCCACAGTCCGCCGGGTCGATTCGTCTGAGCCGGTGACGTACGGGCAATGGTTGCAGGTGAAGAATACGACCAGCACCGGATGGCCGGCGAAATCGGCAAGGGCGTATGTTTTTCCATCGGTCGCCGGCAACCGGAAGTCCGGTGCGGATTCGCCGGTTTGCAGAGTAAAGCTCATCAGATTTCTTAGCGCCGCGAAGAGCGAATGCAAACCGCGCCGCGCATGCTAGGTTCTCCCCATGGATACGCCCAAGATCACTGCTTACCTCAAAACCAGTTGTGGCTGGAGCAATGGCGTCCGCGCCGTGCTCGCCAAATACAATCTTCCTTACACCGAAAAAGACATCATCCAGAACCCGGCTTTTCGTTGGGAAATGGAGACGAAAACCGGCCAGCCACTTTCACCCTGCGTCGAGATTAACGACAAAGTGCTGGCCGACGTGAGCGGCGACGAAGTCGAGGAATATCTGATCGACAACAAGCTGGTCGCGGCCAGCGCGGCCGACGCAGGGGTGCCGACGAACGCCCCTTGCGCGCACGAACAGCACGATAGCGCTGTTCAAATGCGACTGTAGGTCGGTTACATTGTTACAAAAGTTACAACGTTACATGGGTTGGCGGGTCGAACCTTGTAACCAAGTAACTGCGTAACTCTTGTAACGAATATGAAGCTCCTCGCCCGCTCTCCCAGTGGAAAAAAGAGCCGGACCAGGATTCGCATCCCATGGAAGCTCGCGCTTCTTGGGCTGCCGATCGTTCTGCTTTGCGGCGTCCTGTTTTTCTACGCCATCTGGGCGCAGACCTATGACCTGAAAAAAGTCGGCGACATGCCGGAACGCAACACCGTCTTCGACGTCGACGGGAAAATCTACAGCCGGCTCGCCGGTGCGAATCGGGTGAAAGTTGCGCTCAACGAGGTTTCCCCATACTTCGTCGATGCGTTGCTGGCGCGGGAAGATACACGGTTCTTCGAGCACGGCGGGATCGATTGGCGCGGCATCGCTCGCGCGCTCGTGCGGGACATCACGAGCGGCTCGGCCAAGGAAGGCGCGAGCAGTATTACCCAGCAGCTTGCTCGCAACAGTCTTCCGCTCGGTGGCCGCACCCTGAGCCGGAAAGTTCTCGAAGCGATGGTGGCGCTTCGGATTGAAAAGGATTTCACCAAGCAACAAATCCTCGAGGCTTACGTGAACCGGATTTATTTCGGCGCCGGTTGTTATGGAGTGCAAACCGCGTCTCTCGCCTATTTCGGCAAGGACGCGTCAAAACTAAATCTGTCGGAATCGGCCACATTGGCGGGATTGATCCGCAGCCCGAACCGATTTTCGCCGCTCAGAAATCCGGAAGGCGCCGCTCTGCAACGCAACACCGTGCTGGACCGGCTCGTCGAGTTGAAAAAGATTACCGCGTCCCAGGCGCAGGACGCCAAGCTCAGGAAGGTCGAGTCACATCCGAAGCGGATGCCGCTCATCCAGGAGAACTACGCTATGGACGCGGTCCAGCGCGATCTCAACCTGCTCCTTACCCCCGATCAGATCGACGACGGCGGCCTCTACATTTACACGACGCTCGATCCGACCGTGCAGAACGCGGCAACGCAGGCGATGGAAACGCAGCTCGCCAAGATCGAGCATCAATCCGGTTTCAAGCATCCGCTCAAGGCGAACTACCGGCCACCGGAAGAAGGCGAGGATTCTTCCATGCCCTATCTCGAGGGAGCGCTCGTCGCGATCGATAATGAAAGCGGCGGGATCCGCGCGCTGGTCGGCGGACGCGACTACGCCCAGAGCAAATTCAATCGTGCCCTCGCGCCGGCGAATCGCCAGATCGGTTCTTCGTTCAAGCCATTCGTTTACACGGTTGCATTCTCTCATGGCCTCCTCCCGGGCACGGCAGTGAGCGACGGACCGATCGAGCCCGGGGAAATTCAGGGCGCCGGAAATTGGACGCCGGGAAATTCGGATGGCACTTATGGCGGCGTCCAACCCGTCTCGTACGGGCTGATTCATTCGCGCAACACCATGAGCGTGCGCGTCGGCGAGATCGCGGGACTCGACAACGTCCAGAAAATCGCGATGACCCTGGGCCTCAGCCAAAACGTTCCCCACGGCCCGGCGATTTACATCGGGTCGTTCGAGACGGACCTGAAAGATCTGACCGCGGCCTACACCGTTTTTCCGAACGCCGGCATCCGGAAGCAGGCTTACATCATCGAGCGAATTGATGACGCCGATCACAATCCGATTTATCGCGCCGCGCACGTCAGCGTCCCGGCACTCGATCCAAGCGCGGCCTGGATGACGTCGCAGCTTATGGAACAAGTGCTCGTGAGCGGCACGGCGGCGAGCGCGAAGTCGTTAGGCTTTAAACTGCCGGCCGCCGGAAAGACCGGAACGACGAACGATTACAAGGATGCCTGGTTCGTCGGTTACACGAACGCGATCACGTGCGGCGTCTGGGTTGGGTTCGATCAGCCGCAAACGATCATGGCGCACGGCTACGGTGCAGCCCTTGCGCTGCCGGTTTGGACCCAGGTCATGACAAAGGCCGCGCAGCGTTACCCGGCGCACGATCTCCAGCCGACGATGCCGCTCTCGAGCGCCGTCGTGTGTTCCATCTCGAATCATCTGGCAACGACTGGCTGCAACGCCGCCGGCACCGCTTACGAAATCGCTTTGCCGGAAGACAAGGTGCCTACCGTCACCTGCGAAATTCACGGCGGCACCCAGACACAATTTGCCCAGAAATTGCAGGACCTCGGGCAAAAGGCGACCACCCTTCCCGGCCGGCTCTTTCAATCGTTCCGAAAGTTTTTTGGCGGAAAATGAGCCGCATCGCGCTGTTACGTCTTGCCGCAGCGCTTTGTTTTCTGGCGGTGGCCCTGGGTGCGTTCGGCGCGCACGCCTTGAAAGCCGCGCTCCAATCCAGCGGCATGCTCGAAGTTTGGAATACGGCTGTGCTCTATCATTTTCTGCATGACGTCGCGCTTGTGGCGCTGGCGCTACATGGCGCCGGCAATCGCCCGACCTGTTTCCTCTTTGTTGCCGGCATTCTTCTTTTCAGCGGCAGCCTCTACGCGATGGCGCTAACGAACATCCATTGGCTCGGCGCCATCACGCCGCTCGGCGGCGTTTGCTTCCTGGCGGGCTGGGTCTGGCTCGTCATCGCTCCGCGAGTCTGACGGCACACGCCGCGAACGACGTCATCCCGAGCCGCGTCAGATGGCGAGGGACCCCGCAGTCGCAGATTGCGCCACCGAAGAAACACCAAGCGTAAACCGACGATAACGCCTTCACTAACGCGTTAGCGATTGACCGCTTGAGAGGTCCCTCGGCGCGCTCCGCCAGCCTCGGGATGACAGACGTTTACGCCCGCACTTGTCCGACCCACCCGCTCCCTGATATTCTCCCGCCGCCGATGTTGCAATTCATCCAGACCGAACGGCCTATCGTCACGATGATCATTTTCATCGCGACGTATTTCGCGGCCCTGACCATTGGCCGGCTTCTGAAACGCCGCGCGGGCGTTCCGCTCGGGGTTCTCTTTCAACTTTTCTGCCTGACCCTCGCATTTTATGCTGCCATTTCGTTCTACGGTGTCCACGCGGATTGGCGAAATCACATCGGCGCGGTTCTCTTCCTTTTAAGCACCGCATTTTTCGTTGCTCTGCTCGATCGCTACCTCTGGGATGCGTACTGGGAAAAAAAGCGGCGCGCGACAATTCCTCATTTCCTTCGCCAGGTCGTCGCGCTCTTCATTTACCTGATCGCGTTGCTCCTCGTCCTGAGCGTCGGTTATCACGCGGAAGGTCAACT
The DNA here is from genome assembly GCA_036270255.1 of Chthoniobacterales bacterium. Lineage (GTDB taxonomy): Bacteria > Verrucomicrobiota > Verrucomicrobiia > Chthoniobacterales > UBA10450 > AV80. Next base: position 5,872 of record DATBCW010000141.1, read on the forward strand.
CCGCGGCATCCTCGCCGGCTCGGGCATCGCCGCGATCGTGCTTGGCTTCGCGACTCAGGATTTGTTCGGCGGCATCATCGCCGGCATCGCGCTCCAGATCAGCAAGCCATACAAGGTCGGCGACTGGCTCCATATCCAGGATCGGTTCGCGGAAGTGATGGAGATCAACTGGCGTTCCACGCGCCTGCGCACCAACGACGGGATTTACCTCGACATCCCCAACTACCAGATCGCGCGCAACCCGATCATCAATCTCCATTACCCGACCGAAATCCACGCCATGCGGCTGCGGGTCGGCGTCGATTACGATGTTCCGCCAAACCGGGTGAAGGACGCTCTCCATCGCGCCGCCGAAAACGCGGAAGGCGTGTTGCCCGATCCGCCCGTGAAAATTTACGTGATGGATTTTGCCGACTCGGCGGTCGTTTACGAGATCAAGTTCTCGATGGGCAATCACCGTGCTTACAACGACGTCTGCGACGCCATTCGGACCAACATCTGGTACGAATTTCGACGCCAGCAAATCACGATCCCATTCCCGATCCGCACTCTGCATGTGCAACGCGGCCCGAAGCGGACCGGCGATCCGCAGGCCGAGGCCCGGGCGATCATGCGGAGCGAGCCGCTCTTCGATTGCATGAACGACGACCAACTCGCAAACGTCCTCCAAAATTCGCCGATCCATCGTTACGGCCGCGGCGAGCGTCTCATCCAGGAAGGCGACGCCGGCGATTCAATGTTCGTCATGCTGCGCGGCACGGCGGCGGTAGCGATCGCGAGAAACGGGACTAGCGTCCGGGTGGGAACGATGCGTCAGGGCGATTGCTTCGGCGAATTCTCATTGCTCACCGGCGAGACCCGCACCGCCACCGTTCGCGCCGAAAACGACTGCGAAGTTCTCGAGATCAGCAAACCGATCATGGCCGAGGTGCTCAAGGAATCGCCCCAATGCCTGAGCGCGCTCAGTGAACTTCTCGCGAAGCGAAAAATGGAGGGCGAAGGCATCGTGAAAGATGC
>DATBCW010000142.1:0-21240 GCA_036270255.1 Chthoniobacterales bacterium
CATCGACGCGATTTTGAAGGAGATCAGCGGCCAGGATTGGAAGATCAAGTTTGTGTTGAAAGAAGGATTGCCAGTGAACGCGCCGGTCGAAGCGGCGGCGCCGAAAAAGCCGGAGACGCAGGCCGAATTCAAAGACGATCCAATGATCCGAGAAGCGCTGGAAATTTTCCAAGGCGAAATCAAAACTGTGAGCGATTGACCTATATGAATCTCAACAAGTTGATGAAGCAGGCTCAAAAGATGCAGGAGCAAATGGCCAAGACGCAAGCCGAGCTCGAAGACAAAACGGTCGAGATCCAAGCCGCGGGCGGCAAGGTCACAGTGGTCGCGAACGGTTCTGGCGACGTCGTGTCGATCAAGATCGCGAAAGAGATTGTCGATCCGGAGGACGTGGAATTTCTTGAAGAAGCTGTGCTCAGCGGCGTGAAGCAAGCCATCGCGCAAGGCAAGGACCTCGCTCAAAGCGAAATGACGAAAATTACGGGCGGGCTCGGACTCGGCGGGTTGGGATTGTAGCCGCCTCGCTGCGTCGAGGCGTAGCCCGCGCGGCGACAGAGCGTCGCGGTTACAGCGACTTGAGCTGCGCTCGGTGTCTTTCGAACACGCAGACTTCTGTAATTCTGAGCTGCTCCATTTTTCGCGCGAGGCGGTCGTAGCTTTCACCGAGCTGTACGTGCGAATGCGCGTCGGACGCGCTCGTGAAACGGATTCCTTTTTCGATGGCCAGGCGGATGATTTCGTCGGACGGATAAAGTTCGTTTACCGGTTTGCGCCACCCGGCCGTCGAGAGCTCAATGGCGAGGCCGCGAGCGGCGATCAAGTCGAGCGTTTCACCGATGAGATCGCGAATCGGAGCGGTCGATCGATGACCGTGGATTTTCACCAGATCCAGGTGCGACAGGCAATCAACTAGCCCGGTTGCGGCGATCTCGCGGATACGGCGAAAATAATCGCGATAGACTTCATCGATGTCCCGATCGGCGAACTGCTCGGCGCCGGCGGGAACGCTGTCGAACATCTGATCAGGCCGATCGAGGTAATGGACTGAGCCGAGAACGAAATCGAGCCGGTCCCAGTTTTTTTCGACCCAGGCACGGCCGGCAGCGGACGTTTCCGGATCGTTGTCCAGCTCGATGCCGGCGCGAATCTTGGTGTCGGGATTCGCCACGCGCAGTTCCTCGAGCTCATCGAAATCAATCCCCGAGTGATAACGATCGTGATCCGTGAAAGCGATGTCCGTCAACCCGCGCTCTCGCCCGCTATCGACCCACGGCTGAAGGAGCGCCTGCGTGTACGGTTGGACGCGGTGCCCCTGCGGATGGCTGTGGTAATCGGAAAACAGTTGAGAGTTAATAGTTGAGAGTTGAGAGCCGCTGTCTTTCTCTCAACTCTCAACTAACAACCCTTAACTTTCCCTCACGGCGCGGTCAGGAATTTCTGCCGGATGCGCAGCTCGGGATATTGCGGAACGAAAACCTCGCAGATGAAAACTTTGTTCGGCGATAGATCGCGGGTCGCAATGGTCGTGGGGTAATCGACGTGCTCGAGCGGATTGATAAGGACCGTGCCCGGTTTGTCTTCGAACGCGTGGTTATCGGACCAGATGGTGAGAATCGCTTCGGTGGAATTGCGTAGATAAACTTCAAAACGTTGCTCGCTCGGAAACTCGAGGACGATGCCGCGCTTCGAAACATTCTTGAGCGTCAGATTGACTTCGAGTTGGCGGACTTCGGATAACTTCACGGGTTCGGGTGAGAGCTTCAATTCCAGGACAAGACCGCGCAGCCTGGCATCCTTGTAATTCGGCGCGGGATTTGACGACTGGAAGGGATGGAGCATCCGGCTGAACCAGCCGCCGCGTTTCTCGGGCGTAACGGACGGCTCCTGCGCGGAAAGGCGAGCCGCCAGCACGAAGGTCACGACGGTAAAAGCAAGCGTGCGGCTCATGAGCGGCTAATCAGCCTCGAAAGCTTTCGGGGTTGCGGAAATTGTCAAACCCTTTATCAATCCGCCATGAAAACCGCGGCGCTGATTACGTTGCTTATTCTCGGCGCCGCCATCGGCCGCGCTGAGCCGCTCAACCTCGTCCTGCCGACGGACAACGACGCGCTTCTCCGCGGGGACGGCCCAGCGTTCTACCAATACATCGAGCGCGATTATCACGGCGAAAAATCGACGCCCTGGGAAGGCGGGCGCTACGGCTTCGTCCGCAATCCGGTCGAAACGTCCGCTGGAATTGTTTACACGCGGCTCCATGAAGGGATGGACATTAAGCCGCTTCAGCGCGACGCCCGCGGCGAGCCGCTCGATGTCGTCCACGCCATCGCGCCCGGGGTGGTGGTGCACGCGAACTCCGTGGCTGGCTGGTCGAACTACGGCCGCTACGTCGTGATCGAACACCGATTCGATGGCTGCAAATACTACAGCCTTTACGGTCACCTCAGCTCGATCTCAGTGCATGAAGGTCAACGCGTGCAGCAACGCGATCCACTCGGCGTGATGGGACATACCGGCGAGGGATTGAACCAGGCCCGCGCGCATGTGCACCTGGAATTGAACCTGATGTTGAGCCGGCAATTCGATGCGTGGCACGAATCCCATTTCAAAAACGATCCGAACCACCATGGACTTTACAACGGTCTGAACCTGGCCGGCCTCGATATCGCGCGACTCTATCTTGAGCTGCAGAAACGCCCGGAGCTCACAATCCCGGAATTTCTAACGGAGGAAGAGACGCTTTATCGCGTGCTATTGCCGCCTTCGAAGAATTTCGATCTGGCAAGATTTTATCCCTGGATGGTGCACGACAAAGCAACCGCCGAATCGGCTAGCTGGGAGGTGTCGTTCAATCGTGAAGGCGTTCCACTGAGAATTAAGCCAAACGAAAAACCGGTGACGGAACCGGAGTTATCCTACCTGAAACCAAGCGGTGTAGATGGAGCCACGCTCACGATGGATCGTATCTCAGGCCACGGAGCCAACGCGCATTTGACGGAGAAGGGCCGGGAGTTCATGCGGCTGTTGGTGTGGCCGGATTAGGAAAAAAGAAAACGCCGAACGCCCAACGCCGAACGTCCAATCAGCAGAAATGCAGAGGGCTTTTGCATTCGATATTGGGCGTTGGACGTTCGGCGTTGGGCGTTTTCTTCGCGTTCTCGGACGCCTACTTCCCAGGGGAACGAGAATGTTCTATGCTCTGGAGATAAGGAGATGAGCAGCATCACCCGCCGAAAATTTCTTGGCCTCAGTGCGCTGGCACTGCCGGCAGTCATCGGCGCCGACTCCGCGGCGCTTGAGACGACGGCGCTCCGCGTCAAAAAACTTCGGCATGGTGATGGCGATTGCCGATTCGTTCACTTTAGCGATTTCCATTACAAGGGAGATGCGGATTACGCGGCGGCAGTTGTCCGCGGCATCAACGATCTCGCGCCCGATTTCGTCTGTTTTACCGGAGACGTCGTGGAAGAAGCGCACTTCGGCCCGGCCGCGTTCGAGTTCATCCGCCAGATCAAGGCGCCGGTTTATGGCACGCCGGGTAATCACGACTACCAAAGTGGCGTGCGGCGGTCCGACTTCGTCGAGGGGTTCGGCGCAACCGGCGGCGGATGGCTCGTGGACGAGAGCGCGCTGCTCGCTGAACACGATCTGGAAATCGTCGGGTACGGCCCAAAGGCTACTACCGCCTTCAGGCCGCCGCGAGCGGGACGACAGATTCTGTTGCTCCATTACCCGCAAGTGGCGAATGACCTTGGACGCCGGTTCGATTTGATTCTTGCGGGCCATTCGCACGGCGGACAAGTCCGCCTGCCTATTCTCGGCGCGGTGGTCCTGCCGCGTAACGTCGGTCCTTACGAGCTCGGCTATTATGACACGCCCAGCGGCCCGCTCTACGTCAATGCGGGCATTGGCACTTATCACATCCCTTTCCGGTGGAATTGCCCGCCGGAGCTGACGCTCATCACGATCTAATTAGCAGGACGTCGGTACCCGTTGCGCGAGCGCGACGGCGTGCGGAATCGCGCCGACCACGAAACCCAGGCATTCCACCGCGCCGGACGGCTTGCCCGGCAGCGCGATGACGAGAGCGCGCTCGACGATTGCCGCGAGGCTGCGCGACAGAATTCCGTTCGGCGTGATCTTCGCCGATTCGCGCCGCATCGTTTCACCGAAACCCGGAATCTCGACGCGCATGATCGCGCGAATCGCTTCCGGCGTGACATCGCGCACGGCGACCCCGGTTCCTCCGGTGGTGAGAATAAGGCCGCAACCTTGATCGGAAAACGATCGGACCGTTTCTTGAATCCGTGGGGTGTCATCCGGTACAATCGCCTCGCTCAAGACCTGCCAGCCATATTTCTCCGCCGCTTCCTTGAGCGCTGGGCCGCCCAGGTCTTCGTATTCGCCCGAAGTAGCGCGATCGGAAACAGTGATGATGCCAACGGTGATTTGCATAGGCCGCGGGGAACTTAGATCAAGGAAAGCTGCTGTCATCCCGAGGCTGGCGGAGCACGCCGAGGGATCTCGCACGCGTTTAACCGCTTCTGCGATTTATTTGGCGTCTACGTCAAAGTGGATGTCGCTATTAGCTTGTGTGATCCAGCTTGCATTGAGCGGTCCCTCGCCGTCTGCGCGGCTCGGGATGACAACGCGTCAAACGGCGCGCTTCGTCTTTTCGAGCAACCGCAGCTCGCCGATCTCCATCTTCTTATCCACGGCCTTGCACATGTCGTAAATCGTAAGCAGCGCCACAGAAACGCCTGTCAGCGCTTCCATTTCAACGCCGGTTTGCGCCACGGTCCGCGCGGCGCAGGTGACGGTCGCTCCATCCTTCGACAGCTCGATGTCGATCTTCACTTCGCTGAGCGGGATCGTGTGGCAGAGCGGAATCAAATGCGCGGTTCGTTTCGCCGCCTGGATGCCGGCCAGTCGCGCCGTCGCGATTACGTCCCCTTTCGCGATCTCATTCTTGCGAACTAGCGCGACCGTTTCTTTCGCCAGAACGATTCGGCCTGCAGCTACGGCGGTGCGCGCGCTGAGCGGCTTCGCCGATACGTCAACCATCTGAGCCCGGCCATCCGCCGAAATGTGACTTAGCCGCTTCTTCTTCTCGTCACTTGTCACACGTCACTGGTCACTTCCCGATCACCCGCCGATCGCCACCATCATTCGGCCAGGTTGATAGCTTTCTCGAAAATCGTGCTGCTCCGGTTTGCGTTCGACGACGTCGAGGAAGAATTGACGTAACTCCGCATCGCTCGCGCCCGCGCGCATGACTTTCATGATGTCGAACTCAAGATAACTGCCGAGGCAGGGCCGGAGTTTTCCATCGCAGGTCAGCCGGAGTTTGTTGCAGCTTTCGCAGAAATGCAGGTTCGTCATCGCGCCAATGAAACCGATACGCTGATTGCGATCCGCAACTTTGTAGTAGGTCGAAGGCCCGTTGGTGCGGAAGGTCGGTTCCGGAATCAGTGGGCCGAAATGCGTTTCAAGATTCCGCCGCGCCTCGGCGATCGGCAGAAAATTCGTTTCATCGAGAACCTCACTGTGACTGACGGGCATTAGCTCAATGAAGCGCAGGAGAAGATCTCGTTCGGCCGCGAACTCAACGAGCGGGACCAATTGGTCTTCATTACGTCCACGCATCAGGACGCAATTCAGTTTGATGAGCGGAAACTTCGCGGCGATCGCGGCGTCGATCCCATCCAGAACCTGCGGAAGAAAATCCCGTCCGGTCGTTTGGGCGTAAGCATCGCGATCAAGCGTATCGAGCGAGATATTGACGGAATTGACCCCCGCCGCGCGCAGGGCCGTCGCCATTTTTCTCCCCGGCGTCGTCTCACGCGCGAGCAAAGTTCCATTCGTCGAAATGCCGATGTCGTTGAGACCGGGAATAGCCGGCAGTCGTTCCATGAAACCGAGCACATCCCGACGAGTGAGCGGTTCACCGCCGGTAATGCGGATTTTCGAAACGCCGAGGTCCGCGGCAATCCGAATGAGCCGCAAGGTTTCCTCGTAAGTCAGGACGTCTTCGCGGGCGAGCCATTCCTGCAATTCGTGCGGCATGCAGTAGGTGCAGCGCTCGTTGCAACGGTCCGTGATCGAAACGCGCAAATACGAAATGCGATGGCCGTATCGATCTTCCATGCGAGGCGAAAGGTTACGGTCGTGTTACGATTGAATCAAGGTAGCCCGATTGACTCAACCAGGGAGCGTCGTATGTTTTTCAACATGAAGCGTCAAATTCTTTTGCGGGCGCTGACACTTTGTCTATCCGCCAGCGCGTTAATTCTGCCGGGCTGTTCGACCACCGAATCTCGAATCTCCGATCATCCGGAAATTTTCCAGACCTTGTCGCCAAACGACCAGGAACTGGTGAAGGTGGGGAAAATTCGTGAAGGCATGTCACAGAACGCGGTCTGGCTCGCGTGGGGTGCACCGGACCAGAAAGCGACAGGCGTCGCTCGCGGCAAACCGGTCGAGACCTGGATTTACAACGAATACACCTATGCGAACGCGCCTTATCCGTATCCGTACGGACCGTTCGGCTATGGTGGATATTACGGCGGCGCAGTCGTGTTCCATCGGCATGGCGCCCATCGCTTCGGGATCGTCGGCGACCCGTTCTACGATCCGTTCTTCTACTCGTACCTTCCGCCTCGCGTAGCGTACCCTTCGAAGACGGTAACGTTCTCCGGCGGTCGGGTTGTTTCGATTCAATTCATGACCCAGCCGCGGTACTGATTCGCGCTTTCGGCGCTGGCAGAATTTTTTTGGAGTCATGATTTCCTGGGGCGTTGCCCCAGGCTGAGTTGAGATCGCGCCTTTCGGCCCTGCGAAGTTGCCTGGTAGGTCTGCCGCGAAGTACCAATGGCGCGCAGTTTCGCCAACGACTGAAGTCGCCCCTGCGGCACTCCCAAGGTTTTCATCGCAAGCAAGCCCAAGCGCCAACGGCGCGGAGTCATCGACAGCCTGGGGCAACGCCCCAGGATCGCATTGGCGCAAAAATCCAACAGCGCTGAAGGCGCGACTCAATCGCGTGCGCAACGCGCGCCTGCGGAGACTTGTTGTTCCGCGGGGGAGACGCCATCTTGGCGCGATGGCTTACGGCTCTTTCCGCCAATTCGTCGAGGCTCTTGATCAGGCTGGCGAACTGACGCGCGTTTCCGTCCCAGTCGAGACCGACCTGGTGATCAGCGAGTGGGCGAATCGCGAGATGAAATCGCCCGAAGGGGGCAAAGCGCTCCTTTTCGAAAAGCCGACGATCGATGGCAAACCGTCTCAGTTTCCGGTCGCGATCAACACGATGGGATCGCGCAAACGGATGGCGATGGCGTTGAAGCTGAACAATGTCGACGATCTCGCTCAGGAGATTCAGTTGATCCTGAAAGCGAAACCGCCCACGGATTTACGCGAAGGGTGGAGCCTACTCAAACAGGGAATCAGTTTGCTTCACGCCCGACCGAAGCACGCGAAGGAAGGAGCGTGCCAGGAAGTGGTTTACGAAACCGGAGATCGGAAAGCGGAAACCGGAGAGTTTTCCCTTCGCGATCTTCCGATTCTGAAATGCTGGCCAAAAGATGGCGGGCGCTTCGTCACGCTTCCGAATGTGCATACGCGCGACCCCGAGACGGGAGCGCGCAACGTCGGGATGTATCGGATGCAAGTCTACGACGACCTAACGACTGGTATGCATTGGCAGGTGCATAAGGTCGGGGCGCGGCACGGCAAGCGTTATTACGAACGCGGCGAGCGGATGCCGGTTGCGGTCTGTCTCGGCGGCGATCCGGCTTACACCTTTGCCGCGACGGCGCCGTTGCCGGATGGGCTCGATGAAATTTTGTTTGCTGGATTCATTCGGAAAAAATCGGTCGAGCTCGTGCCCTGCAAGACGATCGATCTCGAAGTGCCGGGCGATGTGGATTTCGTTCTCGAAGGTTATGTGCAGCCGGGCGAGATGCGGCCGGAAGGGCCGTTCGGCGATCACACCGGGTTTTACACCGCGCTCGAAGATTATCCGGTCTTTCATCTCACGGCGATCACGCACCGGCGCGATGCGATTTATCCCACCACGATCGTTGGCATTCCGCCGATGGAAGATTTCTACATGGGCGACGCGAGCGTCCGGATTTTTTTGCCCGTGTTCAAAATGAATTTCCCGGAACTGGTCGACATGACGCTGCCGCCCGAAGGCGTGTTTCACAATCTGGTCTTCGTCAGTATTCGGAAACAATATCCGTATCAGGCTTTCAAGGTGATGCACGGCCTCTGGGGAATGGGCCAGATGATGTTCAGCAAATACATCGTGGTGGTGGACGAAGATTGCGACGTGCACAACACGAGCGAAGTCCTGTTTCGTCTTTGCGCGAACACCGATCCGGAGCGCGACAGCACAATTATCCGGAATCCGAGCGACTCGCTCGATCACGCACCGAGCTCACAGAACATCGGATCGCACATGGGGTTCGACGCGACCCGCAAATTGCCCGGCGAAAATTATCACCGGAGCTGGCCGGAGCTGCTGAAGATGACCGACGAAGCGCAGGCGATCGTCGATGCGCTTCGCAAGTAGGGCGAGACGCTGCCGAGCGGACCGAAGAAACTATGCCAAACCCAGCCGGCTCGACAGGGTCTCGCCCTACCCAATTACGGCTTGCGAAAATAACCGCCGCCGACCTCGTCCTCGACCAGGCCGCCGGGCGGGACGTGACGCAAATTGTAAACCCGATGCGGCGGATATGGGCTCACATATAAGCCCGGTGTTTCCGTGGGCTCGGCAAAAGGAAAACCACCTCGAGGACGCGGACCATAGCGAACCGCGTGCGCCTCATCGATCGATGCGCCAATCAGCGCGCCCGTATTGGCGCCGATTAAAGCGCCCACGGCGGCACCTTCCACGCTATGATGACGCGAGGTGAGGCCGCCAAGGATCGCGCCGGTGGCTGCGCCCCAACCCGCTCCCTGGCCGGTCGCTGTTTCGCACGATGTGAACGCCACGGCGACGAACAAGGCGATGGCGATAATTGCTAATGGATTCTTCTTCATGATCTCTGTGAAATTTTGTTCGAGTAGAGTTCTGACGGGAATTTAACGCCTCGCATTCAAGCAAAGTCGCAAAAGTTGCCCCGCGACGCGGCCACTTTTTTCGATCTTGCTGAGCCTGTACTCCTTATCGAAGACTCGAAACTCGTCCGTTTTCATCCGGCGCAGCAAAGCGTGATAGACCGAGGCCATGATCTCTGCCGCGACCATCGACCGCCGATCTTGTCGGGGAAGAAGAGCAGCCGCTCGCGAGAAAAATTCTTCGGCACGCTGACTTTCAAATTCCATCAGGCGCACGAAAGCGTCGTTGTATTGACGACTTCGCAGATCGCTCTCCGAATACTCAAACCGCGCCAGGTCTTCCAGCGGCAGGTAAACGCGCCCATTATTCAAATCCTTGCCGACGTCGCGGATGATGTTGGTCATCTGCAACGCTAACCCCAGCTGGATCGCATAGTCGCGGCAGGCGGCGTTGTGATATCCGAAAATCTCGATGCTGACGAGACCGACCGCGCTCGCGACGCGATAACAGTAGAGCCGCAGCTCCTCGAATGTTTCGTAACGGACACTCCGCAAATCCATTTCGACGCCATCAATGATCTCGTCGAGCATCGGCGGTGTGATCGGATATTTTGCGTAAAGGCCGCGAACATCGCGCGCCAGCTCCGGCTCACCGGGAGCGCTCTCGCGAATCCACTGCCGCCATGTTCTTAAGTCGTTGGCCTTTTGTTCCGGCGTCCCCTCAGACGAATCAGCGATGTCGTCGATGACGCGACAGAAGGCGTAGAAGACCGTAATGTCATTCCGGCGTTCGCGGCCGAGCGCGACAAACGCCAGCGCCAGGTTCGATTTACTGTCGCGCGTGATCTTGGCTGCGTTCACGGCCTAATATTGAATCTCGGATTGGATCCACTTCTCCTGGTTGGCTCGCCGCGTTTCACATTGCCGGAAAAGGCATACCCACGACGCGAGCAACCAACCGGTCACTAATCCACGCAAACAAACGTAAACCAGTTTCCAGACTATCACGCCCACCGTTCGATCGGCGATCGCCGCCCGCACAATCGCATCGCAGCTGATCAGGAAAAAATAATGGAGCGCCGCGATCAGGAGAAACCAGCCGAGCCGAAAGAGATTGGTGCGAACAAATTCCTTATGGGCATGGAACGCGGCCCGGAGCGTCTCGTTATGCAGAACCAGCGAGACCTGCATCGAGCAGAACGCGATAATCAGCAGGCACATGATGAAACGTTCGCCCGGCAAATAATCCATCACATCGGGCACGTTGGTGAAATAGGCGAGAAGCAACGGCGCCCGCACGATCATCGTGCTCACGATCACGACGATCCCAGCCCATTCGAGCACGTAACTGAATCGTCGCATGGCGAAGCCAAACAATTCGTGCTCGCGGAAGCTGAGGCCCTTAATCCAGGCGAGGCAAACCGTGATCAGGTAAACCTGGATGTAAACGCCAAAGAGGTACTCGAAGATGAACGCCACCGCGTCCACCGTGGCCGACATTCGCAACAATTTCGCCGCCGGCTCTGCGGTTCCCCATTCCGGCAGTCGCCAAAACGCGATCGGTTTCATCAACGTCGCCAGAGCGCTGATAATCAGGACAAGATAAATCAGGTAACCCCAGAATCCGTAGCGCCTCCCGAGAGCGCGGATCAAAGCGCCATGCAGACCGCGCCAGTTTATGAGCAACAAAATGGCCGCCAGGATCGACAGCGGATAGGTCGTTGTCGCGTTATCGAAAATTCCGGCGAGTCCTTCGAGCGTCGGCAACGGCACTTCGCGCCAGATCTCGGTAAAGGCTGGCCATTCCCACGTGCCCGGCGCCGTGACCTGGCTGAAGTCCAGTTCGGCCATGCCATGAACCGGCGTGAAGGTGGCGAATTGGAAAACCGAGTAAGCGAACCCGAGGAGAACGAACGTCAGCCAGATACGTTTGAACCGCAGAATGCAGCGCAAACCGTCCCGCAAGGCCAGTCGGATCGGGTTAAAGAAAAGAACGATGAGATAACCGGCGCAGAGTCCGAGCAGCGGATAGATGCGCGGAATGCTCGAAAGCATCGGCCTGGCCTAACGAATGATTCCCCAGTGCCAGGTGAACGGCCAGTAAACGAAGAGCCCGCGCCCGACCAGGTTCGGCTCCGGGACCGGACCCCACCAGCGGCTATCGAAGCTATGCGCGCTGTTATCACCCATCGCGAAATAATTGTGCGGCGGCACCGTGAAAGTTTTCGTCGGGTCCGACAGGTCGGTGAGAATTGCCGCCGGGTCCGGCCGGTTCCTGTTCTGCGGTCCGGAGGCGTAACCATGGTACGGGGGCTTCGCCGCCATCACCCGCGCGAACCCGAAGCCTTCGGCAAGCTTGCCATCCACGAAGAGTAACGGCGGATCGATCCTCAACGTGTTGCCGGGCAGACCGGCCAATCGCTTGATATAGAACGAATGCTCGCCAGTCTCGGGGTCGCCCGGGATGTCCGGAATATTATCCGTTCGGAAAACAAAGACATCGCCGCGATGCGGCCGAATGAAATTGTAACTGAACTTATCAACGAAAACCTGGTCGCCGGTATCGACTGCGCCACGCGCAATAACATCACCCTTCTTGTACCGAGCGCCGGCTGACACTCTGAAATCCTGCTTCAATGTGTCCGGCGGCGCGTAGACAAGGTAGCTCCCGTGTTGGCAGACAATCTGGGAGAAGGTGAAGAAGAACCCGTACTTCTTCGGGAGAATTTGCTCGATCACATCGTCCTTGTCAGCGACGACGTTGATGTAGTTGCGGCCCAGAATAAAAAACTCGGCGACCTGGCGAAGGATGTTCGGCTTCGCGCCGTCGGCCGGATAACTTTTCCAGTACCAGCCGTCGCTGCGCTTCTCGTATTGCGGCTTCTGATCGATCGGAATGTCTCCGTCGTTCGCGACAAAAGAGCGATGCCCGATAATCCCGTTCAACGTCGGCTGCATCGAGCCGGTCGGAATTTTGAATGGCTGGAGAAAATAGGAGCGAACCCCGATTGCTACGACCACTGCGACCAGAACCACCTCCACGTTCTCGCGCCAGGACGCATCCTTCGGCGCCGGCAAATGCTTCATGTAAAGGTCGTGGAGTCGGTCCGATTCAGCCTTCGCCCGGGCCTCGTCGCGGTCCTTGATGCTCTTGCGAACCACGTCGATCTGGGCCTTGAACCCCTCAAGCGTGCTTTCCTCCAAAACATCGCGACGATAGCGCAACAATTTCTCCGCATGCCGGACCAGGATCTGCCCGTGCTTGACGTATTTCTTGGTGAACATGAAAAAGGGAATCTACTGCGCTTTTAGGACTTGGATGAAGGCTTCCTGCGGGATGTTTATTTTGCCGATGCTCTTCATGCGCTTTTTGCCTTCTTTTTGTTTCTCCAGCAGTTTGCGTTTCCGAGTAATATCGCCGCCGTAGCATTTCGCGGTTACGTTTTTTCGCAACGCGGAAACACTCTCCCTGGCAATAATTTTTCCACCGATTGCCGCCTGGATGGCGACTTGATAGAGTTGGCGCGGGATCACTTCTTTTAATTTCGCGGCCAGCATTCGGCCGCGGCTGTCGGCGCGATCGCGGTGGACAATCGTCGAGAAAGCATCGACGGGCTCGCCGTTCACCAGCAGGTCGAGCTTCACCAGTTTCGCGGCGCGATAACCGGCATGTTCGTAATCCATCGAGCCGTAGCCGCGGGTGATGCTCTTAATCTTGTCGTTGAAATCGACCAGGATTTCGTTGAGCGGCAGCTCGCAGTGGAGCATGACGCGGCGGGTGTCGAGCGACTCCGTGTGGTCCATGAGGCCGCGCTTTTCGAGAATAAGCTGGAGGATGTCGCCGATGTTTTCGTTCGGGCAAAGGACGTAGGCTTTTACGATCGGCTCCCGAATTTCATCGATGATGCTGGGGTCGGGAAGGTGCGCGGGGTTATCGATAAGCAGCGTCTCACCGCGCGTCGTCAGGATTTCGTAGATCACGCTCGGCGACGTCGCGATGATATCCATGTCGTACTCGCGGCGCAGCCGTTCCTGGATGATCTCCATGTGGAGAAGGCCGAGGAAGCCACAACGAAAACCGAAGCCGAGCGCGACGGAACTCTCCGGCTGGTAGATGAAGGCTGAATCGTTCAGCCGCAATTTGCCGATCGCGGTTTTCAAATGCTCGAAATCGGCGGTGTTAATTGGATAGATGCCGCTGAACACCATCGGATGGATTTCCTGAAAACCGGGAAGCGGCTTGGTGGCCGAATGCCGGGCGTCCGTAATGGTGTCGCCGATTTTCATGTCGGCGGTGGATTTGATGTTGGCGATGAAATAGCCGACGTCGCCTGCGTTCAGGCGCTTTTGCGGATACATCTTCGGGGTGAAGACACCCACTTCCTTGATCTCGTAGCGCGAATCATTGCTCATTAGCTTGATCGCCTGCGCGGCTTCCATTTTTCCGGAAACCACCCGGACGTACCCGACGACGCCGCGGTAAACGTCGAAAACGGAATCGAAAACGAGTGCGCGCAGCACTTCGTCCTTTGGTTTTTCTGGCGAGGGGACGCGGGCCACGACCGCTTCCAAGATTTCCTCGATGCCGATCCCCATCTTGGCGCTGGCGTCAATCGCTTCCTCCGCCGGAATCGCGAGGATTTCTTCCAACTGCCGATGAACCGAGGCGATATCGGCGTTGGGCAAATCGATCTTGTTGATGACCGGGACGATCGTCAGACCCTGCTTGTGCGCGAGGTGCACGTTTGCCACGGTCTGCGCTTCCACGCCCTGGGCCGCGTCCACGATTAAGAGCGCGCCTTCGCAGGCCGCAAGCGAACGGGAAACTTCGTAGGCGAAATCGACGTGGCCCGGCGTGTCGAGGAGGTTCAGCCGATATTTTTCACCCGACTTGCTGGTGTACCGCATCGCGACCGGGTGCGCCTTGATCGTAATGCCGCGCTCCCGTTCGAGGTCCATCGAATCGAGGAGCTGATCCTGTTTATCGCGCTCATGGATCGTGCCCGTGCGCTCGAGCAACCGATCGGAAAGCGTCGTCTTCCCGTGATCGATATGCGCGATGATGCAAAAGTTTCGGGTCAGCTCGATCGACATAAAGCGGTGCACTATGCGGGTGTGCCCGGGGTGGGTCAATGAGAGCGGCCGTTCGGTGCTGTCCTAATTTGCAAATCAGGACACTACCGGCCGTTGTCCCTCTGTGATGTTTCTCGACAGAGCAAAGCCGTGGATGCATTCTCGGGTCACACCCGAACCTGATTCGCTTATGAAAACCGCTTCCAAGATTCTGCTCGGTTCCATCGCTGGGGCTGTCATTATTCTTCCTTTGCCGGCCGCCTCTGGCGCGGGGTCGAAAGAAGCCAAAGTCACACAGATCATCCACGAGGTGAAACTTCTCCCGGAGAATGCCGCCGCCCGGGAGGCCGCGTTGAATGACAAGGTCGCGGAAGACACCGGCGTGCGCACGGGAGGCGATTCGCGCTCGGAGCTGACCTTTCCCGATCTGACCATCACACGGCTGGGTGCGAACACGATCTTCAGCTTCAACAAATCTGGCCGGACGGCGAACGTCGATAGCGGCTCGATCCTGTTGCGGGTCCCGAAGGATTCCGGCGGCGGCACGATCAAAAGCAGCGCGGTGACCGTTGCCGTAACCGGAACCACCGTGATCTTCGAAGGAAGCCGCGGCGGGCGGAATAAGCTCTACACCTTGGAAGGCTCGTCGCGAGTCGCACTCAAAACGAAGCCGGGCGATTGGCGGAAAGTGCTGGCCGGACAATTACTGGATGTGCCGCCGGGCGCGACCACGCTACCGATGCCGGTGAACTTCGATGTGAACCAACTCATGCGAACCCATCCGTTGATCACGGATTTCAGGCCGCTGCCGAGTTACCCGCTCATCATGGCCGTTGCCCAACAGCCGCCTCCTCCGCCGCCACCTTCTTACAGTGGACCGTCGATCAACATCAACCTGCCTGGGGGCGTCAATGTCGGACCAGGTCCGCGCGGTCCGTACCCGAATCCTACGGTTACTCCCCGGCCTAGTCGCAATCCTCCCGGGACCAAACCGCCAGGAACTACCAACCCGCCGAAGAATAACAACAATCCTTCGCCGACACCTACTCCAGGCCCCATTCTCCGGACCAATTCGAATCAGCAAAACAAGAACGCGAAGCCCACCGCGACTCCTAATCGTTTCAAGAAGAAGAAATAGTTAAGTAGATGCGTCCGTCGCGAATCTTCCTCGTTCTATCAGCCGCGCTCATTGCTTTGGGTTTGTCGGCCGCAGGGTATTTCGTTGGACAAGGAATCGCGGAACGAAATACGGGCAGGCGGATAATCTCGGTGAAAGGCCTTTCGGAACGGGAAGTGCCGGCGAGCGTCGCCACTTGGACGATAGTTTATTCCGCGAACGGAAACGAGCTGGGCGAGATCAACAAAAAGCTCGCCGATAGCACTAAGGCGGTAACGGCCTTCCTGAAAGAAGCCGGCTTCGCGGAAGCAGACATGGCCGTCCAGCCTCCCTTGCTCCACGATACAAGCATGGAGCCACGCGAAAAGGACGTTCCGCCACCTCCAGCGCGCTATGACGCGTCGCAGTCGGTTCTCCTCCGAACCGCGAAAGTCGATTTGATTAAACCAGCCCTGGCTTCCGCTTCCAACTTAATGGTAAGCGGCGTTCTCCTTTCGGCTAAGTCCGAGCCGAACTACATTTTCAACCAGGTAAACGAGATCAAGCCCGGGATGATTCAGGAAGCGACCAAGAATGCCAGGATCGCGGCGGAACAATTCTCGCGCGATTCGCAAACGAGCTTGGGGAAATTGCGCAATGCAAGCCAGGGCTGGTTCCAGGTTGAGAACCGCGATGCCGCCACTCCGGAACGCAAAATCGTTCGGGTCGTGGTCGATGTTCAATACGAAATAAACTAACCAACCCGACGTCGACCAAGCGCGTTCACTTCGAGCCCTACTTTACCTTGTTCCCGTGGATGACGAAGGCTCGACCGGAGCAGTGGTCGGCGAAGCGGTTGGGCCTGGGCGCCGGTTCACGACCTTCTGGAATTGAGGCTTGTTCTCGTGCCATCGGTAGTGCGGGTCTTCGAGCACCTGACCCCAGACGAGATGGCCGCCGTAACGCCAGTTATCCAAAATGATTCCCTTGTAAAAATCCTGGCCCTTCGCTGTCACCACAATGACGTTGTGCTCCGCCGAAGTGTTCTCAAACGATTCGGCCCAATGAAACTCCAGCGTGTCCCATTTTTGCGCGGTTAACCGCCAGAGAAGGCGCTCGGCAAATTGATAACAATAACCGCCTTTGCGTTTCCCGGTGCGAACCAGGTAATTCTGGACACCCGGCGGCCAGACTACTTGCCATTCCTTCTTCAGGTCGCGCCCGGTGTTGACCGCGATTTGGGTTACGCGCAATGCTTCTTCAGGATCGATCCCCGGGGCGAGGGTGGCAATCGCGAGGCGTAGCCTTGGATCGTTCGGCGAGTTCGCATACTCCGGATCTTTTCTCTTTGCCTGCGCGACCGAAGCAAGGGTCGCGAAAAGAACGGTGACCGTTACGATGCGAACCCGAGACATATGCCGGGCATACGTTAACCGATTCTTCGATACGTCAAGCGAGCGCCTCGAATTTCTGCCGACGATTTTTTCTGCGCGCCCGCCAATAAATCGCGAGGCCAATGCTGAGAAGCAAAAGAGCGCCGCCGCCGAGTTTCGTCTCGTGCAACCAGACATTGGTCGTCCCTGGCGGTGGAAACAGCGCGACAATCATCGCGAAAAGAGTGATGCCGAACCCGGAAAGGCCGGCGATGAGCGCGCCGACTTTGCCACCGGGAACAAGCATATTGCCTCCTTGTTGTTTCCAGCAATGGACGATGAAGCAGACAAACAAGTAGAGGTAAGGAATAAAGTAGATGAGCAGCGACATGTCGATCAGGATCAGGAACGCCGCCTCGACCGTCGTGCCTTTGCCGAGCACCGAAAGAAGCATGAACACGCCGGCTATGACTCCTTGAACGAGAATGGCAACGTAAGGCGTCCGCCAGCGCGGATGGATTCGGCTGAAAGCTGCGGGGAAGTAACGATCCAATCCGACAACGAACGCTACTCTCGATGAGCCAACCAGCCACGCGCCGACAGCGCCAATCCGAGCCAGGGTGAGTAATATTGCAACCAACGCTACCAGCCACCAGCCAGAGGTTCCGGCGCCATTTGAGATAGCCTGGAGTGGACCGGCCACAACGTTGATTTGCCCGCGAGGCACCAGCCAGAGCATGGCACACGTTCCGACGATGTAGACGACAGCGATGATTGGAGCCGTCACATAGATTGAGCGGGGCAACGTGCGCGGCGCGTCCTTGATCTCGCTCGCCATCGTCGACGAGAGCTCGAGCCCCGCGAACGCAAAAGCGATCGTGGCCCAAAGATTGAGCATCGGAAGGTTGCCAAGATCCGGCTTCAACTCCGCAAGCGTAATGAAGTTGGCGGGCGCGCCCGCGATGAATCGATAAAGACCAAACCCAACGAGAAGCATTCCGGGGATAAAGGTGCTCAACCCGCCGATGTTTTGGAGCCATTTCCCAGTCCCGACGCCGGCGACGTTCAACCAGACAGCTATCACGAGTCCGATAAGGGTGAAGGGAAGGACGAAGGTCCAGTTATCGGCCAGGCCGGTCTCGCCTTGACCGAAGATGAAGGTAGCTGAAACAGCGGCGCCGAGGAGTAGGCTGGGATAATAAAGAACGTTGTTGATCCAGTAACACCATCCACAAACAAAACCGTGCGCTTCGCCAAGCTCCTTTCTTGTCCAGGCGTAAATGCCGCCCTCCTCCGGCATGTCAGCCGCCAATTGAATGACCGCGAGACCTTGCGGAACAAAGAACAGCGCCGCGGCGAGAACCCACAGAGTTAACGAACCGGGTCCGGCCTTTGCCGCGGTCGCGACCCACGAAATTCCAAGGATCGCTACGAGATTGAATAAGACGAGATCACGTAAAGTCAGCTGCCGTTCAAGCACGGGCGAGTTACTAGAAGTCATGGTCTGGGTTTCGCTGGATGATTCATGTTGCTGGACGTAAAACCGTTCTACCGAGTGAAACGATCGAAGACCAGCGCGGGATTGTTGATGTTCCGGAGGAAGGCGGCCGAGCTTGAGCTGTTGCTCGTCCATCCGGGCGGTCCGTTTTTCAGAAACAAGGAGAACGGAGCATGGACGATTCCGAAGGGCGAAGTCGTGGAAGGCGAAGAGCTGCTGGAACGCGCGAAGGTGGAATTCAAGGAAGAACTCGGAATCGAGCCTGCGGCGGGAGAGTGGATCGAATTAGGCACGATCACGCAAAAGGGCGGAAAGACTGTGCACGGCTGGGCGTTCGAGGGAGATTTGCCAGAGGATTTCGCGCTCGCCTCGAACACGTTTTCGATCGAATGGCCGCCCCGCTCCGGTCGAACCCAGCAGTTTCCGGAGATCGACCGCGCAGAGTTTTTTCCGATCGAGTTAGCGAAAGAGAAAATCAATCAGGCCCAGATCGAATTTCTAGATCGGTTGGTTGAACATCTAAACCCACGATGACTCGACCACTGCTCTTGTTTGCTTCGGGAGCCGGCGCGCCGTCGTCCCATCCTTGGATGACGCGTTGGAAGGAACGGCTTAGCGGCATCGGCGACGTTGTGTCCTTCGATTATGACTACCTGCGAGAAGGTCGCCGCCGGCCTGATCCCCTGCCCGTCCTCATTGCCGCTCATCAGGCGGCTTTGCAGCACGCGCGACGGAGCAACGATCAACCCGTCTTCCTAATCGGCAAAAGCATGGGCGGGCGAATCGGCTGCCACGTTTCACTCAAAGAATCGGTGACCGGACTGATCTGCCTCGGTTATCCTCTGTGCGGCGGAGGCGATCCCCAGAAGCTGCGCGACAAAGTCCTGCGCGATTTGCGGACGCCAATAGTCTTCGTCCAGGGAACTCGCGACGCCCTTTGTCCGCTCGATCTTCTGGAAAAAGTCAGACTCGATATGACAGCGCAAAATTCTTTGCACGTGGTGGAAGGCGGCGATCATTCGTTGATCGTCGCGAAAAAACAGCTCAAAGCCGCAAATGAAAGCCAGGACGAAGTTGACCATCGCGTCCTGGCTGTGATCGAAAAGTTTGTTCGACGTGCCTAGCTCAAGGGCAACCAGTTTCCGGGTTGCGCGAGAGGTTTGCCATCAGTCAGCTGAAGATAAGTGTATTCGTTCAGCATCCGCTCGTAATCGGACAGCAATTTCATGGCGTCGTTGGGCTTGAGTCGATCGCTCTTGATCGCACCATCGACCTGCGTTTTCAGCAGGCGCATTAATTCGACCTTATCCCACTGCGTCATGGCAAGGACTTCGCCGATCGTACTGCCTTCAATGACTTCCTCGATGTACCAACCCGACTCTTCGTCGGGATCGAGAAAGACGTGCGCTTCGGTGACGCGACCAAAAAGGTTGTGCAGGTCGCCCATGATGTCCTGGTAGGCGCCGACCATGAAGACGCCGAGATAATAAATCTCGCCGGGCGTAATCCGGTGAAGCGGCAAGGTGTATTTCACGTCCTGCAGGTCGATGAACTTCGACACCTTCCCGTCTGAGTCGCAGGTGATATCGACCAGCATCCCGTTCCGGTCCGGCGGCGTCGTGAGCCGATGGATCGGCATGATCGGGAACAGCTGCCCCAGCGCCCAATGATCGAGAAGCGATTGGAACACGGAAAAGTTGCAGATGTATTGGTCGCCGAGGGAAGTCTCCAGCTCCTTCACTTCTTCGGGCACGTAACGCAGACCGCGATGCATGTTCACGATTTGCTGGGCGAGCTGCCAATAAACGCAATCGATTTTCGCTTTCGATTCCAGCTCGAGCAGGCCGAGGGTGAAGGTCTGCTGCGCTTCCTCCTTGATCTGCTGGATGTCGTGCAGACTTTCGAGGCGATTGCCGCGTTTCAGCCGCTGCTTCACGTCCAGGATATCGCGAACGAGTTTGTGGTCCTTTTCGGCGGCGTCCACTTTCAGCTTCGGCGCCGTTTTCTCGATCGAGCTGAACGCTTCCACCACAAGGACGGAGTGATGCGCGACGATGGCGCGTCCGCCTTCGTTCACGATCGCCGGATGCGCGACGCCTTCGGAATCGCAAACGTCCATGATGTTCCAGACCACATCGTTCGCGTATTCCTGAAGCGAGTAATTCGTGGAGCTGTCGAAATCGCTCCGCGATCCGTCGTAATCGACCCCGAGACCGCCGCCGACGTCGAGATAACCGAGTTCGTGCCCGAGCTTGCAGAGCTTCGCGTAGTAGCGCGCGGCTTCGCGGACCGCGCGCTTGATCGTAGAAATGTCCGGCACCTGCGAACCGACATGGAAATGAACCAGCTTGAAACAGTGGCCGAGCCCAGCCGCTTTCAACATCTCGCTCGCCGCAACCAGGCTGGTCGTATCCAATCCAAACTTTGCATTCTCGCCGCCGCTGGTAGTCCATTTGCCGGAGCCTTTGCTGTAAAGCCGAACTCGAATCCCGATCATCGGTTCGAGGCCGACTTCTTTCGACGCGCGAATCGCCTGCTCCAATTCCTCAAGCTTCTCGACGACAATGATGACACTCTTCCCGAGTTTCCGCCCGAGAAGCGCGATCCGGATGAAGGCGCGGTCCTTGTAGCCGTTGCAGATGATCAGGCTCTCCGGGTCCTTGTGCATCGCGAGCGCGGCAACCAGCTCGGGTTTGCTTCCCGCTTCCAGACCGAAATGAAATTCCTGCCCGGCATCGACGATTTCTTCGATCACTTCACGGAGTTGGTTCACCTTGATCGGGAACACGCCGCGGTAATGGTTTTTGTAACCGAATTCCTCGATCGCTTTCTTGAATGCGCAATTCACGGATTCGACTCGGTGCCGGAGCAAATCCTGGAAGCGCAAGACGAGCGGAAAACCGAGCCCGCGTTCGCGCGCTTCGTTGACGACTTCGAGAATATCAATCGCGCCGCCTTTTTCCTGGAGCGGGCGGACCTCAGCGTTGCCGGCAGCGTTGATCGAGAAGTAACCAGTTCCCCAGCCGTCCACGTTGTAAGTGGAAATGGCGGCTTCGACGTCCCAGTCGTTCTTCATTCGTTCGTCGGCGCGGCGTCCGCCGCGGAACGCATAATCAATCAGCGTCGCGCACATGCAAGCC
>DATBCW010000143.1:0-61200 GCA_036270255.1 Chthoniobacterales bacterium
ACTTATATCTGGAGCAAACGCCGCACTCAAAACGCAAAATAAGCCGCCTCTGCTAATCTCTCGTAAAGAAGCTTACATAGGCGTTCTGATTGATGACCTGATTACGCTCGGAACCGACGAGCCTTATCGGATGTTCACGAGCCGGGCGGAGGAAAGGCTCTCCTTGCGACATGATAATGCGGACCAACGTTTAACCCAAAGGGGCTTCGAAGTGGGGTTGGTTGATTCGAACCGGCACCAAATTTTTCGGACGAAGCTGAAATCCATCGACGAACTGCGCCTGGCCGTAGACGAGATTTCGGTCGAAGGCAAACCCTTGACCGCGCTGCTGAAAATGCCGGAGTTCAATGTGCAATCCCTTCCAGCGGACATTCGCCAGATAGCTACGACTGAAGTGTGGGAACTGGTGGAGACGGATCTGAAATATGAGGGCTACGTGCAACGGCAAGCGGTGCAAAACGCAAAGCTCTTTCGCGACCTCAACCGAGCTATCCCCGCGGATCTCGATTACGAAAAAATCGGGGGGTTGCGCCGCGAAACGCGCCAGAAATTATCTACCATCAAGCCGCCTTCACTCGGCCACGCTGCTCGAGTTAGTGGAATAACCCCGGCGGACATCTCCATCATTTCGATCTGGCTCCAGAAAAAAAGGCAGAGTCAGCCAGCCGGCTCCTAACCCCGGGCCGAAAAGAATCCGTGTGGTCCCTGGCTCTTGCGTGCGGCGTTGTGGGTTACTTGCTCGGCTCTTTTCCGGCGGGCTATTTTGCGGGACGACTGGCCGGGGTTGATGTTCGAGCTGTCGGCTCTGGAAATATCGGGGCGACCAACGTCCTCCGCGTTTTGGGAAAACGATGGGGCTATCCGGTATTCTTGATCGATGCCTTCAAAGGCTTCGCTGCTGTCCGGCTTGCCTTTCTATTCGTGCCGTATTGGCCGGGCGCTAAACCTTACGCGGAATATTTTGCGATTTTCGCCGCGATGATGTCCGTCGCGGGACACTCGTTTCCGGTTTGGCTCCGCTTCAAAGGCGGAAAAGGCGTTGCCACTTCCGCCGGCGCGGTGATCGGCCTCATGCCGCTGGCGGTGCCGGTTGTCTTTCTAGTTTGGGTCATCGTGTTCGAAACAACGCGATACGTTTCGCTGGCCTCAATTATCGCCGCGATTGCATTGCCAATCATCGTGAGCGTGTTAGCGCGCTGGAAATTCATCGATACCTGGGCGCTGATTTATTTTTCAATAACGATCATGCTCCTCGTGATTTGGCGGCACCGCTCGAATTGTTCTCGTCTTCTCAAGGGAACCGAACAACGCTTCACTCGAAAATGAGCATTCGACACACGGCAATCCTCGGCGCAGGCGGCTGGGGCACGGCGTTAGCGATGCTTTGGTCGAAGCGCGGAAATCCGATCACACTCTGGGGTCACAATCCAGATCGATTGGCGCGACTTCGCGAAACCCGCGAAAACAGCGAGTACCTTCCCGGGATAAAAATTCCCGAATCGATTACGGTCACCAGCGAGATTGCCGATTGCACGTCGGCGGATCTGATTGTTTTCGTCACGCCTTCAGTCGCGCTCCGCTCGGTAGCGGAACGATTGCGGACAGCCGGACTGACTTCACGCGCAATTCTTTTGAGCTGCACAAAAGGAATCGAGCACGGCACCGGCAAGCGAATGACTGAAGTGCTCCACGAAATTTTTCCAGACAACACCGTGGCGGTTCTCTCCGGTCCGAATCTCGCGGCGGAAGTTTCGCGAGACTTGCCGTCAGCCGCAGTCCTCGGATGCCGCAATCCGCAGTGCGCCGAAGAGCTGCAGTCTTATCTCGGCAGTGAGCGTTTCCGAATTTACTCGAGCGACGAGACCATTGGCATCGAGCTCGGCGGCGCCTTGAAAAATGTTTTCGCGATCGCGGCTGGCGCGAGCGACGGCTTTTCTTTGGGCGATAATTCGAAGGCGGCGCTGGTCACTCGGTCGCTCGCGGAATTGTTGCGGCTCGGCACGGCGATGGGGGGTAATCCGCGGACGTTTTACGGATTAAGCGGCGCCGGCGATTTGATCGCAACCTGTTTCAGCCAGTTGAGCCGGAATCGGCGGGTCGGCGAAAGGCTTGGCCGCGGCGAGACCCTCGCACAAATTTCAGCGAGCACTCACATGGTCGCCGAAGGAATTCCGACCGCAAAAAGTGCCTATGAATGCGCGCGCAGATTTCAAATCGAAACGCCGATCATAGATCAAATTTATTCGGTGGTTCACGAAGGCAAACGGCCGTCTGACGCGATGCAGGAATTGCTAGCGCGCGATCAAAAGGCAGAGCGCGCCTGACGGATCAGACGGCGCAAAATTGCGCGATCACTTCCGGATAAAGCGAATGCTCCGCGATCTGGATCCGCGCATGCAATGAGTCGGCGGTGTCGCCCGGAAGCACGGGCACTTTGCGTTGCCCAATGATTTCACCGCTGTCGATTCCGGCATCAACGTAGTGCACTGAGCAACCGGTGATTTTCTCGCCCGCTTCGAGAGCCTGTTTCCACGATTCGATTCCGGGAAATTTTGGGAGAAGCGACGGATGAATATTGATAATGCGGCGCGGAAACGCCGCCAGCATAGGTTCTTTCAGGACGCGCATGAAACCCGCGAGGGCAACGAGGTCGACGCCGGCTTCGTGAAGCAGCCGCACTAACTCCATTTCCACGTTCGGCTCTAGTCGCGTCCGAAATTTTCCCGGAGGCAGATAAACATTTGGAACGCCGAACTCGCGCGCGATATCCAGGATTCCGGCGTCGAAAACATCGGCGACGACCAGCCGTGCTTCGGCGTTCAGCTTTCCGGCGCGGATTTCCTCCAGGATCGCTCGGCAATTAGTTCCTGTCCCCGATCCAAGAATCCCGAGCCCCAATTTTTTCATTCAGCGGGCACCTTGGTCATCCTTTTGAGCAGCTGCGACGTGGAATATCCCGTCTCGAACGGCACGATCAGGATTTCAGTTCCCATTCGTTCCAGCGCACTCCGCTCTTCGGCGTGCAACGATTCCGCTGTGTAGTCGCCACCTTTCACGTAGATTGCCGGCTGGATTTTTTCGAGCAACGCAGTCACGCGCACCTCTGGGAAAATCACCACGTGATCCACGCTCTCGAGCGCCGCGATTACTTCCGCGCGGTCTGCCTCGCGGTTCAGTGGCCGGCCGTCACCTTTCAAAGCCCGGACTGATTCGTCGCCGTTGACTGCGACGAGCAACGCGTCGCCGAGGGCGCGCGCGGCCGCCAGATAATGGACATGGCCGACATGGAGCAAATCGAAGCAGCCGTTTGTGAAAACGAGTTTGCGGCCGCGATCCTTCATCTCCTTCGCGATCGCGCGGGCTTGGTCCGGGGTTACGATTTTCTTGTTCATGTTTTCGCCGCGATGAAATGCAGCGCGCGCGATACGATTTCAAAACGCGCCGGTTCGTTTCCCACCAATTCGCCGTCGACGTTAAACCACATTCCCGGTTTGGAATTCACCGTCAGTTTCGCGGTCCGCCGATACACGATAGCCTCACTCGAAAGATGAGTGCCCAGCGCCACTTGCGCAACGACGAGGGCGAGCTCCGTCGCGGGCCGTTTGGGAATCAGGATCACGTCGAGCAGCCCGTCGTCGATCGCGGCCTCGGGCGCGATCAACATTCCGCCGGCGACGTAACGCCCATTCGCCACCACCACGTTATATAGTTCCAGCATCAGCGACTCGTCATTGTCGAACGCGAGCGTCGTCCGATACGCCCGCAGCTCGGGCAACGCGGCGGCGGCGCTCCGCAGATACGCCAGCGGTCCCCATGTTTTCTTCATTTCCGCCGTCAGCTTCTCATTCACTAATCCGCTAAATCCACCCGCGGACACGTTGACGAAATAGCGGACCTCATCGCTCGTCACGCGGACCAGATCCACGGCGCGCGTTTCTCCGGCGCGAATCAAATCGATGGCGGCGTCGACATCCGCCGGCACGCCAATCGATCGGCCGAAATCGTTGCCCGTGCCGAGCGGGATCAGGCCTACCCGGGCGTTCCCGGAATTTTCTCCGAGCCCGTTTACCACTTCGTTCAAGGTGCCGTCGCCGCCCGCGGCCACGATCAGTTCGCATCCGTTTTTGAGCGCCGTCCTTGCGAAACGCGCCGCCGACCCCGGTTTGGTAGTAAACCGAATCTCGGCGTCCTGCAGCCGCGCCATTCGCGCCACGATATCATCCAGGTCCCGAGCTTTACCGGCCGACGGGTTGAGAATGATGCAGGTCTTTCGGATGCGAGCCATAAAGTGCGCCGACACGTTGAGCTAGCCGCGAACAACTCTCAACGATTTATGCTTTAAGGAACGTGAAGCCGAACCGGTGAGGCGGGCAGAGTTTGCTCGCGTCGGCTACTTTGCTCGCACGAAGTAAAACTTTTGTTGAGCAACGTCGATAATGCCCCAATTCATGCCGATGACGTCCAGCCCCAGGAGCCCAGCTATCTTGCCGCCGCTCAGCTCATAATCGACAAACCTGTCGATCACGACGATCGGCGTTCGGATCGGAATGCCTTCGATCTTGAAAGTCTTTGGTCCCGTGAAATCGACGTTGGACGTAACTCCGGCGGCATCTACTGACTGCACATCGCGGCCCCAGCCTTTTGCGCGCGCTATTTTGGCGAAGCGACCATCGATCATTGTCGCTTGCGCACCTGTATCCAAAATCATTCGCGTGGGAACACCGTTTACTTCGACGTTCAGGACAAAGTTTCCGTGGGGCGCGTCAAAGAAAGGCGCCTTGGCCATGCCCAGGGCGGTCAAAGCGGGCGTAAGATCGACGCGGCGACCTTTCCCCGGCGGCCGCAGGTAAAGGCGCAGATTTGTCAGATCGATGACCGCATTATTTCTCTTCAGGAAACCCCGACCGACTACGCCTTCCTCAGAGAATCGTCCGAAATAGATCGGCGTACCTCGAATACTAACATTTCCCATCACCACCGATTGAGCCGTGCCATGCCCGACTGGCATGTGGGCCCCACTGACACTTAAGCCCCACCCCACGCCCTTTTCCGGGACGATGTTCAGCGCGGCTGGATTCATTCCGACGCTAATGCCCTCGGCGCCCCATCCGGTATCCACTAACAGCCTGACCTTGTGGCCGTTGATCTCTGCTAGAACATAAAGCCTGTTCTGGCCGCCCTTGACCAGGCCGACCGAGCCGTAGCCATCACGCTGCAACACGTCCAACGAAATGGGAGATCGCGCTACGGCGCGACCACCGAAAAGAGACGTTACCAAAACGAACGAGACGACTGTTAGATACCGCGCAAGCGTCCGAGGGGAACTTAAGTTCATAGGTAGGTTGTAACGTAATTCGGGAACTTGTGGCCAAAGGATTCTCAATTTCCACCCGGACATATCAGCTCAGCGCGTGCAAGTAAACATGATGCTAGTGTGGGGCGGAAGCATAAGTTAGCGGATACTTACTGCGATTCCAACCAGGCATCGGGCTGATAGCATCGAAGACGGCTTTGCGGACCGACCGCTTCTCCGCTCCCAGGACGCGAGCGAACGGTCGGTCGCCCCAGCGCTGCAACAAGCCGAACAGGATGGCACAGTGACCCTCCGCGGCAGCGCCATCGAACCAACCCGTAGCGGTGAAACGAAAAAGCGCGGTCAAACCGGCGGGGTCATTCGCGAGAGCGCGATCGAGACAATGTGCGTAGTCGATTCCTGTCTGCTTTGCGGCTCTGACACAAGGGCCAGCCGCCCATTCCCGGAGTTGTGCTGGCGTAGGCGGAGGCTCGAGTGCAAGCACGCTCTGGGTAACCGCACACAGCAAGACAACGGTGGCCGTACGCAAAGCGCTCATAATCTCTCACGGCGCGGCTTACCTTGTATATCGTAAAGGTTCACGAACAAGAGCCGTGGTTAGGTGTTAGGACTGGTGCGGCTGCGCAGGCGGATAAAAAACATCACGAGCGAAAGAAGGATCGCACCGGGAAGCTGGTAGAAGGGCACCAGGAGAAAAACTAACCCGCTCATCGAGCCTGGCTCAAGGAAGATAAGGCGGCCATAGAAGTAGATCGCGCCAGCAGTAGCTATAGCGCAAACGACAAGAGTGGCGATGGCGCGACCAGGGCTACTGCCAACAAGGTAACACGTGCCGCAAAGGATCACATAAGGACTGAGGGCTAAGAGACTGAAGCCGCTGAGCAGCGAGCCGAGTCCGGCTGCCTGCACTAGAGCGGCGCCGGTAACCAACACACCCAGGCCGAGCGTTGCCAGGCTGGCCACGGTAGTTCTCAGTAAGGTCATCGGATTTCGCTCACTCAAAGAGCTCGCCCGAGTGAGACGAGAAGGAAACTCAGCTCAACGATCGCCCCGCGACGCCACTTGCCGGCGGCGGACGGGCGGAAGTACTCGAGAACCCGCCGTTCCTCATCACTAAACGCGATAATCTCCCGCTCCATAGAAGTAGTTGAATAGGCTTAACGAAAAAAAAAGCCGCTATTGCGACCAAAAGCGCGCCCTTCTTTCACACAAGACGCGCTCAGCAATGCTGGATCTTCGCAACAAATCACTGCGCCTGGCAACGCTCCAGTACAGCCTTGAACACCGCGTCATATAACTCGGGCTGGGCCAACGCGGAGACCGCTTTCGCCAGTTCCGGATCTTCTCGATCTGATATCATCTGCTGCGACATCTGGGAGAATGCTGCCCATCGCAAGGAGGTCGAGAGCGGCGCCAGCCCCAGGAACCACGAACGAAGCCCCGCATCCTCGACCAGCGCGTGAGTGAAGCGAACCATGCCTTCGGGAATCATTGACTCAGCCATCGCTCGAAACGCCTAATGAGAACAAGATGAGCGTCGCTTGTTTCATGATTGAAAGCCCGGCCGTTGCTTCGCATCCGTTACGGCTTCATTTGGCTTCATTTTTAATTTGCATTGGCTCAGGGCGGTTAGCCTTCCTGCTCGCGAACGCTCCCGGAGTTCCATCCAGCGCATGGTTAGGTCTTTGCGGGTTTATTGGCGAGCGTGGCGCAACGATCTGAGCGCAGCTCCATAACAAGTTCTTCGCCATCGCGCATGTCCTCTTGTGCAAGTCGGAATCCGCATTTTTGTAAGACACGTATCGAAGCAAGATTGTGCGTTGCCACATGGGCGTAAACTGGACGCGTCTCTATCTTGGTCAAGAATTGGGCCAAGGCCGCACTAGCTATTCCCTTTCCCCAATATGTCTTGCCGAGCCAGTAGCCGACGTTCGGCTCCCCCGCCGCCTCCCAATAGACCACATTGCCCGCTACGCTGCCGCCTGCGAGGATGGTATTGAGGATCCCGGTCGCGTTGGTCTCTTTACTCATGATTTTAGCCCAGTGGGCCATAAAGGCCTCGCGATCGCGGCTAGGGAACGCCGCCATCCGCGTCGCGTCAGCATCCAGCTGATGTTCAAAAAAAATTGGCAGATCTTCCTGGATCACTTCGCGGAGCGTAACAGTCATCAGATCAGACTTAGGCCGCAGCTAGATCGAGAATACCACGTAATCCGCCGGGCTCGCCAGCAAAACCAGATAGCACCGAGGCGAAGAGCGAGCAGAAGATGCAAACGAACGTTAGCATCTAACGAGACTCAAGATCAGCGACCTCGCGAGTGAGAAAAGACGTTTGCATATTCTCAATGGGGCAAAATGACAGGCCGTGGTTCGCTGGATCGCCTGGTTAGACGTTGCGGCGCTGATGAAAGAAAGACGAATCATAGTTTGGCAAGCTATCGCCGAATAAATCTTGGTGAATCTGGTCGACCTCACTCGCTCGTGCGGGATCTACGCTGATGTCCATGACGACTGTCGGCCCGTTACTGCCACCCCAGCCGGCGCGGCGTGGCTGAGCCCGGAAGACGATGCCCGCGCATTCGAAACGCTCTAGTAATTTCGCGGCCTCGTGTGGTGAGTAGGTGCCCAGATGCGTCAAGGCCTGTTCGTGTGAATCGCCGGAATTCATGCGCCTAACGAGAACAAGATGAGCGACGGCGAGGGAGAGCGCGCAGGGCAACGGCTGAAAGCGTGGAAGTCATGGAAAACAAGGTCGTGCGCCGGGTCGTAGTCAGCTCGGATTCGCGCGGTTATGCCTTTCGTGTCGCGGCGAACTGCGCGAGCTTGCTAGTAACATACGGGTTGTCGGAGAGTCCGCTCAGGTAATCGCGCAATCCTTCAAGCTTCTGTCGATACACGCGCTGATCGCCCGCATCCAAGGAGTCCACGACAGAGGCTAGAAGGCAAAATGAATGAAGACGATCAAGCGATACACGACTCGGGTCGTCCGGGTGCATCTCAGCATCCTTGAGGAGCAGCTCTGCGATCATAACAGCCCGAGTTTGTCGCAGACCAGCCGAAGTCTCAAGGAGCTGACCAAGCGCCTCCGGCGACATATGCTGGATTTGGGTGATGTCCAAGCCAATGTTCTGCCTGCATCGCTCGCTAATCTCAGCGCGGGCGCCGCTCCCATCGCCGGACGCCACCAAACGAGCAATCTCAGCAAGCATGATCGAAATCTGATCGATGAGACGCAATAAGTAGTCTTGAGGCATGGTTGTGGAATTGGTCTAACTAGAACAAGATGAGCGACGGCGCGAATTAGGAGTGGCGTTCATAGCTGACAAGTCAAGGCATACGGACGGTTCGCCGTTCGCCCCATCGCATGGTTAGACGCATTGCGTGATGGCACGACGAACTTAACGGGAAACCAGACGCGACCACCCACAGCCTTGCCGTGCCTCTGCCCTGGAATCCACCGACAAGCGCGAACGGCAGATGTGACGATATGCTCCAAATCTGGCGGCATGTGCGGCGCGAAGGAAATGGATGAGACGCGACCAGATGAATCCAGCGACACAGTAACGGTGGCTGACCCCTGAATGCGGCGCGCTCGCAAATCCGACGGGTATGAGATGTGACGAGCCAACTCGGAGTAGCCGCGAACGATCTGTGGCGGCCGATCAAAAGCATGCTTATCCCTCTGAAGCTCATCACTTCGATACTCATAAGTCGCATCGCGCCGCGCCTGCATCTCAGCTGAGACGCCCGAAACTACGAGCATGAATGATGTGAACAATGCAAGTGGCTTCATGCGTCTAACGAGAATAAGATGAGCGACGGCGGACAAGAGCGCGCGTCGCTCGGGGCGAACAGGTGGAAGTCATCTGAAATGTGGACGCACAGCGGTCCGTCGTTCGCTCCATCGCATGGTTAGATGGTTAGTGTTGCTACAAACGTAGGATTGATGAGACGAGCAACCTTGGCTGCCTTCTCTCTAAGTGAACGTGGCCGCATACGATCCGAGATTATTGACGCGAGCGTGGGCAGCGCATAGTCGAGCGGGGGATGGCCGAGTATGTCTCGGCATGGCGCAAGCACCTCAAGCACGTCCAAACAACTCGCTTCGTCATTCTCCGAGACAGTGGGATCGCTCAATCGATCAACAAACCACTTGTCGTCAGGATCAATCATGCGCACACGCGATACCATCTAACGAGACACAAGATCAGCGACCGCGCGAGTTAGAAGTAATGTTCGCATGTTTTCGAATCTAGCATAGGGACGGTCCGCGGTTCGCTGCGCCGCAGGACGCCTCATTCCATGGTCGCTGCGCGGCGGCCCCTGGACGTACCGCAGGGGAATACGCAGTGTGCCGATCGGAACGCGCGGATCGAAGCGCCACGTCTTGAAAATCGACGCTGCGTTCCCATCAAGCAATCGATGACCGGTGGACTGAATGACGACGACGCGCTCGACAATGCCATCGCGGATGTGCAACTCAAAGACACCGCTGCCAGCTAGATGCTGTCCCTTCGCCTCCGCTGGATAATGCGGCACCGGCGCATGAATGGCTCGCCAAGAAATCCGCTGTGCAGTCGATGACAAGGTGCTGACGAGGAGCACGCATGCAATTAATACCAGACGCTGCATAGCCTAACGAGACTCAAGATCACCTACCACGGCCGGGAGCGCACGCGGCAGCGGGTTATAGGTTGTAACTACTCCAGATGTAAACACAAACCGGGCCGTGGTTAGGTGCATCGCCTAGTTAGATCATTGTCGCTCAATGTATCCAACCGCCCCTCGAGATAACTTTCCAACCGCCCGGGCCCTTCTGCACAATGTAAGACTTACCAGTGAGGGTTGCATCTGAGCCGGTTCGGACGTCCACGCGGTCAGTTCTCTCATAGGCGATTATCGGGGTATTCGTAATCTTATGGTTCCTGATTGGACCCGCTAGGTATTCCTTCACGGGGATTGCTCCCGCAACTGGATGCTGCTCTATGATCGGCGTGATGTCTAGAACCGGCGCGCTGGTGATGGCCCGAACCGCCGTCCGAATCCCGATGCGATCGTGCAGCGATAGGTGGCCCTGCTGCTGTGCGTCAGCGGCTGTGATCGCAAGGCAAAGCACTGCAATGATCGTGGCTCTCATGATCTAACGACCAACAAGATCAGCGACGCCTACCGGGGACGACCGTCGATCGGAATTGGAGTGGTTTAGTCATCGGAAATGTGGGGCGAACGACGGGTAGGCGTTCGCTAAATCGCCTGGTTAGATGCGTTCACGAAACATGTGTGTGCGTGAGGAGCACTCCGAATACAAACAGAAAAAGTAATGCGACCCATATGAGTGCGACGCGAACGCGCAATGGCTCCTCTCGGACGTAGATCGCGCACCAAATAGATAGGAACGCGATGCCAGCGAGTCCGGCTACATACGAAACGCCCTCAAGCCACTTCGGGTCGATGCGGGTGTAGGAGAGAATTACGCCAATCACTGGTCCGAGCACGGCAAGCCCGAGCAATAGGCTGTACACCGAGCGACGGGCGCTTGTAGCTGAATAGGGCATCAGCATCTAACGAGAACAAGATGAGCGACGGCTGGCGGGAGAGCGCGTCGCTGCGGCTTGAGGGTGGAATTTCACCTGAAGGAAGGAACCAAAGCTGCCAGCCGTTCGCTCCATCATCTGGTTAGATGGTGGACGTGGTTTCATGACCAGAGTCGACCTGAGAGGCTCTCAGAGGAAGACGATGCTGTCACCAAATGACTCCTGCTGCTGCTCGACCGTCGACACTCGCCGAATGATGAATGCAGCGACGATGAATCCGACGACACAGCCAAGCGCCGCCACCAACGCTGAACCAGCATGGACCACAATGAGCCGCCGAGGAACAGCAACATGATCGATAGCCGCCAGCACAGTGACCACAGCACCCGCCAAGGCGGGAGCCATCCGCTCTGGGGCTGAGCTTCAGAGCTGTGTGGTCGCGATACCATCTAACGAGAACAAGATGAGCGACGGCTGGCGGGAGGGCGCGACGCTACGGGTTGAGGGTGGAATTTCATGGAAGATCGGGGACCAAAGCTGCCAGCTGTTCGCTCCATCGCCTGGTTAGGCGTGGCGGTCATTTCGCCTCCACGGGTTGAATCTGCGCTTGCTGCAGGACCATATAATAATAATCGGGTGGAGGCTGGGACCAGCCCCCCTCATACTTGCCGTCCGGCGGACGCGGCCATTTGCGGAACCTGAGTATCCCGGTGACACGGACTTGGTGGCCGTGCAGCCGCAGCCAAGACTCGGGCAGTGTGAATCCACCGGGCGGCACGTCCTCAACGATGTAAAAAGGAACGTCCTTGGTGGCGTCGTCGCCAAGACTCTCCCCGTGAACGCCCTGGCTGAGCGTGCCCCTCAGAGACACCACTTTGCCGAGATGGCGATGAAGCGTCTTCCTACCCGCGCCGGTAATATCGGGAGGCTGTTCTCCGCCTCCGGCGATCGAGGCGAAGAGCGCGAGTGCGATGACGAGCAGGATTTTTTGCATGGAGCGAGAGTCGCCTAACGAGAAGTAGACGCCTTTGAGGCGTCTTTAAAGGCGCCCATTGGGCGCCTAATCCGGTTGCAATTTATCGAGGAATTTCGGAGGCTGGGGAGCATGCCCCAGAACGTATCCCCCGCAGTTTCTCCGCACAAGCCTAAATTGCTCGAACAAGTCCGGGATGTGATCCGGCGGAAACATTTCAGCATCCGCACCGAACAGGCCTTTCCAGGTAAGTAAGAAGTAAGAATTAAAAATTAGGAAGTAAGCACATCGGAATCGGCGTTCCGCTGCGAGTTTAACGACGCTAAAACGACGTAACAACAGCAACCCGACGCCTCGACGCAGCGAGGCGGCAACAGGTTAAGCTACAAGGCGTTCTTGGTTTCGAGCTCGGTGACCAAGGCGTTGTACTTCTGGGTCGCGGGATGATTAGGGCTGAGCCTTTTCCGGGCGGTCTCGGCGGCGCGGCGGGCGAGGTCTTTGGCTTCGGGGAGTTTTCGTTCCCGGGCGAGGTTGCCAGCGAGATCGTAGCAAGCATCGAGGGTTTCAAGGTGATCGGCGCCGCGGAGTCTCTCGGCTATTCGTAGGACTTCGCGATACTCGGGTTCGGCAGCGGAGTAGTTGCCCTGGTTAAACAAGGCGTTAGCCAGGCCGCGATGACTTCGCATGGTAAGGGCGTCGTCGGGACCGAGTGCCTTTGTCTCGAGGTCGATTAGTTCGCGGAACATGTTTTGGGAATCGACGTAGGCATTGGTCGCCATCAAAGAGTTAGCCAGGTTATTGCGATTGAGCAGCGTGTTTGGATGTTGCGGACCAAGGACGCGTTCTTCGAGAGCTATCACGGCGCGATATTCAGCGGCAGCATCGGAATGTTTACCCTGGGCTTGCAAGGCGTTGGCCAGGCCAGAGCGCGCGGACAAGGTATCGGGATGTTCTGGTCCGAGGACTTTCTGCTCCAGAGTAACGAGCGCGCGGTAGTCGGTCTCGGCTTCAGCGAATTTGCCCTGGCTCATAAGGACTTTGTCCAAGCGAAGCCGGCTAACGAGGGTGTCGGGGTGCTCAGGACCAAGGACGCGTTCTTCGAGCCGGATAACATCGCGCAGGTTAAGCTCCGCTTCGGAATACTTACCTTGGTGATCGAGCGCGTAAGCGAAGCTACTCCTGCTTTTGAGGGTGTCAGGATGTTCGGGGCCGAGGACCTTATTCTCGAGATCGATGACTTGTTGGTATTCGCTGGCGGCTTCCGCGTGTTTTCCTTGCCGGTCGAGAGTTAGGGCAATGTTATTGCGAGTCCTAAGAGTGTCTGGATGCTCCGGCCCTAGCACCTTTTCTCTAATGGCAAGGATCCGTCGATGTTCGGCTTCTGCTTCACCAGGTTTGCCGGCATTATCGAGGGCAATAGCGAGGCCGTTCCGAGCCAGCAAAGTATCGGGATGCATCGGGCCAAACATTCTTTCTTCGAGACCTACGATCCCGCGGAAACCTTCGACGGCTTCGTTATACTTGCCCTGGCGATACTGGGCGTAGGCGACCCGGGTCCGGCTCCGCAATGTATCGGCGTTATCCGCGCCCAAGGCTTTTTCGCGGGCGTCCGCGGCCGCTCGCAAAACGTCTTCAGCCTCGCGATAGGAGCCTTGCTCCATGAGGAGATCGCCGATGGCATGC
Source organism: Chthoniobacterales bacterium (assembly GCA_036270255.1). Taxonomy (GTDB): domain Bacteria; phylum Verrucomicrobiota; class Verrucomicrobiia; order Chthoniobacterales; family UBA10450; genus AV80. The sequence goes on from DATBCW010000143.1 coordinate 13,505, forward strand.
TGAACGTCGGCCCACTGGGCGGCGTTGGCTTGCCGATCGGTCAGCTTTTCCGCGGAGCGAAAATAGTCGAGCGCGGTCTTGAATTGGATCCGTTTCTGAGCGGAAAAGCCAGCGAGCTGATAAGCCTGGACGATCTCAGCCGGCTTACTGGAATTCTTCTGTAACTCCTCTACTGCTTGTAAGGCAAGGCGCTCAGCTTCCATGAAGTTGTTAGCGACATAAGCGGCGTTAGCCTTTTCGTAGGTTGTAGCGTCGGGCGCGCGCTGGAGGTTGATAGCTACATCAGGCAGCTTTTGTTGGAGGACCTTCGAATCGACTCCTACTTCCTTGCTCAGGGCGTCATACACCTTTTGCTGGACTACGGCAGGGTTCTCTTCGGTTTGCGATTGCCGCACTTCGGCTTCGACCCGCGGATACTTCAGGATGCCTTCGCGCAGCTTAGTCATTTCCTGGCTCATGGTCACGACGGCCTGCTGGGCTTCGACGATCCGCTTGGTGCTTTCGCGCTGGTTATAGAGAAGCCAGACGCCGAGACCTACGCTGAGGGCGAGCATGATGGCGACGCCGGCAGCCCAGCGTTTCACCCCGCGCCGGAGCCGGACGAGATCGTCGCGCAACTTAAGAACGCTCGCTTCCAGGCCTTCGCGGCTGGTTAGCGGATGGAAAAGGTGTGCGTCCGATTGCAAGCGCTGCCGGTAAGCGGCCTGAAGCGCGCGGAGCTCAGCCGGCTCCGCTTCGCAGGGGTCGACCGGGAAAGTTTCGTCGATGAAAAGATACCAAACTTTTTTGCCGCGCTTCCGGGCATAGAGCGCTTCGTATTGGGTGTAACTAACCCGGCCGAATTCCGGATCGGGCTGAGGCGGCTCGGCGCCATAGCAGTTGCCGACAATCTGGAGGACGCCTTTGCACTGATCGATCTGCTGGCGCAACATCCCGCGCAAATCGCCGGTCTCGGTTCCGAAAACGTCCTGCCAGATCGGTTGATACCCGAGGAACGTGAGCGTGTTAGCGGCGAGCTGCCGGCCGCTGCGCAGCTCGCGGCTGACAGCGGAGATGAAAATGAGCGGAAGAGAAGCCATGAAATTCCCGGTCTAAAATTATTCCACAAAAGCAGACGACCACGGCGTATTAACTTGCCATGAGGCGATCAGCTAAGTAGAACGGCCATACGATGAAAACACGACTTTTAAAAGCGACTTGCGCGGTGACGATCGCAGCGCTCCTCCTGGGCGCGTCGGCGCGAATGGCGCAGGCCCAGTTTCCCTACGTACCGAGCTTGCCGTTTGGCCATAACGATGCGGCCCGGACAGTCGTGACCGCGGCAGTGATCGCCGCGACGATTTATTTCATTGCGCGATACGAAGCGACGGAACGGCAACGGGAAGTGGCCGAGATCCGAGCGCGGCGTTCTTATGCGCACATGTCGGCCCAGCGAAGGGCCGGTATGAAATCGCGGAAGGTGCGTTACATCGCGGTGGACACGGAAAAAGGCCAGAAGACGTCGCCGAAAGCGAAGAAGACAGTGATGATTTACGACACGGAGACGCAGAAGATCGCGAGTAACACCGCCTACGACGTGGAGAAATCGCCCTCGCCGGGATCAACGACCAAGATCGACAATTATTCGGCGGAGTACGTAGGGTCGGGACTGTAGCCGGAGGGAATGTAGGGCAACCGCTCCGGTTGCCAAAGGTGGCAAGCGACGCGCTTGCCCTACAACTACAGAAGAAGAGTTAATGTAGCTGCCGCCATTTCTGGCGACAGCTACACCTCCCTCGTTGCTACACGAAGATTCCAGGATCAAGCGCGCGAACCCCATAAAGTCGCTCTCTGTTCGCATGACAAATTTGCAATGGATGGGCGACCGATTGCGGCAAGCGGCGCATCCGTCTCGTAACGAGCGGGATATTTACACGAAAAAATTTTGAAAAAGGCCGGCGGGCAGCAGAGCCGGATTGTCGGGCGGTCCCGAATTAAGAGGAGACCACTATGCGCGCCGCATTTCCGCGGCGTTCATCAATCTCTGCCACACGTCTATGATCACTCATTTTCCGCGCACGTCGCTTCTCCTCGGGATCGCAGTCATTGTTGGAAGTTGCACCGTCGCGTTCGGTGCAAATCCGAACCAGGGTACGCTCAATCCTGGCAGCGCAACGGTGCTGCAATGGGTCGGCGACGCTCTCGGCGGTCCGGCCATTACCACCGAAGCCGCGTGTCAGGATGGAATCAATTGCGATGTCTTCACGATCCATCTTAGCGGGAGCCCGGAGGACTACGCCGGACAACAGCTGCTCGTAAAGATCACGTTTTCGATGTTGAGCGATTACGATCTCTACGTGCACAAGGACACCGTGAACGGCCCCTTAGTCTTCCCGGCTGCGAACGGTTCTCAACCTACAACCAGCGAACAAGTCGCGATCAATCCGGCAACGTCGGGCGCGGGGGACTACGTCGTCCACGTTGTTTATGCCGATGTTGTGCCCACGGACCAATATAATGGCACCGCTCAGATCCAGAGCGCGGCGAATCCGTCCGCGACGCCGGTTCCGATGCGGACCGCGAACTACGTCACCGGTGGAATCACTTTCACCAATAACATCCCACTCAAAGCGCCGACCACGTTGCGCGACGGCGAGCCGAGTAACCGCACGGATTTCGCGGGCAACGCTTACGTCGGCGCGATCCGCGGTTTTCCCGCGGGCGTCGATGTGTGGCGGTTCGATTTGAATCCGCTCAGCCCGTCGTTCGATCCGAACATGCGGGTGCCAATTTATCGCGGCCAGCCGGATGCGTTCAGCCCAGCGGCGAGTGAGGCCGAGCTAGGCGGCGACGGCGGCGGCGACATCGATCTCGCGGTGCCGTTCAGCCTGCCTCCAGGTCAAACCGATCCGACGCTGTCGTTCTGTAGTTTGATCGCGGCGAATATTTCGACCGGCAATTCGAGTGACCGCGCGGCGACGTTCCAGAAAAATCCGCTCGGCAACGGAACGGGCGGAATTGTTGTGGACGACCGGCAATGGCAGGAATTTTTGGGGAACACGACGGTTTACATGTGGTATCGAACGCTCCAGCCGGCGGTGACGCAGATTCAACGTTCCGATGACAGCGGGCTCACTTTCGGTCCGGCGGTGACCGCGGGCACGACTACGCAGGTGGGACCGATCGACGTTCATCAATCCGACGGCGTGGTTTACGCGGGAACGAGTCAGGGCACGGTGGTAGTGGGAACGCCAGCGAGCTTGGGAGTGGCGCCGACCTCCTACACGGTGAATCAGGCAGCGACCGACCCGAACGGCGTCGCGCATTTGTTCTTTGTCACGAAAGTGGCCGACGACGGGACGCCGAACGGCACCGTTTACGTTTGTTATTCGAACGACACCGACATTTTGTTGAAGCACTCGACCGACAAAGGTGTGACTTGGAGCGATCCCGTCCGCGTGAACAACGTCGGCACCGACGCCAATGTCTTTCCGTGGATGGAGACCGGTCCGACGCCGGGCTCAGTCGGGATCGTTTGGTACGGCACGGCCGGCGGCAACGATGACAACGCGGAGTGGAAGGTCTATTACGCGCAATCCTTTGACGCGACTTCGAACACGCCGACGTTCCGCCTAGCCGAGGTTACGGAAGCCGAGCACATCATTCACGCCGCGAACATTTCCGAAGGCGGCTTGACCGGCGCGAACAACCGCAACCTGATCGATTATTTCCAGGTCTCATTCGATCCGCAAGGCGCGGCGGTGATCGCATACACCGACGACCACAACGACTACGACGGGCACACTTATGTCGCGCGCCAAATTAGCGGGCCCAGCATTAAGGGAGGGAATTTGCCCGCAGTCGCTGAAGGTAACGGGCTCGTGATTCCGGCCGGAACTACAAGCGTGAATACCGATGAAGTCATGCCGCCGCGCGTTCCGGGATTGAACGGCGAGCAGGTGACCGATTACGCGCAAGATTTGCAGGAAGGAAGTATTCCGCGGATTCATCAACCGGATGCGTCCGATGTTCTGACGACGCGCTACGACACCTCTGGCACCGGCAGCAGTCTCGCGATCGCCGCGACGATGCGAGTTTCGGACTTGAGCGTTATTCCGGGGCAAACGACCTGGCAGATGAGCTTTGCCGTGAACGCGCCGCACAACGTCCTGAGCCCGACCGGCACCTACTCGTTCGCTGCCTCCGATCATGCGGACCAGTTCTATCTCGAGGCGGACACAGACGTGAACGGCAACATGACTTATAGCTACGGCCTGGCCCAGCGAGCGAACGACGGCAAACTGATTTACACGATGCTGGGCGCGGCCGACGCCGGCGCATTCAATCTCGACGACAATACGGTCTCGGTGCAGGTGAGCGTGGCGAAACTGAATGCGGTCCTTGCCACCGCGGGTCATCCGCTAATCGGCCATGGCACTATCGTCGCCGGTTTGCGCTCGCGTTCGTACACGATCGAAGTGGTGCCGCCAGTAAGCGGCCAGGGCTCGCGCCAGGGGCGCCGCGATGTCGCCCGGGGCGGCACCCAGTTCATTGTCCATGATTCGGCCCAACCGGGCTTCGCACCCGGACCGACGCCGACTCCTTATCCGCCGCCGTTCGTCGCGCCCGGCAGCACGCCAGCGCCGACTCCACCGCGGCGCCGGCTCGCCAACCTCGCCACCCGCGTAAATGTGCAGGGCGGCCAGAACGACGGCATCGCCGGGTTCATCAAACGAAACGCGCCCGCGAAACGCATCCTGATCCGCGCGGTCGGACCATCGATCGGAATTAGCGGCGCGCTGGCGGATCCCATTCTGCGAGTGTTCGATTCCACCGGCACCCAGATCGCGATGAACGATGACTGGCGCTCGACCCAACAGGCGGAGATTTCAGCGAGTGGCCTCGCGCCGGTGAACGACAAGGAATCTGCTCTCATCATCAACCTGCCGGCGTCGACCGGGAACACCATTTTCACAGCGATCTTAAGCGGCGCGAACGGCGCAACCGGGATCGGAGTGGTGGAAGTTTACGATCTCGATGCGGAATCGTTCGCGGATCTCGGCAACGTCGCCACCCGCGGGTTTGTCGGGTCCGGCGCCAATGTTCTCATCGGCGGATTTATTGTGAATGACGATTCGTTCACTGGTCAGCCGCAAAACATTCTCGTTCGCGGGATCGGCCCGTCGCTCGCGTCGGCGGGTGTTTCCAATCCGCTCCAGGATCCGGTGATCGAGCTGCACGATTCCCAGGGCGGCACGATCGTTTCGAACGACGATTGGGGAACGAGTCCGGACGCGGCGGCGTTGACCACGAGCGGGCTCGCGCCAACGAATCCGAAGGAATCGGCCATTCTCCGAACGCTCACGCCCGGCGCTTACACCGTCATCCTTAGCGGAGCGAACGGCGGGACCGGTGTGGGCAGCGTCGAAGCTTACAATTTAGGGAATCAATAGAGCCGTTTCAAAAAAAAACGTCCCTACCTCGGCTCGTGATTTTGTGTATCGTCGCTTATGGCGAACGATCTCGCTGATCTCACTGAAACCGCGGAAGGCGGCGCCGAGTTTGTCCTCTCGAGCCAGCCGGTCGTGCCCGAACAAACGGCCGCGGAGGCGACTCCGCTTGGCGACTACGAGAGCCTCGGCGAACTGCCACGTTCTTATGGCGGCGCGTTTCTTTTTGCCATCGCCCGCGATCCGCACACGATTTTTGTGTATTGGGACATCGATTGGGCGGTTGTTTTCGGCGACACGCCGCCGGTGGATCGCAAGGTGCACCTGCGGGTTTTGTGGCACGAAGGGATCGAGGAATCCAGCGCCGCGGTTGAGCCGATGGCCGGCAGCCAGCTTCTTTCTGTGCTCCACGCCCGCAGCTCGTATCGGGTCGAGATCGGATATTACGCGCCGGAAAATGTTTGGAATTCCGTCGCGATTTCCACCGCCGTCATTACGCCGCCAGATGATGTCGCCGAAAATGCAGCTGTCGATGTAGCGACGATTCCTTTGCATCTGAGTTTCCAGCGCATCGTCGATACTTTTCGCGGATCGAAATACGATGGCGACGCGCTCGCGGAAATTGTCGGGCGCTTGCAACAGCACGCCGACACTTCGGATGCGGCGTTGCCCGAGGGCGAGCGCGAGCTTTTGCACGCTCTTGAGTCTGGCCCGACCGGGTCGCAGGCCTCGCAACGCGCGCGGTTGCGCAACGCGCCGGACGTGTTCGCGACGCGTGAACGCGTCGGATCGATCCTCGGCTTCGGCGCGTCGAGCCCGATGTAAATTTGCTGTAGCGGCGGTCTGTGGCCGCCGAATCTATTTGTGGAGGCTTATCCCCTCCGGCATCTGCGGGGGCGGGTTATTGATGCGGCTGTGGCTTTTGCCGTAGCCGAAATAGAAGATGAACCCGATCAGCAGCCAGACGATTAACCGCAGCCAGTTCGTCCAACCCAAGCCAAAAATCATCGCGCCACAGGTGATGATTCCGAGGATCGCGACGAGCGGCGCTGCCGGAACCCGGAACCCGCGTTCAAGCTCGGGACTGCGCACTCGCATGATCCAGACGCCGATACAAACAAGGATGAACGCGAAGAGCGTTCCGATACTGGTCATTTCCCCGGTGACATCAGCGGGGACGAAGGCCGCCATCAACCCGGTGAAAACAAAAAACAGGATGTTCGATTTGTAGGGCGTGCGATAACGCGGATGGACCGCGGAAAAAATCGGCGGCACGAGTCCGTCGCGACTCATGGAGAAGAAAACGCGCGATTGGCCGAGCAACATCACCAGGATCACGGAGGAGAACCCGGCCAGAATCGCAACGGTCACGCATTTCGAGAGCCATTCATATCCGTGCATGTAAGTGCTGATCGCGTAAGCGACTGACGCTTCGCCGCCGCGCGCCGGATCGCGGAAGTCCGCGACGGGCGCGATGCCGCTGAGGACATAGGAGAAGAGGACGTAAAGCACCGTGCAAACAGCGAGCGAACCCAGAATGCCAATCGGCATGTCGCGTTTTGGATTGCGGGCTTCCTGCGCCGCGGTCGAGACGGCGTCGAATCCGATATAGGCAAAGAAAACCACGCCGGCCGCACCGAGGATTCCCATGATTCCGCCGAACGGATGAGTAATGCCTTCGGGCGTCGTGTAAGTGGTCGGCGCGGGAATAAACGGCGTGTGGTTTGCCGAAGTGATGAAACCCCATCCGAGCCCGATGACGAGGATGACGATGCTCACCTTCAAAATCACGATGAGTCCATTCACGAAGGCCGATTCTTTCGTGCCGCGAATTAGGAGCAGAGTGAGAAGGAAAAGGATGAACACAGCTGGAAGATTGATAATCCCGGCGACGCCTGAGGGATCGTGCTGAAACGGGGTGTGCGACCATTGATAGGGGATGCGCCAACCGAACCATTCCAGGACGCGGTTGGCGTACTCGCTCCAGGCCGACGCGACGGTGGCGGCCGCGACCGCGTACTCGAGGATCAAATCCCAACCGATGATCCACGCGACGAACTCGCCCATCGTGGCGTAAGAATAAGTGTAGGCGCTACCGGCCACTGGAATCATGGATGCGAACTCGGCGTAACAGAGACCGGCAAAGGCGCAGCCGACACCGGCCACAATAAATGCGAGCACAACCGATGGACCCGCCCTCTCGGCGATCGCCGCCGCGGTCCGAACGAACAGACCCGCGCCGATGATGCCGCCGATGCCGAGCGCGATCAGGTTCCACGGACCAAGCGAACGTTTCAGGCTGTGTTCGCCCACTTCCTGCGCTTCCTGCATCAGCCGGTCGAGGGGTTTTCTCGCAAATAGATTTGCCATGGCGTTTCGCTTTCCTTGTTGTCGTTAGGTGTGCTGCTGACTCCGAAGTGGTTCGGTTCCGCTACGTGGACTGGCTGTCTGGGGCCGGTCCCACGTCCGATTTGCGCCAGAGGAAATAAATCGGCACACCGGTCAGAACGATGATCAATCCCGGCCAGGTGGTGGCGGTCTGGTAAATGAATAGGACTACCAGAATCACCGACGCGCCGATGATGTAGAGCGCCGGGACGATTGGGTAACCAAATGCTTTGTAAGGCCGCTCAGCGTCCGGCCGTTTCCGCCGCAGAACGAAGAGGCCGAGAATGGTGAGAATGTAAAAGATGAGCGCGGCGGAAATGACGTAATCAAGCAGGTTGCCGTAAAGATTTCCGTAACCGGTCACGTTGCCCGCTGCATCCGTCTTTACCGTGCGCGGCAGAACCAAGATGCCGGCCCAGATTCCCTGAATGATCAGGCCCCAGGCCGGAACGTGATTCTTGTTCAAGTCGGCGACGCGCCGGAAGAAGAGTCCATCTCGCGCCATCGCGTAATAAGCGCGCGCGCCGGCCAGGATCAGGCCGTTGTTGCAGCCGAAGGTAGAAACCATGATCGCGACCGCCATGATGGTTGCGCCAGCGCCCGGAAAGATGACGTTCGCAGTCTCAGACGCGACGCGATCGCTCGGCGCATTCTGGATTGCGGCGAAAGGAAGGGCGGCGAGGTAGGCGACATTCGCGAGCAAATAAAGCGCGATGACCAGGAAGGTGCCGAAGGCGAGTGAGAGCGGAATGTTGCGCCGCGGATTTTTCACTTCGCCGGCGGTGAAGGTGATGTTGTTCCAGGCGTCCGCGGAGAAAAGCGAATTGGTTTGGGCGACGCAGATCCCGACGAAAAGGCCGAATGCTGTGATCGCCGTCAAGCTCGGGCCGACTTCCTGCAGGCCGCCGCGCAACTTCCAAAAATCGCGGAAATTTTCGGCGCCGGCGCCGGAACGAATCCCGACGATGATTCCGAGAAGGATCAAAGCGATGAGTGCGCCGGTTTTCGCCGTCGTGAAAATATTCTGGATGAGCTTGCCGAGGTTCAGACCGCGCGTGTTCATGAACGTGAGAAGCGCGATCATGGCCAGCCCGAGGAGCTGCGCGGTCGAAAGCGAGAAAGCGTAACTGCCGAAGCGAATCGGTTCGATGATGTAATTCGATTCCGACACCCAGGGAATGAGCACGCCGGTGTAACGTCCGAACCCCACCGCGACGGCCGCAATCGTTCCCGTCTGAATGACCAGGAACAATGTCCATCCGTAAAGAAATCCCCAGAGCGGCGAGAAGGCTTCCCGCAAATAGACGTACTGGCCGCCGGCTTTCGGCATCATCGCCGCCAGCTCACCGTAGGAGAGCGCGGCCATTAAGGTAAGCAGGCCCGTGACGAGCCAGACGACCAGGAGCCAGCCGGGCGAGCCGACTTGTTTCGCGATGATCGCCGAGACGATGAAAATCCCGGAGCCGATCATCGAGCCCGCCACGAGCATCGTCGAATCGAGCAACCCGAGGCCTTTGATGAAGCCGCCATTGCGAGGCTCGGCCGTTGGTGAAGTGGCGGTCGTTTCCAAAGTCGCGCAGAGTTAACCACTTCGTCCCGTAGCGGCGCAATGCAAAAGCTTGGTAGGGACGCCGCGCTGCGGCGTCCGCGGATTTGAGATGGTTGGTGGCGATCCGTGGACAGCGCAGCGCGCCGTCCCTACCAAAGACAGCACTCGCGGCACCGGGCCAGTGTGCTATTCTCTGCGCCCGTGCTTAATCGCCTGAAATTCTGCTTCGCCGGCGTGGTCGGGCTTTCGTTGGTTTCGCTTTTGCACGCGGCGACGGCGGGCGCCCTGCAATATGAGGCGTTGCCCCTGACCCGTTCGAGTCAAAACCATTTGCTCGTCCATGCGCAGATCAACGGCAAACCGGCGTTGCTCGGCGTCGACACTGGCGCGCCCGTGAGTGCGATTGCCCTGAACCGGCGGGAGTATTTCGGTCTTAAGCCGATCACCGGGAAATCGGAGATCCCGGCCCGGCTCAGCATCAACGGCGCATTCAATTCCGTCGCCATCGCGCGCAATCTCCGGCTGGGCGCACTGAATCTCGTAGATGAACCGATGGTCCTCGTCGACCTCAACGGTCTTCGCCGTTCCACCAAGCGCGATGAAATCGACGGCATCCTCGGCGCCGACATTCTCTTTCCCACCAAGGCGCTGCTCGATTGCCAGCGGCAGATTCTCATTTTGAAAATCAACCCAAGCGTCCCTGGGACTGTGCCGGGGTTCGATTTCAACGGATTCCGACGGATCCCGATGCATGTAAGCGACGGTTTCAACCTCTACGTCGACGGTTCGGTGAACGGACAAAAAGCGAAGCTGATGGTGGATACCGGCGCATTCGCGACTCTGCTTCATTCCCAGTTCGTCAGTCGCATGCAGATCCCGATGCGGGATACACCGTTCAGTTCGTCCGGGGTAAACCTGAAACAGCGCGGCGTGCGCATGGCGACAATCTCGCGGTTCTCCGTCGGCTCGATGAACCTGGAACGCAGAGACGTTGGGGTGATGAACCTCGAAGGTTTGATCCACGGCGGCCTTCTCCAGGCTTCGCCGCCGGTGGTAGGTCTCCTCGGCTCCGAGATTCTCCGCCGCTATCACGGCATCATCGATTTCGGAACGAAGAGCCTTTACCTGAAATCGGAAACGTTGAAACGCTAGTTATAGCCGCGGCGCCCTGTCGCCGCGCCGAGAACGCCCCGACGCAGCGGGGCGGCTACAGAAGAAAGCGACATCTACTCGATATCTAGTTCGCGCACGTTTTTCTGGGCGCGAATGATTTCGACCTGGTTCCTGAGTTTGTCCGCGAACCCGATCTTCTGCGAAATGCCGTCCAGCAAAATAACCGGCGACGAAAGATCGGAAGTGTTCACCTTGATGTTCTCCAGTCCAACCATCCGATACATGAAGGGCTGCAGAACTTCGATGTCTTTGACGCGATACAACTCAAGGGTTTCGGTGACTTTACTGAAGATGCCCTGGGTCATCTTGAGGCGTTCCGTCGTGAGCTCGAAGACATGGTTCTTGGTTTCGAGAAATCGCCTGAGCCCGATAAAGATCGGAACGATCAGCCAGCAAAACAGGAAGCAGAGAATGAAACAGCCGAGATTTTTCAGTTGCGAGGCCGAGCCGCGCCAGATCGTTTCTTCCGCCATGGCCCCAGTTCTATCAAACCAGCGGCGAAGCACAAGATGATCACGCAGGCTTTTATCCTCGGCGCGGGGCTCGGAATGCGGCTCCGGCCGCTCACGGAGGAGCTGCCCAAGCCCCTCATCCCAATCTTTCAAAAGCCGCTGATTACATTCGTCCTCGATCATCTGATCAGCGTTGGGGTGAAGTCGTTTGTTGTGAATACGCACCATCGAGCGGAGGCGTTCCGCGATTTTTTTTCGGGCGAAAACTACCGGGGCCATCCCGTCCGATTAGTCCACGAGCCGGAAATTCTCGGAACGGGCGGCGGCATTAAGAACGTGGAGTCGTTCTTGAAGGACGAGCTGTTTATTTCCTACAGCGGCGACCTCCTGACCGATATCGATTTGCCGAGGTTGATCGACGAGCATTTCCGCGCGGGCAACGAGGTCACAATTGCGGTTCGCGAGACTGGGTTCGGAAAAGACGTGGCGCTGGAAGGGAACCGCGTCGTCGACATGACCAATCGCTATGGCCACGCCGGCCAGTACGATTTCGCCGGCGTTTGCATTTGGACACCGGCGATCTTCGAACGGATTCCGCCGGGCCGGCACATCTCTTATATTCCGATTCTCGCCGATTGGGTCGGCCAGGGCGGCAAGATCGGCGGCGTTGTTGTCGACGACGGCAAATGGTTCAACATCGGTTCGCGCCGTGAGTATCTCGCGGTGCATCGCAGCGTCGCGGATGAGAATTGGAAGCCGGCCTATCTGGCGGACGCCGATTGGCCTGTCCAGATCGCGCCGGATGCGCGAATCGATTCAACTTCACGGCTCTCAGGGTTTTACTCGATAGGCGCCGGTTGCCAGGTCGGCGCCGAGGCCACGATTGAGAACACAATTCTTTGGCCGGGCGCACAAATCGCTTCCCGATCTCACCTTCAAAACTGTATTGTCCGCACCCAACGTAAAGCCGAAGGCGACCTCCGTGACACCGACATCTAGAACCAGCGACCTGCTTCTCCGCCAAACGCGGATCCATTTCCCCCGCTTGGAAGAAGCGAAGGTCAGGATCACACCGATCGAGAAGGGCGGCTCGGACCGGAAATTTTACCGGGTCCGGTGTTCGCCGGAGCAAACGATTATTCTGGTTAAGTACAATCTCGAGCGGGAAGAGAATCGGCATTACGTCGAGATTGCCGAGTTTCTCGCGACGCACAAAATTCGCGCCCCGAAAATTTATTTCCACGATCCGGCGGAAGGATTGATCTGGATCGAGGATCTGGGGAAGACCGACTTGTGGAGTCACCGCGAAGAGAGCTGGCTGGTGCGCCGCGCTTTTTATGAGTCGGCTCTGGGCGAGATCGTGAAGCTGCATTGTTTGCCGGAGACGGCGACCCAGACGATCCGGAAAAATCTTCCAGTGGAATTCGACGCGGCACTTTATCGCTGGGAACAGAGTTATTTCTTCGAGAATTGCCTCGGCCGTTTTTTTGGAGTGGATGCCGAGGAACTTTCCGAGCTGGCCGCGCTGGATTCGTTAGGCCAAATCGCCGAGGAGCTGGCCGAACGCCCGCGGGTTCTGGTGCATCGCGATTTCCAGTCGCAAAATATCATTATCCGGAACGGCCAGGCCCACCTGATCGATTTCCAGGGAATGCGTCCGGGTTTGGCCGAATACGATCTCGCATCGCTGCTCTTTGATCCGTACGTGACTTTCAGCCGGGCCGAGTGCGAGGAGCTCCTGTTTGAATACGAATCGAAACGCGACGCCGCTAGTCACCCCGTCTCTCCTGATTTTCGGGCGACGTTCCGACTCTGCGGAATTCAACGGCTGATGCAGGCCCTCGGCGCCTATGGTTTCCTGGGACTGGTGAAAGGCAACAAGGCGTTTCTCGAACACATCCCTGCCGCGATCGACTCCTTGCGCGGCTTGACGAACGAAATTCCTGAACTCGAAAGATTGAGCGCGGTACTCGGCCGCTTGTCCTAACGTCGCGGCCTTTGTCCGCGAAACCAGATGAACCCCACCACCCCAGCAACGTCCAACCCATGGCCGCGCATCCTAGCGTGGGGCGCCGTGATCGGCAGCACCGTTCCCGACATTATCTGGCAGGAATCGGGACACCCAGCGTCGGTTTGGTTCCCAGCTATCGAGTCGTCCCTGATTTTGTTAGCGGCGGTGGCCGCTCTTAGGTTCCCGGCGTTACGAAGGCTGCCGCGTTTCCTTATCGCGATCGCGATCTTGAATTTTGCGTGGGATTATATTTCGCCAACCTTGGCCGGTCTCCCAGCCGTGCACGCCGTTACGGACCAGTCGAGCTGGGGAGCGCGATTGTTTCTCGAGCGGACCTTCACTCTTTCTGGGGCGATCCTCGTCAGTCTGACGTTGATCGGCAGCGGAGTGACCCGGCGGGATTTGTATTTATGCAAAGGGAATCCGGCGGCGCCCGCCCAACCCATTGCATTTCTCGGTCTGCGCAAGCCGCTCCCGTGGACGTGGCTTGGTCCGGCTCTCATCGCGGTGTTTGCCATCGCCCTCGCGCCCTACCTTTATCTGACGGTTCATCCGAATTTCAGAACCACTGGACGAATCTTGCGAACGCTGCCTTGGAGCCTCGCTGTCGCCACGCTCAACGCCGCCAGCGAAGAGTTTCAATTTCGCTGTGTGCCCCTCGCGCATTTGCGTGGCGTTTTTCGGCCGGCGGAGAATGCGCTGCTCACCGCTGTTTTCTTCGGGGTCGGACATTATTACGGTCAGCCGTCCGGAGCGCTTGGAGTAGTGATGGCGGGGTTTGCCGGCTGGATTTGGGCCCGCAGTATGATCGACACGCGCGGCGGCGTTTGGGCCTTCTTGATTCACGTCGCCCAGGACGTCGTCATCTTTACTTTCCTCGTCGTCGGCGCGGGGATGTAAGTAGTTAAGACTGTTGCGAACAGATCCGGCCAGGTAAGCTGGCGCGATGAAACTGCTCACCATTTTGTTGGCGATAGTCTCGTTAGGCCTGACCGCGGGCACGGCTGCGGCGGATTCGTTAGGCAAAAAACTGGCCGACCTCGAGTCCCACATCAAGTGGAGCGCGGTCGATGGCGCCTGGCGAAATCTCAGGGATAACTGGGTGAAAACGACCGCCAGTTGCGATGAGGCGCCCTGCGTCGCCGCGCAGTTGCTCAAGCTCGAGCAAAACGTGAAATGGGAGGCAGTCGATAAAGCCTGGCGCGAACGCCGGGAGGCTTGGATCGACGATTGCAAGGGCGCGACCGGCGACCGGGCTGTCGCGAAGCTGTTGCTCGAATTCGAATCGAACGTTCGTTGGCGCGCCGTCGACGACGATTGGAAGGCGCGCCGGGAGAGTTGGATCTCCGAGGTGAACAGCGATTAACGGCCAGGTTCAGCTGGCGATCGACGGAGATTTTTCGCCGCGCGGCTGAGAACCACCGAGCTTCGGCAAATCCGGATCGAGAAAACCGAGAGCGTGCGGTGGTTTGATGACGCGTACGCCGGCGGCCCGCTGTTGTTCGACGATCTGATCGCGAAAGGCCTGCATCCGCGTCCAATGGACCTTCGGCCGGAAATGGTGCTCGGCGTGGTAGCCGTTGAAGAACCAAATCCAATTGTAAAGCTTGTCGTAGCTGCTCACGCCCCAGGCGATCGGCTCGTCCGGGTTGCCGCCGTAATGGCGGTAGTAGCCGTTCAGGTACGAGAGGCAATGGCCGAAGTACCAGAAGCCGACCAGAAAAATGATGTAGTGCCAGTTCAAGATCCCGAGCACAACGAATGTCCCGACGAAAAGGGTTAGCTCGGTCACGCCCCAGAACGCTTCCCGCCGGTCTTTGCGCATCAACGCGCGGAAAACAATCTTGGGATCCTCGCGAAAGAAGCTCAGAAAAGTATAGCGGAGGGGATGCTCCGGTTCGCCGTCGTGTCCGTGTTTGTAGATGGAAAGCCAATCCACGGTCTCGCCCTGTTCGTTAGGCCGGTCCGCGTTTCCTTTGTGATGCTGCATATGAATGCAGTCATAGAAAATCTGGCTGAACCCGACGCTAACCGATTCGATGATGCTGAAGAGGCGATTCAGAAACGGTGATCGGAAATAGGGGTTGTGAATGAAGTTGTGCGAGATGCCGTTGATGTTCCAGGAAATGCTGACCGAGTAGATGAATCCGAGAATCAGCATGGCCCACAAAGGCAGATGCGGGAACAGGAAGAACATCCCGAAGAAATAGGCGAAATGAAGCAGCGCGGCTGCGATCGGGATCGCGTCCCAGCGCGTGTAAGCGAAGAACTTCGAATCAGTCTGGAGCCGCTCGGTGGCGACGTCGTGGATAGCGTGCACGGGGAAAGAATCGTAGCCGAAATCAGCGATTTCGCACGCGCAAAAACGTCATTTCGCTGCCGGCGGTCCGTGTTTTTCCCGATCCAGCTGTTCGTGGAACGCGCGTTCGAATTCGTCGATATGGCGACGATAACCATCGGGATCAATAAAAGGATTTGGGGTTTCCCCAAGGTGGGGCAGTTTCTTTTGCAACCCGAAGTAGGACCCGTGCGCTCCCAGAAAGACGTCGCAAGGCAGTTGTTTCAGCAACGCGAACGAATGCGCGTAATCCTCCGCGATGTTTGGATACTGCGCGTTTCCCACGAGTTTGTATCCAGGAATGGTGACGCCACCGAGAAATACCACCTGGTAGGTCTTATTGTTTTCGGCCACTGACATGGTCCACGTCGTGCAACCTTTCGTGTGGCCGGGCGTCAGGTGCGCCGTCATTTTCGTGTCGCCCAAAGTGATCGATTCTCCGTCGGCGATGATGCGGCCCGCTTTGACCGGCTCGTAGAACAGACGATCGCCAAACGCGAAATCCCCTTTGCCGCCGCGGGCGATCTGATCGGCGTCAGCTGCGCTCGCGATCAGCTGCGCACCGGTAAGTTGTTTCAGTTTCGCCAAACCACCGGCGTGATCGAAGTGCGCCTGGCTATTCAGGAGGATCTTCACGTCCGCGAGGCGAAACCCGAGCGCAGCGATATTCTGTTCAATCTGCGGCGCGGTCTCGGCAAATCCGGCGTCGAGCAAAATGTGACCCGCATTGCCCGTGATCAGGAAGGACGTCACCTCAGATGCGCCGACGTAGTAGATGTTGCCGATGACCCGGAACGGTTTCACGGGCTGGTTCGAGGCGCGATCGCTCTCGCTTTGTTGCGCAGACACCGCCGACGCGAACGCAATCACGAAAAGACCAAGCGCTAATGTTACAATCGTTGCGCGCAACTTCATCGAACAGTTTGGAAGAGAATGGTGCGCGATACTGGGTTCGAACCAGTGACCCCTACCGTGTCAAGGTAGTGCTCTACCACTGAGCTAACCGCGCGGATGAGAGGCAGAATTATCTGCGGCGAGTCGCCGAATGCAAGTTGATCGCGCCGCCAAGGCTGGCCATTAGCGAAGGGTCGCAAAGTCGCGAGCAAAGGTGCGAAGCTCCTCTTCGCTGATTTCTGAGACGGCCCAAAAGGCCATCCCGTTGTTGTTCCAGTGGATAAAATTGTAACCGCGCTGCGGTTTTGCCGCCGACAGCTCTTCCGCTCCAGCTTCGGGCCAGATGAAAAGATTAAGGAAATGCTGACGCCTTTGGTAAACGAGCGCGGCGACCGCGCGGCCGCCGATATATTCGACGCGGCCGCCGATAAGTGGGAAACCTTGCGCCGAAAGGTCTTCGACGGGCGGCGCAAAGTCGAGCTTGCCTTCAAACCAAGGGCGAACGGTGTGCTGATCCGAAGTCGCGACATCGGTGAGATGATTCCCCATGAGCGAGCGAAGATGACTGTCGGTGAGCTGCGCTAATAACGCGCGATTGCTCGTCGGGCGCTCAAGCACGCGGCCGAGGAAAAAGCCAAGCACAACCGCGGCAGCGAGGGCAAGGCCGCTCGTTAACCATGAACGGGAACGGCGCGGAAGTTGGATCACGTTTGCACTCGGCTCGGCATCGCGAATGGCGGCAAGCAGGTGGTCGCGCAGGTCAGGCGGAGCGGAGAAGTAAGCGTTGGGGGTTGCGTGCCCTAGGGCGCGGAGGTTTTCCAAAGTGCCACGGCAATCGGCGCAGTCCCGAAGATGGTGCTCGACCTCGAGCGCGCGCAACGAATCGAGCTCGCCATCGTGATAAAGAGCGAGGAGAGGTCTCGCATCATCGCAACTCATGGGGTCGCTCCTTTCTCGAGAATCCGTTGCAGCTCGCGGCGGCCGCGGGCCAAGCGCGACATGACAGTGCCGATCCGGACACCGGTGATGGCGGCGATCTCCTTGTAAGAAAAGCCTTCCATCTCGCGCAGGACCACGGCTTCGCGAAACTCCGGGACAAGTTCAGCGATGGCGTTCCGCACGACTTCGATGGTCGCATTGCGTTCGAGCAGTCGCACCGGATTGACGGAGACGTCTTCGAGCTTCTCGATTTCATCGTCCTCCTCGAAGATGTGCCGGCCGGTGCGCCGTCGCTCCAGCCACGTGTAAACGGTGTTGCGCACGATGGTGAGAAGCCAGGCGCGCGCGTCGCCTCCGCGAAAGCCGGCGAAAAATTTGAAGGCGCGCAGACTCGCTTCCTGGACCATGTCGCGCGCGTCGTTCTCGTTGCCAGTGAGCCAGCGCGCGAGGTTATAAGCCGCGTCGAGATGCGGCAGGACGACGAGTTCGAAGCGGGTTTTTTCATCTGCCGCCGGCGTTGTCATGGACCGGTTCAAAACATTCCAGACTGGCGAGCCGCCGATTTTATTCCCGCGACGGCGAATTTCTTAAACCGGGGAATAAACCCGCCGGTCGAGCGGTCAGGCTGGTTGAAGGAAAAAATTATGCCTAACGAATACATCACTCACAATCATTCCGACGACGATCTCGATCGCCGCGGTTTTTTGAAATGCATGGCCTGGGCTGGAACCGGAATGCTCTGGGCCGCGAGCGGTGGCCTGGTAGCGTCCCGCGTCTTGAAAGCGGCGTCGCTCCAAACCCTGGTGCCCGGCGCTGATTTTACTTTCGTGCAAATCAGCGACAGCCACATCGGCTTCAATAAGGAAGCGAACAAAGACGTGCTGGGAACCTTGCGCGAAGCAGTCCGAAAGATCAATGCTTTGCCCGCGCCGCCGGATTTTATCCTGCACACCGGCGATCTCTCGCACTTGTCCGAGCCGGAGGAGTTCGACACGCTCGAGCAAATCCTGAAGGAATGCCGGACCGGCAGGATCTTTTACGTGCCGGGCGAGCACGACGTCCTGAACGATAACGGTAAACAGTACCTGGAGCGGTTCGGTGCCGGGGCGAAAGGAAGTGGTTGGTTCAGCTTCGATCACAAGGGGACGCACTTTGTCGGGTTGAACAATGTCCTGCAGATCCGCGAAGGCGGTCTGGGCGTGCTCGGCGAAGAGCAACTCGCGTGGTTGGGCGACGATCTGAAGGCGGTTGGCGATAGCACGCCGCTGGTGATTTTTGCGCACGTGCCCCTGTGGGAGGTTTATCCGCAATGGGGTTGGGGCACGGAGGATGGGGCGCGTGCGCTCGGCCTGATGAAGCGGTTCGGATCCCTCACCGTCCTGAACGGACACATCCACCAGGTGATGAAGAAAACGGAGGGCAACGCGACCTTCCACACCGCGATGTCGACCGCGTTCCCGCAGCCCGCGCCCGGGACCGCGCCCAAGCCCGGCCCGATGAAGGTTGATGCGGGCGTGCTTCGCAGCGTCCTGGGTATTACCGAAGTGAACTACAGCGAAGGCAAGCATGCGCTGGCGGTGGTCGATGGGACCCTCGCGTAGCTATTCGTTAGGCCGATGCACTTCGACCAAGGTTTCTGGCTCCGCCTGCACGGCGGTGCGACTCATTTCCCGATCGTGCTCCTGTTCGTGTCGGTTCTGCTTGATGGGCTCGCGCTCTGCTGGCCGGACAACCGCGCGCGGCCCGGTCTGCATTCCGCGGCCTCACTCCTCGCCTACGTCGCGGTGATTGCGTCATTCGGGGCCGTCATTTCAGGACTGGTGATCAGCCGTTGGCGGACGATGGGCGCGGGCTCGCTCTTGCGACATCATCTGTTCGTTTGGCCGGCCTTCGCGCTATCGATCTCGCTAGTTGTCTGGCGGCTTCTCCGAGGAGATCGCGCCTCCGTCCCGGGCTTTGCCATTTACATCGGCGGTATGGCCGTCGCATCCGCACTCATGTTTGCGGCCGGCTATTTGGGCGGCGAAATGGCGCTCGCCGGAGAGCTGAATCAATGAATATACGCGGCGCCCTGAGCGCTCCGCTCATTGCAGTTGCGACCGCGTCAGCCGTTCTCGCGAGCACATTGGCGTTCGCCGCTTCCATGGAGCGCAGGGCCATGCCGGTGAGCTCGCAGCAGACGTCACGAACGCAAACGCTCGATGGTCGACTTGTCGCGAGCGGACGCAAATTGTTCCTCATGAATTGCGCCCATTGTCACGCCGACGATGCCACGGGCGACGAGGGCCCGGACTTGCATGGTCTGCGGAAAACGGACGCGCGTCTGCGTTTGCTCATCAGCAACGGAATCAAAGGGGAAATGCCGCGCTTCGCCGCGAAGCTCGCTCCAAGCGAACTGGACGCGCTCGTCGCCTACCTCGATTCGTTACGGTAGGGCTCCGTAGAGCGAGGAATCAAACATCGCTGATCGCGCAGCGGCGATCAGGCTGCGAGCTTGGCCGCGTCTTTATGGCCAAGAATCCGAACCGTCTGCTGAAGCTGCTCAACCTTGAGCGGCTTCTTCAAAACGGTGACCGGACCGCGCGCCAGAATGCGATCGAGCATTTCGCTGTCGGGATAACCGGTGATAACCACGATCGGCAATTCCGGATCGGCTTCTTTCGCCGCGTCGTAAACGTCGTCGGCCGGGCCGTCCGGCAATTTCAAATCGAGGAAGAGCAGATCGAATTTCTGTTTCTCCAGCGCCGCCATCGCTTCTTTCACGGTGCCGACCACCACCCGGCTGAACCCGATTTTCTTGAGGAAAATCTTGAACAGACTCTGGAGGCTTTCGTCGTCGTCGACCACGAGAACAGTCGGTTGCCCCGACTTGTCTTCCTTTAGAATATCCTTATCGAGCGACGCTTTTTTTATGCGCCATCGGCCGCCGATCTGGATGGCCGGAAGCTGGCCGCGCTGCACGAGATAATAGACGGTCGGCAAAGGGATCCGGAGATATTTGGCCGTTTCTTTGACCGTCAAAAGGTTGTGCATGGGAGCAAAACAGCAACTTGCGCCACAATGGGCAAGCCTTTTTCGCTTGGGAGAGAATTATAACTTTTATAGTCAATGTCAATGCTTCATTCGGGTTTTTTCCTACTCGCACATAGGGGAGCGACCAGCGAACGCTGCCGCTATGACAAATGATCGTCGCGCCATCCGCATAGATCGCGACTGGACAACGGGAAAGCGGCAGCCGACTATTTCCCCCTTTCGATGAGCGCCTTGTTCTTTAAGCGATTCCTCCAACGTCCGTTTCAAGTCGCTTCCATTATTCCCAGTTCCAAGGCCCTGGTGAAAAAGGTCGCGCGCAAGATCGACTTTACAGAGCCACGCGTCATCGCCGAATACGGCCCGGGCGAAGGCGTCCATTCTCGCGAGATCGCGCGCCGGATGTCGCCCGATTCAACCCTTCTCCTGTTCGAGCTCGATCCCGCGTTCTCACGCGATCTCCAGCGCCAGTTCGCGGACGACCCGCGGGTGCACGTGATCAACGGTGACGCCGCGAAGTTGCCGGAAGAATTGAAACGGCGCGGCATTCCCAAGTGCGATTACATTCTTTCCGGGATTCCGTTCAGCATTCTGCCGATCAAAAAGAAACGAGCGCTCCTGGAAAAAACCTACGAAGCCCTGGCGGACGGCGGACGGTTCATCATTTATCAGGTGACTAACGAACTGCGACAGCACGCAACTATTTTCGATCGCGCGGAATCGCAGTACGTCCTCCAAAATATTCCGCCGATGTTCATCACGGTTTTCCACAAAACGCAGCGACGGAACGGCCATAAGCGGCCGATCCGCCCAGCGGTTGCGCTCTCGACGAATAATCATAACGGGGCATGAAGGTGGGAGCCACTCGAGTGGAAAAGGACTCGATGGGCGAAATGTCCGTGCCGGAGTCCGCGCTTTACGGCGCATCGACCCAGCGCGCCGTCCTTAATTTTCCGATCAGCGGCCAGCGATTTTCCCGCCCGTTCATTCGCGCTCTGGGGTTGATCAAATGGGCGGCCGCGCAGGCAAACGCGGACCTTGGGTTACTCGATCATCACCGCAGCACGTTCATCGTTCAGGCCGCGGAAGAAGTGGTGGAAGGCAAGCTCGACGAACATTTCCCGCTCGACATTTTCCAGACCGGTTCTGGCACAAGCACCAACACGAACGCGAACGAGGTGATCTCGAACCGTTCCTGCCAGCTCGCCGGTAAACCGATCGGGGCCAAGGATCCGATTCACCCGAACGATCACGTCAACATGGGCCAATCGAGTAACGACGTGATTCCATCCGCAATCCACGTCAGCGCCGCGGAGCAATTGAAGAATTGTCTCGGACCGGCCCTGGAGAAATTGCAGCGCGCGCTCGAAGCGAAGGCGAAAGAATTCTGGGACATCATTAAGATCGGCCGGACCCATTTGATGGACGCGACGCCGGTTCGGCTCGGCCAGGAATTCGGTGGATACGCGCGCCAGATTTTTTATGCGCGGGAACGCGTGAAGCGGGCGATCGAGGTGTTGTCTGAATTGCCGCTTGGCGGGACAGCGGTCGGAACGGGATTGAATCGGCACCTGGAATTTCCCGGCAAAGTCATGCGCCACCTCGAACAGCGGACGGGGATCAAGTTCCGCGAAGCGGAGAACCATTTCGAAGCGCAAGGCGCGAAAGACGGCGTAGTGGAAGCGAGCGGGCACTTGAAAACAATCGCGACGAGTTTGTTCAAGGTCGCGAACGACATTCGCTGGTTGGGAAGCGGGCCGCGTTGTGGGATTGGCGAGATCCGTCTGCCCGCCACGCAGCCTGGCAGCTCCATCATGCCGGGAAAGGTGAACCCGGTGTTGTGCGAATCGATGATGATGGTCTGCGCGCAGGTCATCGGGAACGACGCTTGTATCACCTGGTCCGGCGCGAACGGCAACTTCGAGTTGAACGTGATGATGCCAGTGATGGCGCACAATCTTCTCGAGAGCATTCGCCTACTCGGGAACGCCTGTGACGCGTTCGTCGAGAAATGCGTGCTCGGGATCGAGGCGAACGAAGAACGTTGCCGCGAGCTGGTGGAACTTTCGATGGCGATGGTGACGAGTCTGGCGCCGAAGATCGGGTACGATCGCGCGGCGGAGATCGCGAAAGAGAGCGCAAAGACCGGCAAGACCGTACGCGAGATTTGCCGCGAGAAAAACGTGCTGCCGCCGGACGAACTGGAACGCGCGCTCGATCCGGTCGCGATGACCGAGCCGGGCGGGGAAGGTTCCGCGGGAGGATAAACGTTATGCGCCGAACGATCGGTGCCACCATCGCGCTGGTGTTGGGCGCGCTTTCCCTTAACGGACGCGCCGCCGAGAATCGGATCGACCTCAGTTCGATTATCACAAAGGCGGACGCACAGGCCGCGCTCGGAGAAACGGTCAAGGACCCGCAGGCCCGCGGCGAAGAGGGCGCGGACGGTTATTATTCGCGCTGCAATTATTACAGTGAAAACCCGGGACGATCGCTCGTGCTTCGAATCCGTCAGGCGTCGGCCGGACAATTGGAGCCGAAGAAACAGCTCGAGGAAATGACGGCAGGTAACTCCAGATTCAAGGCGATCACGGGGCTCGGCGATAAAGCGGCGATCATCAAGGAAGGACCTGACAAAGGTCCCGGGCACGCCTTGCTCCTTTACGTCGCGAAAGGAAACGCGTTCATCACGGTCGCAATCAGCGGAATCGACGACGAGAAAAGCGGGGCGGAAAAAGCGAAGACGCTCGCGAAAAAAATCCTCGGCAAGCTATAGTGCCTGATGGTTGCCAACGTCCACGGCCCGCAGTTTTCCGGCGGCGCGAACATCGCGATAAAATGTCCGACCCACACCTACGAGCAGACGGTCCGTTTTTATCGCGACACGCTCGGGCTGCCGCTGATTGAAGAAGAAGACGAAGGCTGCATTTTCCAATTCGGCCCGAACCGGCTTTGGCTCGATAAGGTCCCGAACCTCAGCCATCCCGATATCTGGCTCGAGCTGGAGACAAACGACACGGAAGCGGCCGCGTCATACTTGAAGATCAACGGCGTTCCCCGCCGGGATGAAGTGGAACAGCTCCGGGAAGATTTTGACGGCTTCTGGATCTCCGACCCTGCTGGCGTGATTCATTTGGTGGTCGGCGACGAAGAATAAAAACGGCGACTCGTCATCCCGAGGCTGGCGAAGCGCGCCGAGGGACCCCGCAGTCGCAGAAAGGGCACCGCATCGCGCTTCGGAAACCACGAACTAATTGTGTTCGTCATGCGCAAGCCGGAGTTATGTGATCGGATAGTTGCGGGAGCTCCCTCGCCGTCTGCGCGGCTCGGGATGACACGCTCCTTATGATTACTCGTTAGGCAACATGCCGCCCCACGATCACGAGATCGCGCTCGGCGTTCTCGAATCGCGCGAGACGCGGCAATCGGCCCCAGCGTTCAAAACCCGCCTGCTCGAATAGATGCAAACTCGCGTCGTTATGCCCGAGCACATAACCGAGCAAAGCGCGCGCTTTCAGTCGCGGCGCTTCCGCGATCGCTTTGTCCAGAAGAGCGCGGCCAATCCCGCGGCGCCGAGATTTCTCGTGCACATAAATGCTGATCTCGACTGCGCCACGATAGGCCGGTCGATGGATGAACTCGTGGAAACTCAGCCAACCCGCGATCCGTCCTTCAACGTCAACAACCCAAAGCGGAAACTCGTTCGGCGAATGCCGGTGAAACCAGGGCATGCGTTCTTCGACTGAGACCGGACCGAAGAGCGCGGTGGAAGTGCGGGTGGCGGTCGCGGCGTTGTAGATGTCGATGATCGCCGGAAGGTCCGCTTCCGCCGCATCGCGAATGATCATGCCGCCCTGATCGCGTTGGCCGGCACTGGCGTTGTCTCGAAAAAGATGCTGTCGAACGTCGGCTGAAAAGCGCGCCCCTTCGTCTGCCCGATCGTGAACCGCAGACTGATCTGGCCTTGGGCCGCGCAATGCACTTCGATCTCGCTCCGTCCGCGCTCGGCGAGCATCGCGCGGATTGCGCCCGCCGCCAGCTCCGGCGTGTTGCAATCCCGGCTGAGATGTCCGAGCACAACCCGCTCCAGTTTTCCGCTGAGCAATTGCTCGATCACCGTCGCCGCCGCCGTGTTCGATAAATGGCCGTGCCGCGATTGGATCCGCTGTTTCACCGGCCAGGGCCGATGCGGATCGGCCTGCAACATTTTCTCGTCGTGGTTCGTCTCAATCACGAGCGTGTGCACTTTACGTAACCGTTCGACCACCATTTTCGTCGCGTATCCGAGATCGGTGATGAACCCGAGCGCGCTTTCGCCGGAATGAAACGCATATCCCACCGGATCGACCGCGTCGTGCGGGACGGAGAACGTTTGGACATGGATATCGCAAATATTGAAGTCGGCGCCGGTTTGAAAGAGCCGCCAATTTTTGTGTTCGCCTAGCGAGCCCGACCAGCACCGGATTGCTTCCGCAGTGAGCCGGTTGCAATAGATCGGCACGCGAAATTTCCGGCAGAGCACTTCGAGTCCGCAAACGTGATCGCCATGTTCGTGCGTCAGCAGCACGCCATCGAGCTGGGCCGGAGTGAGTCCACATTGTTCGAGCCGGACCACGATCTGCCGCGCGCTCAGCCCGCCATCGACCAGAATCCGGCAATGATCTGTCGCGACCAGCGCGCTATTCCCCGCGCTGCCGCTGCCGAGCATGGTCAAAGTGAACACGCTCGATTAGTAGCGGACGCGACGCCGATTCACAAATCGGAAATGATTTTCGGGACGCGAAAAATGCGCGTTACTCGAGCAGTCCGGCGATCTTCTTCCCGGGCAAGGCGAGCACTCGTGCTTTTTTCGCGCCGTAATCGAGTGACCGAAAGGCGCGAATTTCTTCGAGGCGCCGCATGGCATTCAGAGTGTCGAGAAATTCGGTGTAGCGCGCCGCGAGCGCGGTGCTTTCCAAATATCGGCTGCGAAGATTTGTCGATCGAAACGCCCCCGGATTTTCGGAGGCGAACAGATGAAACCGAAGCCAGCGCCGGTCGGTCCGCGAAACCTTTTGGGTTTTTCGAAAGAATGCGACGAACAGGAGCAAGACGAGGTAAGTGTCGACGCGCGCCTGGAGCTCGAGGTTTCGGGCAAAATCTTCCGAGGCGATTTCGCGCTCGCCTTTCTTGAACTGAAGCGCGGCATGGAGCGCGTGATTGATTTCTTCCACGAACGCGATCAAGGACCGGATGTTGCGATCGCTCAAGCCAGCGCGCGGGTCGTGGCGTTCGAGTTGTTCGATGAGCCAGCGCGAATAATAAATGCCGACGTAAAGCTGGTCGTCAGCCCGGCGGAGAAATGTTCGCGCGAGCTCACTCAGCTCCCGCGCGTTCGCCCCGGCGAGACGCGAGAGGTGCGCACATCGGCGCGAATCGATCAGGCAATCCTCGAGATTGATCCCGACCTGCGCATAGGTGCGTTCGAAGAGGCGCTGGATCTGGCTGAATAGAGTCTGGTTCATCACAGAAGATTCCTCACACGAAGGTCACAAAGGTTCACCAAGGCCAAGAAAAGATTTCTGTCCTTTGTGTTCCTTTGTGTCCGTTGTGTGAGATCAAAAATGTAGAGCGCCATCATCGTCGAGGTTAATTAGCGAATCCGAGAGCCGGTTCAGGGCGCCACGGACTTCACGAAATTGGTCGGCAAGGTGTTCGTAAACATCACTCAGATCGCAACGGCGGGCGGTCGCGTGCGAAGCGACGAGTTGATAATTCGTGCGACCGATTTGTTCGTAGAAAGCGAGGTCGGGCGCGCCGCGCAGACTGCGACGCTGCGTGTTCTCGTGGAAAATGCCGCTGAGAAAGAGCGAATAATTGCCGACGTGCGCCCGAAGAAGGAACGCTTGCTCTGCGGTGGCGCGGGTCAGCGCGATCAGCATGTCGGACACGTATTGGCGACCGTGCTCCGCGTTCATGTGCGGCGCGCGCAACCCGCTCGCGCGCGAGAACGCTTCGAGGAGCGACGCCACGTAATCGCACAGTTTGCGATCGGTGATCCCGACATCGCGCAGAACATGACGGGCCAGAACGTAAAAATAAAAATGCGACGAGATCTGAAGCTGGCCCCCGTTGGAAAGAATGGCGTCGATGACCCGCGGATTATCGAGGACCGCGTCGCGGGTTTCAGCGTCACTGAGAAGATCGATCAGGGAAACGTGATCGGTTTGCGATCGGGCCAGGATGCGAACAACAAAATCGAAATCCGCGGCCGTGAAGCGCGCCCGACAATTCGCCTGGATCATCGAGAATCCATCTTGAGCATCAGTGATGCCGCGAGGCAAGCCTGCGCTTCACGCTTGGCGATTCGCCGCGGTGTCCGCTACGCTCGGCGCCATGAACCTGAAGCGGGCATCAATCGCTGCGATCCTGTCGCTGTTCTTCATGGCATCGTCGTTGTTCGCGAACGGCGGCGCGTGGCAAACCGGGGTGCCCGCGACCGGGAATGCGGCAGCCACCGACGAGAAGAAAACTACGAACGTCACCATCGAAGACGAGAAGCTCACGATCGATCTGCACCAGGAATTCGCGGCGGTCGAGGTGCGTTACCGAATGAAGAACACTGGCGCACAAGTAGATCAGGATTTCTTTTTCCCGGTCGAACGCTGGTCGGAATCGGAGGATGAAGCGGGCAACACGATGACGGATCTCGAAGGGTATGCGATCTCAGCGGATGGCGCCGAATTGAAATTCGAAACGGTCGATGCGAAGGGCGCGCAACCAAAAGCGGAGAAGGACGCGCACGGCTGGGGCGAATTCAAACCGGGCGTTCGGCTTTGGAAAAAATCCAGTATTCCATTCGCCCAGGGTCAGACCCGCGAAATTCTTATTCGGTATCGGTCACCGTATGCGGCGAACCAAAGCAGCGTCTCGGACGACAGTCATTCCGAGGAATCATATTTCCGCTACTCGCTCTCGCCCGCGGCGACTTGGAAAGGGCCGATCGGCAAAGGGAAGATCACCATCAACTATTTGCACCCGCGTCCGGAAGAAATCTCGATAACGAAACCGAAAGACCGGTTCAAGAAAATGAGCGACACGCAGTTCGTCTGGGAATTCCAGAATCTAAAACCGACCCTGGCGGACGACATGAAGATCGTAGTCCATCCGCCGCACGATACTTATCCAGCCCGCGGGGAATACGCCACGAGCTACGACGACCTGAAATTTAGCTCCGAATACGTGGTCGAAAAAAATCACTACTTTGTTCAGCACGCCGATTACGACGCGGTCGCTAGCTCGACGCGGAACCCAGACCCGGCCCCCAGCCCGAGCCCAACCCCGACCCCCG
Source organism: Chthoniobacterales bacterium (assembly GCA_036270255.1). Classification (GTDB taxonomy): domain Bacteria; phylum Verrucomicrobiota; class Verrucomicrobiia; order Chthoniobacterales; family UBA10450; genus AV80. Next base: position 41,038 of record DATBCW010000143.1, read on the forward strand.
CGACATCTCCCTCAGAATCTCCTAGCGAAAGCTCAGCGACGGAGGAAGCCGATCGCAGTTACGACGTCAACCACATCAAGGGATTCACTTGGGGGAACCCTTGGGCGGAAGGAGTGGAGGGCGATGGCCTCGGCGAGAGCATTACGCTCACCGTCCATCATCCGTTGCCGCTCGATGCGGTCATGGTAATGCCGGGATTCAGATCCGAGGACAAGACGCTCTGGGCGAAAAGCAATCGCGTAGCCGAATTCGAGATCACGCTCAATAACGAGCATACTTTTGGCGCTGCGATTCCGGACGAGCAGTTTGCCGATCTTTATCCGATTCCGGTCCGCGGTTACACGAAGCCGGTGAACACGGTGAAGCTCGTAATCAAGAAAGTGCATGCCGGCACTGACAATCACGATACCTGTATCTCGCAGGTCCAATTACGCGGGAAACTTTCCCAGAAACCGAAGATTCAGGGCGCGCGGTGAAATTGCGTCTCGCGGTTTTGCTGCTCCTCGTGGCCGCGGGCCGATGGGCAGCGGCGGCGCCGATCACGCTTCCTATTTATGTAGAGGATAACCATGCCGGTTCGTTTTACTGGCTGGCTGAGCATCTCGATCTGGACGAGCAATACACCCTGATCCATTTCGACGCGCACAGCGACGCGTCGGCCATTTTCGATTCGGATAAAATCCGGGAGCGGTTGCGCCGGGTTGGGTCTTTGGAGGAACGGCACCAACTCCTGGAGCGCTGGCGAGCGGTGGGCGCGATCCAATGTTTTAACTGGATCGAACCGCTGATGCCGGCGCCGGTCGCGCGCGTCATCTGGGTGAACGCGCGCAACCCGGCCGAGGAGAAGGAAGCGCGCGAGCAATTGGACGGACATCTGGAAGCAGCGCCGCGCGAGTCCGGCTCGTTCCGGCAGCGTTATCAGCTCGTCGACTTCGATCGGCTTCGTTCGCAAAGGAAGGAGGACGGGCCGGTCATCATTACGGTCGATCTGGATTATTTCGCCGGGATTCCAGCGGATCGACGCAGCGTGGAATTCGAGCGGGTTTGGAAGTTCGTGGCGGAGTGCCGGAATCTGCGCGCGGTCACGATCGCGATTTCGCGCCCGTATCTCAAAAGTGATGAGCAGGCCGACGATTTATTGCGGCTGGCGTTGCAAGGTTCGTTGTCGTTGCCGACCGCGACGATCCAGTTCGAGCCGTTCGAGAAAGTCGGCAACGATCGTTCATTGCGAGCGCGGGAATTCTACCTGCGGCGCGAAGAGGTGCCCGCGTTCAAGTTGGCGAGCGCGTCGGAAAAGCTCCGAGCGCTCTTGCTCGCGAACCGCCAAAGGATTTCGGTTCGAACCGCCCGTGACGCGTGGGAAACGCAGTTGGCTAGTTGGGATAAGGAGACGCCATCGGTTCGCCTGGGGATCAAGAACAATGAGCCATCTACCGACAACATTTGGCGCGTGCCGGTTTCAGAGAACACCGAGATCGAGTTGGAAACCGACGGTGCGATCCAGCACCTCGAATGGATCGCGCTCGTCCCGGAATATCCGCGCTGCAATCTGGCTGCGAAACGCGGCGATGAAATCGGTTTCGCCAGTGGCGCGCCGCCGCGCCCGAGATGGCGCGAGGTGAGGCTACGGGGTACCGGGCGGACCGTCTCGATGGGCAAAGACATCGGAACGGTGCGGGTGAAGGCGCGCGTTGAGATCGACGGTCGCATCCGCGAGACGTCGGCGATTGAGATTCGCCGTTTCGCGGGCGACGGCTTTCGCGCGGCGATTACGGAGCAGTTCCGCTTGCCTTATCTTTTCGGCAGCGGCGAGTTGAACGATGGCGTTAACAGTGGCCCAGAGACCGGATTCGGCGCGGACTGCGCAAACTTTGTGATCTACGCGTTGCGGCGGCAAGGTTCGCCCGTCCCCTGGTCGAATCCGAAACAGCTCCGGAAATATCTGGAGCCGGTCGCCGAAAATATCCGAGCGGGGAGCGCAGCGATTAGCGATGAGGAAGTCTCCGCCGGACTGATCGTTCATCTCGGCAATCACGTCGCAGCGGTCATGGAAGACCGGCCGCCGCTGGGCGTTCTCGATCGCAACGACATTGTCGCGCACCAACTCGAGGGCGTCCCGGAGATGCTCTCGTTAGGCCGGCTCCTTGATGCGCGAAAAAAGGAACGCTTCGACTTGTTGCGCGTCACGATACGTGGGAAGAACGCCGATCTTGTCCTCGGCGGCGACGTCATGCTTGGGCGGACCGTTGGCGCTGAAATCGAGCGCGGCGCGGATCCACTCGCCGGAATTCGGTCACGGTTCGAGCGAACTTCAACAAACCTGATCAATCTCGAGTGCGTTCTCTCCGACAAAGGAAGCGCTTCGACTTCGAAGCGTTTCTCTCTGCGCGCTCCGCTGGAAGCGATGCGAGTCCTGACTTCCGCCCGGATCAACACTGTCAGTCTGGCGAACAATCATGCGACCGATTTCGGGCCGGATGGATTGCTCGATGCAATTGCGCGTTTACGAGCGAACCAGATTTCGGTGGTCGGGGCGAGCGAGGGCCAAGCTTATGCACCACACATTTTCACGACGCAGAACGGTTCTAAAGCCGCAGTCATTGCGCTGGATGATGTGGACGATGCCGCAAACGAGACCCTGATTGCGAGCGCACGAAACCGGGAGCGGGTCACTGCCGCGATCGCCGAGGCGCGAAGCCGGGCGTCGTTCGTCTTAGTCTTTATGCATTGGGGCGAGGAGAACACCGAGAAAGTGAGCGACCGGCAGCGAGAGCTCGCGCGGTGGCTGATCGATCACGGTGCGGACGCCGTCGCCGGCAGCCATTCGCATTGCATCCAGCCCTTCGACGCTTATCACGGCCGGCCGATCTTCTATTCGTTAGGCAACCTTGTTTTCGACGGGGCGCCCACCTTGCCGAGTTGGAATCGCGGTGAACTTCTGGAGTTCAATCTTGGCGGCATCCGCCCGTCGTTCCGCCTGATCCCAGTGCAGCTCGACGCGCGCGGTTTCCCCCAGATGGCGGAATCTGAACCCAAAGAGCAGCGGTTCACAAACCGCCATCTTCTTCCGGTTGGCTTGTAAACCGCCGGTCCTTGTTCACTTCTTTTTCCGGTGCCCCACCATTTCGCTTTGCCACGTTCGCCGATCGACGCGCGTCAGATGTTTTTCCAGTCCGCGTTTGAGCAACGGGGTGTGTGGAATATCGCAGAGATATTCCGCGATGAACCAGATCGGCTTTTCGGTGGTCATCCAATCACGGCGATCGAACCGCCCAAGATTCACCGGCTGAGAAAAACGGCGCAGAGTTCGTTCCCCGCGCAGATTGAAATAGACGTGGAAATAACTGAGGGCGAGCTCCCGGAGCGTCCGGTAAATTGGTTCGCGATAGCGGCATCCGCTGAAATTCGATGTCGCGATGGCCCCCCAATGCCCCCGCGATTTGAAAACCGCCAGGACATGATCGGTGTCCTGATCCGCTTCAAGGTCGAGAATGAGTGGCGGAAACCCAAGAACGCGCAATGCCCCCGCGGCAAAAATTGCGCCTTCGAGACAATGGGCTGTCCGTTCCCGCAAAACGACGCGGGGCGACCAGGCGGTTCCGGCGAGATGATACGGAATGCTGTCGAGAAAACGCTGGATGCCGACAGGCGTTTTCAACGCTTTCAGCGCCCGCAGCTCCGAAGATGAGAATCCGCCGGCGAAATTTTTCGTCATAATCGGCGGAGAAACGCGTAGAGCCCGTCGAGACAAGCGGCGCCCTGCGCGAGAATTTCTTCATCCGCGATTCCCCGTTTCGCCCAGCCTTTGAAAACCCGGTCGAGTCCGATTCCTTCGCGCCGCTGAAATTTTTCGTCCTCCAGATCGGCATCGTGGATCATCTCACCGATCTTGCGGGCCGCTTGATCGGCAATGCCGAATCGCGCCAGCAACGTTTCAAAGGTGCAGTCCTCACCCTGATGGGAAAATTCGCCCTCGGAGTAATCGAACGGGATCCCGCCCGGAATCGATTCCGGTTCCGGGGCGAACTTGAAGGTCGCTTTCGGATCGATGAATTCGCGAATGAGCCAGGCGCACGCGACGCGATCGATTTCCGGCCGGGGCCGCGTCACCCAGATGCGGCGTTGAAATAGACTGGTCTGAAGGCGGGTCGCCGGCGCGCTCTTCGAGCGATCTGGCTTTTCCAAACGCGCCAGAAGCGATTCCGCGATGTGCGCCTTTGGGGCCGCAAAAAAGTCGACCTCATTGATATTGCGAAACTCTTTCCGTAACTTTACCAAGTCGGTCGCGAGCCTTTTCTCGCTGGCTTTCGAACGCGTCGTTGAAATTTTTCGCGTTTCCTCGGCGAGGGCGGCGTAATCTTTGTCCCGGGCGGCGTTGAAGAGCGCTACAATTTTCGTGTCCGGTAAACCTTCGATTTGTTGGGCGCGAACCAAAGTCGAATCGCCGCCGTAATCGACCACCTGTTTGGCCAGCCACTGGAAAAGCTCGTATTGCGCTGGGTGGTCCGGCAGCAAATAGGTCGACGTTTTTATCTGGATTGCCCCCGATTTTTGCAACTTCCGCCAGAGCGCGACCCGCGCCGTCTTGTGTGTCGCCGGCAAACGGAAAAGGAGCAGCAACCAGGAGCGCTCCGAGGCCGTCCGCGCCGGCTGATTTCCACTTTTGTCGGACGATTTTTTCACCAGAAACACACGGGCGCCGAAGCAACTATTTCATCACGTATTCGGTCTTACGCAACGAACGATCAGCGTCGATCGCAGAATGAAGCAAGAGATGGCGGAAGGGGTGGGATTCGAACCCACGGTGGGTTTAACCCCACGCTCGATTTCGAGTCGAGTGCCTTAAACCGGACTCAGCCACCCTTCCTTGGTGCTGCTGACTGGCGGCCTGTATTGAAGCGCCGGTCGCACTTTTTTCAACGAAGAATCCGTCGGAATGCTGATTTAACCGGCGATATCTTCACGATGTCGAGATCTCGATACGAGCCGGCGTTCGCTTAGGATTGTGCTGGCCGAGGAGCCGGTCCCGGGTGGGGCTAAGTGGTTGATGGGGAGCCAGAAAAAATGTTACAATTTTCGGCTTGCCCGGGCTGAGCCAAACACTTCATCTTGTGGATCGCCCGCTGCGAGTCCACTGCATCTTGTTGGTAGCTGTTCGCTGGCTACTCACAAGTTATGCCCTGACGCGCCCCATGGGTAAACCGCCACTTATTCACAAAAACCTTCGCGCGCCTCGCCATGATCCAACTCAAACCCGGTATTTCGCCCTCCTCCCTCACCCGCCTTCGAAAAACGTCGATTCGGACCAAGAATCGCGCGCCGAAAAAGAAGAGTAAGGGCAAAGGCCTACGGTTCGACCGGGTCTTCAGCGACGCGAAACTGGCGCCATTCGATCAGGTGGACTGGGAACGACGCACCGCAGAGATCACCGACGACAGCGGCAAAGTGATCTTCAAGCAGGAAAACATCGAGGTACCCAAGAGCTGGAGCGCGCTCGCCACCAAGATCGCGGTCTCGAAATATTTTTATGGCGACATCGCGAATGGGACCGATCCGCACAAGGGCGGCCGGGAAACGTCGGTGCGCCAGCTGGTCCATCGGGTGACGCGGACGGTGACTGATTGGGGCATTGCGGACGGCTATTTTGCGAACGCGGAAGCGGCCCAGATTTTTTATGATGAGCTGACCTGGCTTTGCGTGAATCAGCACGGCGCATTCAACTCACCAGTGTGGTTCAACGTCGGGCTCCACCATCAATATGGGACCGGGCGCGACGCGGGCCTCGGGAATTATTTCTACAACCGGACGACCGGCCAGGCGGAGCGGGCGGCAACGCAATACGAGTATCCGCAGGGCAGCGCCTGTTTCATCCAGAGCGTCGAGGACACGATGGAAGACATTATGCGCCTGGCGACGAGCGAAGCGATGCTCTTTAAATACGGGAGCGGCACCGGAAGCGATCTTTCTTCACTGCGAAGCACGAGAGAAAAACTCAGCGGCGGCGGCAAACCGAGCGGACCGTTGTCGTTCCTGAAAGTTTACGATCAGGTCGCGAACGTGGTGAAGAGCGGCGGCAAAACTCGGCGCGCGGCGAAGATGAACACGCTCAAGGATTGGCATCCCGATATCGAGGAGTTCATCGACGCGAAACAGAGGGAAGAGAAGAAAGCTTGGGCACTAATCGAGCAGGGATACGACGGCAGTTACAACGGCGACGCCTATGGCTCGGTCATGTATCAAAACGAAAACTTGAGCGTGCGCGTAAGCGATGAGTTCATGGACGCGGCGGTGGAAGATCGGGAATGGTGGACCAAGCGAGTCCGCGACGGGAAACAGTGCGAGAAAAAGGAAGCGCGCGCGTTACTCCGGAAAATCGCGGAGGGGACTCACATCTGCGGCGATCCCGGGATGCAGTTCGATTCGACGATCCACAAATGGCACACCTGCAAAGGAACTGACCGGCAGAATTCCACGAACCCGTGCTCCGAATATCTTTTCCTCGATAACACAGCCTGCAATCTCGCGTCGTTGAACCTGATGAAGTTCAAGGGCGCGGACGGCGTATTCGAAGTCGAGCGATTTAAATCGGCCGTGCGCGTTTATATCACGGCGCAGGAGATCATCGTCGATAACGCGAGCTATCCGATCAAAGAAATCGCAGAGAACTCGCATATCTTTCGCACGCTTGGGCTCGGTTACGCGAACCTCGGTTCGCTCATCATGAGCTACGGCTACGGTTACGACAGCGTGGAAGGCCGCGCGCTTTGCGGCGCGATCACGTCGATCATGACCGGCGAAGCCTACGAGCAGAGCGCGCGAATGGCGCGGGCGATGGGGCCATTCCCCGGTTATCGAGACGCGCGTTGCAGCGGCGTCGCGAAACCAGTCGCGAAAAGCAACGTGACTGCGATGCAGGAAGTGATCGAACTGCATCGCTCGGCCGTGAGCGAGATCGCGGCGAACGAAGAGTTTGCGTACTTGAAAGAAGAAGCAGCGAAAGTTTGGGACAGCGCGGCGGAGCTCGGCAAAAAGCACGGTTATCGCAATGCCCAAGTCACCGTGCTCGCGCCCACCGGCACGATCAGTTTTCTGATGGATTGTGACACCACCGGGATCGAGCCCGACATCGCGCTGGTGAAATACAAGCTGCTCGCCGGCGGCGGCATGTTGAAGATCGTGAACCAGACCGTCACACCCGCGCTCGAAAAGCTCGGATACAATTCCGAAGAGATCGAACGGATCGTTGCCCACATCGACTCGTTCGACACGATCGAAGACATCGAGGATTCTGACGGCTCAACGATCTCGTCCGGACTGAAACCGGAACATCTCGCGATCTTTGATTGCGCCTTCAAAGCCTATCGTGGCCAGCGCAGCCTCGGTTACATGGCGCATCTCCGGATGATGGCGGCGGCGCAACCATTCCTGAGCGGCGCAATTTCCAAGACCGTCAACATGCCGGATACGGCGACGGTTGACGAGATCATGAACACCTACATCGAGGGATGGCGTCTCGGCCTGAAAGCGATCGCTATTTATCGCGATGGCTCGAAGCGTTCCGCCCCGTTGAACACGCGCAAAACTCGCGACATGGGCGCGTCCGACGAGGGCGACATCGCTATGGTCGAGCCGCCCGAATTGCAGGGGCGAATCCTCGAGCTTGAGGAAGAATTGGCGAAGGCGCGAGGCACACCGGTGCGGCATAAAATGCCTGATACCCGCATGTCGTTGACTCACCGGTTCGAAATCGCTGGACACGAAGGTTACATCACCGTGGGGCTCTTCGAAGATGGCATGCCAGGAGAACTTTTCGTTACCATGTCGAAGGAAGGCAGCACCATCGGCGGGTTGATGGACACGGTCGGCACGCTCACTTCGATCGCGCTTCAATACGGCGTGCCGCTTGAGAGCCTCGTGAAGAAATTCGCGTATCAACGTTTCGAGCCAAGCGGGTTCACGAAGAACCCCGAGATTCGCAACGCCACTTCGATTGCCGATTACGTGTTCCGCTGGCTCGGGTGCCAGTTCATCAAAGGCTACAAAGAAGCGACTTCGCCGAATCGCTCGCAGCCCGAGCTGCCGATGAAAGAGATCTCCGACATCGAGAAGAAAGCGATCAATCGTCCCGTGCCCGATCTGGCGCGAACGGCAGAGAAGGAAGTCATCGACGTCGTTGCCGGACACATCCCGAACGAAGGCGCACCGCACGTGAATGGCGGCGGCCATACCCACGCCGATCGCGTCCAGGAAGCGCTCGGCAACATGTTCATGGACATCACCTGCTCCAATTGCGGCTCCGACAAAGTCGTCCGCGCAGGAGCGTGCGGCGTTTGCACCGAGTGCGGCACGAGCCAGGGTTGTAGTTAAGGTTGGTCAGGCCGATAGTCGGCCCCTGATGCAACTCGAAATCTTCACGCTCTGCGATGCGGCGACAGAGCATGCGGGGAAACTGAACATCATCGGGACGTTCGATTCTTTGCGCGCTTTCGAGGCGCCGATCTCGCATCCGCAATGTGCGATCGCAGGCAGGCTCCGGTTTGAGGAGATCGAAGAGGGCGAGCATCGCGTGGTGCTGACGTTTGCGGATGAGGATGGGAACATCGTGATGCCGAAGTTCGATTCGAAAATGGCGGTGAAGTTCTCGCCGGGCCAGCGGACGGTGACTTCGCATTTCGTGATTTTGATCCAGCAAGTTCGGCTGCCGAAGTTTGGAGAATACACGATCGACCTTGCGATCGACGGACGACAGCTCGGTTCGTTGCCATTTTACGTGACGCAACTCGAGCGGGCGTCCTGAAAATATCGGTTGTCAGCGGGGCCGGATTCCACGATTAGTCCCGCGCAATTGAGCCCTGCTCTTGCGGCAAGCCCCCGCTTCCAAAGAGGAATCGGGACGAACTTTTAGGGCGATTCAGGATTGAGTTTATGAACGAAGCGGAGATTCAGCGGCAGAAGGAAATTAAAGAGGCGGAGGAGCTGCTTTTCACGGGGCCGCAGGCGCTCGGCTTCGCCAAGGGATTGTTTCTGGGACGTTTCGTGGCGGACTGGGCAATGCCGTATCCGCGGATTCCGGCGGCGCAACAGGCGGAGCTGGACCAGTCGCTGGCAGAAATTCGGCAATTTCTCGATACGGAGTTGGATCCCACCTGGATCGATCGCAACGCAGACATTCCGCGCAACGTTATAGACGGCCTGGCGCGCAACGGCGTTCTGGGAATGACGGCGCCGAAGGAATATGGTGGCCGCGGATTTTCGCAGCGGGCTTACTGTAAGATTTTGGAAGAGATCGGAGCGCGTTGCGCGTCGACCTCGGTTTTCACGAACGCGCATCACTCGATCGGGATCCGCGCGTTGCTCCTGTTCGGCACGCGCGAGCAAAAGCAGCGGTGGTTGCCGCCATTGGTGAGCGGGCAACAGCTCGCAGCCTTTGCCTTGACGGAGGAGGAAGCCGGCTCGGACGCGGCCAATGTCCAGACAACGGCGACGCCGAGCCCTGACGGTTCGCATTTCATTCTGAACGGTGAAAAGCGTTACATCACGAACGCTTCGATCGCGCATGTGCTCACGGTGATGGCGCGCACGCCGGTGCCCGGCACGGACAAGACGGCGATCACAGCATTTCTGGTTACTCCGGACATGCCGGGATTCACGATGCTCGAGCCGCGCATGGAAAAGCTCGGAATTCGCGGGACTGCGACCGGTCGTTTCGCGATGCGCGACATGGCGGTGCCGAAGGAAAATATTCTGGGGCCGATCGGCAAGGGACTAAAGGTGGCGCTAACGGTTCTCGATTTTGGACGGACGACGTTCGGCGCGTGCTGCACCGGCGCAGCGCGGACTTGCCTGCAATTGGCGGTCGCGCACGCGAACAAGCGGCGGCAGTTCAAAAAGACGCTGGGCGATTTCGATCTGGTGAAAAAAAAGATCGGGCGAATGGCGGCGGACCTTTACGCAATGGAAGCGATGACGGCGGTGACGGCGTCGCTCATCGATCGCGGGCTCGAGGATTACATGATCGAGACGGCGATGCTGAAAGTCTTTACGACCGAGCGCCTGTGGGAAGCGATCAACGACGCGTTCCAGATCTATGGTGGTTCGGCTTACTTCACCGACTTGCCGCTGGAACGGATGCTGCGCGACGCGCGAATCAATCAGATCGGCGAAGGCAGCAACGAAGTGCTCACGTCGTTCATCGCGCTCGTCGGAATGCGCGGACCAGGCATGGAGTTCAAAGAGATTTACGACACCATGTTCAATCCATCGCGTGGCCTCGGAAAAGCGTGGACAGCTGGGATGAATCGGCTCGGCGCAGCGGTGAAAATTTCAAACGTGCCGGTGAAGAGCGAAAGCCTGAAGTCGCACGCGGCGCAACTGGGGCGATTGATCTGGCGTTTTAATCTGAGCGTGAATAAGGCGCTGATTAAGTATCGCGAGCCGGTGATGGATATGCAGTTGATCCAGGAACGAATCGCGGGAGTGGCCATGGAGATGTTCGCTTCGGCCTGCGTGATCAGCCGGCTTGATTCGGATTTGCAGGGGATCGCACAGAATGGTGCGTCGGCCCCGGCGAGCCGGAAAGCGGCGCAGTTATTTTTGCGGCAATCCTTTGCCCGAATTCGCCGATTCCTGGCCGAACTTACAGATAACGACGACGCCGAATTGCTCTCGACCGCGAATTCCGTTCTGCGCGGCGGGAATTAACGGACTCTCTGGATTTCCTGCTCGAGAGGCCGTGCTAAGGCGGGATCTTTTGTGAGTTCCAAGGCGCGAGCATAATGCGCCATGGCCTCGTCTTTGCGGCCCAGCTGAAGAAGCAGTCTCGCCAGGCCAATATGAGATGCGGCGTCTTCCGGCGGAAGGGCGATCGCCTTCTCATAATGCGCGATGGCCTCCGCCATTTCTCCTTTCCGCGCCAGCAATGAAGCGAGGTTCGAATGGGCATCGGCGAAATCATCCCGCAGTTCCACGGCCTTGCGATAATGGTCGACCGCCTCATCCAGCCGCCCCTTTTTCACGAGAGCGTTGGCGAGGCTCGCGTGGAGGAGGGCGCGGCTCAAATGGTAATGCGTTTCGCGCTCATCGGATCGGACGTTCAGCGCTTTTTCATAATGGGAAATCGCGTCGTCGACCTGACCTCTCCTGAGCAAAAACGCGGCGACATTATAGTGGGCGACATCGTTATCGGTCGTGACATCGAGCGCGTGCTGCCAAAGCGTTTCCGTGCTTCGCCAATACGAAGCCTGAACCCGAGCCTGCCAGGCTAATCCGGTGACGAAGAGTGCTGCGGCCGCGCTCAAAATCACGCGCCGCGTATTCGAGCGGAGCGACCACGCAGTGAGAAGCCATGTCAGCGCAATGTACAAGCCGATTTGCGGAAGGTAGGTGTACCGATCGGCCCGGCCTTGCAGTCCCACCTGGATGAAACCGATGACCGGGAGTAACGCGACGAGATACCAGAGCCAGCCGACGCCGAAATACGGACGGCTTTTTCGCCATACGAATGCCAGGATGGTGATCCCTCCGAGAAAGAGCGCCGCAAGCGCTACTCTCCACAACGACAAGTGATCAGCGGTATGCGGATAGAACACGGCCAGCCGCGCCGGCCACACCATTTCCCAAATATAAACAACATAGCTGAGAAGGCCGTTGCCGAGCCGCCAGGTCAGCGGCAATTTTTCGCTATAACTAACGGTCGTTCCCTGGGCGATAAGCGTCGCGATCGCCGCCAGGATGGAAAGGACGAAGAGCGGAGTTTTTTCCAGAATCGACTTTCGCCAACCCGACGTTGCGACCGGGTTTCTACCTAACGGCCAGTAATCTAAGAGGAATAGGAGAAGGGGGAGCGTGACCAGCATCGGTTTGGCCATGAGCCCGAGCGCGAAAAACAAAACGATCAAGAGATAGCGACGGACCGACGGCTGTCGCGTGTAATGGACATACGCGCCCAGGGTCAACATAAAGAACAGCGCGCTTAGAACATCCTTGCGCTCCGCCACCCAGGCGACGGATTCGGCGCGTAAAGGATGGATCGCGAAGACGGCGGCGACAAAGACGCTCCGCCACAGTGCCCCGGTCATCGTGCGTAAGACTGCGAAAAGGATCAGCACCGCGAGGGTGTGAAACAGAACGCTGCTGAAATGATGGCCGGCTGGATTTAGTCCAAAGAGCTGGACGTCCAGCATGTGAGAAATCGTCGTAAGCGGATGCCAGTTTCGAATCTGGGGGGCGGAAAATGCTCTGATCAAACCATGGCTCGTCAGGCCGGCTGTGATCTGCGGGTTCTCGTAGACGTAATCGGGGTCGTCGTACTCGACAAAGGGGTGATTTAGGGTTTGGCCGAAAACGACCCAGATCAGACACGTCAGCCCTAAATAGATAGCGGCGAGAGTTCGGGACGAGACTGGGTCCTGCGAAATATTAGCCGGTGCCGGCAGCATGCCGTCTTACCAAAGCGCGCCGCGAGCGAACTGCAACCGATGCGCTTAGGCGGCTGGCGCAATTCTAGCTCTAAAGCCCGATATGGGTCTTGCAGAGCTGGAACCTGCTCGGATCAATCTTGGTCGGAAGCGGCTGCTAATTTTCATCGTCGCCTACAATGCGCAGACGACGATCGAGAAAGTGCTCAGCCGCATTCCGCGCAGCCTGCGCGGCGATAATGTCGAAGTGCTGGTCATCGACGATTCGTCACAGGACGACACCTTCGGCAACGGGCTCCGTTATCAGCAACGCGACTCCGATTTCAAGATCACCGTCCTGCGCACCCCGGAGAATCAGGGTTACGGCGGCAACCAAAAGCTCGGTTATCGCTACGCGATCGATAACGGATTCGACATCGTCGCGCTCGTCCACGGCGACGGACAATATGCCCCCGAAAAACTGCCGGAATTAATCGCCCCTTTCGTAGCCGATGAAGCGGATGCCGTTTTTGGTTCCCGGATGATCGATAAAAAAGCGGCGCGCAAGGGGGGCATGCCGGCCTACAAATGGATTGGGAACCAGATCCTCACCGCCTTCCAGAACCGGATGCTTGGGACCGCCCTCTCCGAGTTTCATTCGGGATATCGGCTGTATTCCACGGCGGCGTTGGCCCAAATTCCCTTCGAGAAAAATACGAACGACTTCCATTTCGATACCGAAATCATCGTCCAGTTCATCCTGAAAAACCTCCGCATCGCAGAGCTGCCGATTCCGACCTATTACGGTGACGAGATTTGCCACGTCAACGGGCTGAAATACGCCTGGAACGTCTTTAAGACGATGCTCCGGGCGCGGCTTCACGAGATGAACTTGCTCTTCGACCGCAAGTTTGACGTTCTGCCGCCGGAGGAAAATTACGATTTGAAGCTCGGCTATGCCTCATCGCATACGGCCGCAATTGCTGCCGCCCGGCCCGGTAACCGGTTATTGGATATCGGTTGTGGCAGAGGTTATGTCGCGCGCGAATTGCTGGCGAAAGGCTGCAAAGTCACTGGGATGGATCAATACATTCCGGCTGCCACAGCCGAAAATGCTGGGATCGATTTCATTCGATGGAACCTCGACCGCACAGAATTTCCCGTGAACGTCTCCGCGTTCGACCAGATCATGATGCTCGACATTATCGAACACCTGAAACAGCCGGAGACATTCATGGATGAGCTGCGGTTCGCGGCCGTCTGCAAACGGCCCGAGGTGATCATGACCACGGCAAATATCGGATTCTTCGTCACGCGGCTGATGCTGTTCTTTGGGCAGTTTAATTACGGCCGGAAGGGCATTCTGGACGCTACCCACACGCGTCTCTTCACCTTCCGCTCATTGAAGGCGCTCTTGGACCAGTCCGGTTACAACATTCTTGAACTGCGCGGCATCCCGGCGCCGTTCCCGAAAGCGCTCGGGAACAATATAGTCTCCCGATTGTTCCTTCGAATAAACCAGGCGCTCATTGCGGTGAGCAGAGGACTTTTTTCCTATCAGATTTTCGTGCGGGCAATAGCGAAACCTACCGTGCAGAATTTGCTCGGCGAAACTATCGATTCGAGCGATCGGCTTCGCGATTCAATGGCGGACGGACTACTGCACGGCACAGCTTCGCGATAGAACGGCCTTTCCGTCATCCGTCTGCCATTCTTTTACTTCGCCCGAAATGAGATTGTTAGATTCAACGGCGAAACGTTTCCTTCTCGTTTGCGGACTATTGTTCGTGTTGGCGTTCGCGTTTCGGTTAAACGGCTCGTCGACGCTTATCTGGCAGGGAGTTCTGAATGACCAGCGGAATCCTGGAGGGCTCGTGGCCGGCGCGCCGGAGTCCGTCCGATCCGATGAATGGCTGGTCTGGACACCCGCTCTGATAGCGCAGGCCAATCGCGGATTCCCGGTCGAGAACCCATCGCTGGGGGCCGGGCGCGCGCCGTTCCTCTACAGCCTGCCGGTGCGGCATTACAGCATGGTGTTCCGTCCACAGCTTTACGGCTTCTTTTTGTTCGATTTGGAATGGGGGTACTCCTGGTACTGGAACGTCAAGATATTCGGGCTTCTGATCTCGATGTTCCTGTTGCTCTGGACGCTCAGCCGCAACAGCGGCCTCGCCTTATTCGGCTCATTATGGCTCTTTTTTTCGAACTACATCCAATGGTGGTTCTCGTGCCCGCCGATGCTCCCGGAAATGCTCTCGTCATGGGCGCTGGCCATGGTGGCAGTATTGTTTCTGATTCAGCCCCGGACGCTGGCGCAGCGAATCGCGGCGAGCGTCGTCCTGCTGATCAGCTCCGTAAACTTTGTTCTGTGCCTTTACCCGCCGTTCCAGATTCCGCTGGCTTTTCTCGGACTGGCGATCGTCGTCACATCCGTGGTCCGCGGATATCGAATATCGATTCGCGCGAATTGGGGCGGTTTAGTGTGCCTCGCCGCGACCTTGGCAGTAGCGGCGATCGCGCTCGTTCCATTTTTCGTCGAGCTTCAGCCGACTCTGAACCTCCTCTCGACTACGAGTTATCCGGGACAGCGGCGATCTCATGGCGGTCAGCTTACCTGGATGCAGGCTTTCTCGGGAGTAATGAATTTCTTTAACACTGAACAGGCGTTTCCCGAAAAGCTGGATCAACCCAATGGCGCGGCGAACTTTTTTCCATTGTGGATTCCTGTGCTGGCTTGTACCGCTCGCTCCCTTATCAGGGAGCCGCGTAAACATGCAACCGCAATTGCAACGCTGGCCGTGCTGGTGGTGCTGAGCCTCTATGCGCTCTGTCCATGGCCGGATTGGCTGTGCAAAATCACCCTTCTAAGCTTCTGTACCGAAGAGCGTCTGCTCCTGACGGTTGGCGTGGCGAACATTCTTTTTGTCGTCCTTACCTGGCCCCTGCTTCGACAACAGATCGCCGCAATGTCAGCGCGATACTTTCTGGCCGTCGTCGGTGCGTGGGGATGCCTGATCTGCCTTTATCTTTGGGAGGCAGAACCCTCTAACCCTGTATTCCTCGTGCCTTGGCGGATCCTGATGTTCTTTGGCCTCGCGATAGGGCTAGTGATTCTGTTGTTGAAAACGCCGAACAAAATTTTCGCCGCGACATTTATCGGCGTGCTCGCTCTAAGCAATGGTTTGGTGAACCCGGTGATGTCTGGTCTGCGCCCAATCGTGGCCGCCACTCCAGCACGAGCGATTCAAAATCTGATCCGTGAACATCCCACGGCGGCCTGGGCGGCCTACGAAAGCAATCAGCATTCTGAATTTCTCATGGCAATGGGTGCGGACGTGGTGAGCGGCGTCAAGACCGTGCCTGACCTGGATTTCTGCCGGCGACTCGACCCGGAAGGACATTTCGATAGCGTTTACAACCGATACTCGTTCGCCTTCTTTGTGTTCCATCCCAACATGGATGAAATCAATATCCGGTCCGGCGGTTTTCCGGTTCATCTCGTCCGAATCCATCCGCGGAATCCGGTTCTCCGTGCGCGCAATGTTCGTTATTTCGTCTTCTCAAGGGCGTTGGCGGACCCACAACACGAAGGAATCAAACTCGTGCAAGGGTTTCCCGAAAATCATCTCTGGATTTACGACGCCATGCCTGAGCGCGACGCTTTGACGGCTCGGTAGGGTCGGATTGCGGCGAGTAGTGTTACTTCAAGATCTGGAGCGCGCGCAGCAGTCCTGACGTAACCAATTCATAAAGGTCGTGCTGGACAAAGAAGATGTAGTATTGGCGCAGATCGATCAGGCATAACAGCGCGACCGCGGCTATTAAGATTAGACCGCGCCGATGAAAAGAGCGCGTGACATCGGCGACACAACCCACGGCGAGATAGCGCAATGGCATGTCCCACATGTTGGTGTACCGAAGATTCATTCCGTAGCGGATGTTGCACATGATCGCGAAGGTGGCAGCGATAAATCCGAGGAGGTAAAGCGCAGGCTTGTCGTGCAAGCGCAGGCGGAAAATGGCGCCCCAAGCCAGGAGGAAAATCAGCGGGCTCGCCAGCAACAGGTCGACCATGTATCGGAACCAAGGCCCGTCTCCGGTTGCGATCGCGTAGGGAAGAACTGATGCTTTGCTGACTAAGAGGCGGTAGGTGAGGTAAAACGTTTCGGCGCTACCGCAGAGAAAAATCAATCCGACAAGGCCTGCGAGCGGTCCTGCAATCGCAACGAGAAGCAGCCGAGACGTCACGGTGCCGAATTGCAGCCAGCGATTTAATCCGATCAATACCGCCAGACCGACATAGGCGAAGACCGCGTTCTCCTTAGTCAAAACCATCAAGGCAAGACTCGCACCGAAAAGAACGAGCCATTTTGCATTGTTAGGCCGGCGGAGGTTTTCCCAAAGAAACCAAAGAGAAAGTGTCGCCCAGAAAGCAAAGAACCCATCGATGAGCGCGTGTTGGGCCATGTGGATTTGAGTCGGTGCGCAGCCCATCAATGCCAGAACCGCGAGTGCCCGAGAAGCTCCCGCCAAACGCCAGGCGAAAGCGGTCGCAGCGAACAGCATCAGGATGCTAAACAAACAAGAGACCCGGTGCAGCGAAGTCAGTGCCTCCGTACCAGTAACTTCGTGCCAAAGGTAGGCGGAGAGAATGTAAAGGAAACGTGTCGGCGGCAGAATGGCGGCAGGCAGCTTCTGCTGTCGCTCAACGTAATGCGCTGCGAAGTCAGGATAACTGGTGATCCCATGAGCGATCAGGTCGTTGACATATCCGCGATAAAGACCTTCGTCGTATCCGATCCCGGTAAAACTTGAGGATGGATAGACTCGGAGCGTGATCCCAGCGAGCCCGATGACGATAAAGGCGACGAGGAAAATACGGCCCAGGCCGTTGGTAGGTTGGTCGGGTCGGTTACTCAAGGGTATTTGCGGAGTGAATAGGCGCCAGGCTCAGGAAACGGAGTTCGGGACTTTGTCGTCGAGCTTTGCATATAAGGGCGATCAAGCCGCCTACTAATGTTAGCCACGGCACAACGGCCCAATGAGCCGAGATGAGGTTCAATTTGCTTGTCGCATGCGCGAAATACCATGGGAATCCACCTGAGCTCAAAGTATAGAGAGCGAATAGAAAAATAGAGCTGCCGGCTGTTAGGACTGCATAAAACGTCGGAGATAGAAGCAGCACAAACGGAGCGAGCCAGACGAGATATTGGGCCGCAACCCCGGGCGATAGAACAAAGAAAATCAGCCAAACGTATCCGATCGATGCAAACAACGCGGGCGGCGGAAGTTTTCTTCGCCTCCAAGCCAGAATGATGATCGCCAGCACAATCGCCGCTTTCAATATTGTCATGATCAGCTGTTGAATCGGTGAAAGGTTAAGAAAACTGACTTTAGTGAAATCCGGCAAGCCAGTCATACGAAGGCAATAAGTTAGCCCCCAAATTCCCCAAAAGCTCCCGTAGCCAAGCACGTTTTTGGCGAAGGAAACCGGAGACGCCATGAGAGGCTCAAGACAAAACAAAAGCGAGCTGGCTAGGAAGGCAAGCAGGAACCAAAGCACGGCTCTTTGTTGCCTCCAATAAAAGAAGAAGATTGGGACAAACAAGAGCGGAACAATTTTTATCTGACAACTCAGTGCCAGGAGTGCGCCGCAAAGCAAAGGACGGTGACGCACGGCGGCGATCGCCGCCAGGACTAGGAAGAGAACAAGGATAGGATCGGTGTTCCCGTGGAATCCGGTGATCATGAGCGAGACCGGACTCGCGGCGAAAAGAAGCAACGCCCAAGCGGGCGGCCTGAGCTGCGGATATTCTCGCGCGAGGAAGAGGAGCAGGAGAACGACGAAGAAATCGGCTGCAATCCCCGGTAATCGCAGCAGCAATGGAAAGCTAATGCCAAGGTGTTCGAGTGACGGCTGGTGGGCGAGCCAGATCAATCCTCGCAGCCCGTAGCCGACGAGAGGCGGATGATTGAAGAGGATGCTGTGGTCATAGGTCCAGGCGAGCCCGTGGGTTTCGATCGCTTTGGCGAACTCGTAGAACGCAACGATGTCGTTCGTTCCCAAGGTTGTAGAAGCGATCAGAATCTTGATGATGGCAGCGAGTAAAGCGACAGCGATAATTAGCCGCGCTGGATCGCGAGACTGCGGCTCGTTAGGGCGCATTGCGCGGATGTAACTCGAAAAGGTTGGGACCCTGCGCCACGAATTCGAAGCGGGCCTTCAGCTGAGCCAGCACGCCTATATCAGATCGATCCAGAAACGCCGCTTCAAGAAAGATCGGGGTGCCGGTAACGGCCAGAGCGGCCAGCTTTTCAACCTGTTCGCTGGCCACAAAGCGAACTGCTTCCTCGGCACCCCCACGAACCAAACCAATGGCGCGATGATCGTGCCAGTTTCCTGGCGGGGGATTAGGATGGTCAATTCGGCGGGGCGCGAGAAGTTTCGATGCGTATTCGACCCGGCGGGACAGAGGAACGATTCGACGTTCGGAGCCAGTCGCGGCCATTCGTTCGAGATAAACTGGATCGATCGCAGAGATGACTATGGCATTGGCCGGAGTTCGCTGGCGAACTTCATCCGCCGCGAGGCGCCGCGCCGGCGAGGGTTCTGGAGTCGTGAAGCAATACGCAATTGCCATGAGGAGAAGAGCCGGAAGCACTAGCTTAAGCAAGGAGAGCCATCGTTCTTCGAAAAGCAGAGCGACAAGGCAACCGGTGATGACCGCTGTGCCGGCGAGCAAAGGGAGTTGAAAGCGGTCAGTGGGGAAAAAATAGAGAAGGTGGAAAGCGACGATCGGTCCGGCGGCGAGAACGACGAAGAAAACAAGCTGCAGCAACCCTTGTCGTGAGGCGGCGAGCGCACTTTTTCGCGGCGTCATTCGCCCAATGATCCAAGCCAGTAACGCGACTCCCAAGAAAATGGGAAAAGCCGTGTGATTGAGGACCCACAAATTGGTCTGCACATAATCGAGAGAGAAAGTTAAGTTCGGATAATCGGAGGGCACCGGCGTCCAAAAGTGGTAACCATTGCGCCACGGCGAGCCAAAGGTGGCGCGATTATAAAGAGCAGTTGCGATTGCTGCGCAGAGGATAGGAAGCAGGAAGATCGCTGTCCGTCGAAGAAAAATTTTCCGTTGCCGCCAAAACGCAAGGATGAACGGCAATGCCATCGCGGCGAACACAGGTCGAAACAGCACCGCGACAGCTACGAGCAAACCTGCGAAGAAATCACGCCATGCAGATGGCGGGCGGTCGAGAATATATAGGTAGAGCAAACAGGCACCGAGCATTACTGCAATCGACGGCACATCGGACATGACTTCGCGCGCCCAAAGAGTGTAGGTCGGCACAACGAGCAAGGCCAGGCCGGCGAAGATTCCGCCTAATGAAGAGCCGGTGATTCGTCGGCCGATAGACCACGCGAAAAACACGCCGATCACAGCAGTCAGCGTGATGGGAAGAATCGCGTTTCCTGGATCATGACCGAGTAACAAGTAGGCTGGCGTTATTACTATCACCGAAAACCACGGCGGATAGCGGGGCGGGAGCGGGCGACCTTCGACCATAATCGCGTAGTGACCGGTTTCGAGCAGCTGGAGCGGCGCGAGCGCGTACTCGACGGTATCCGGTGGTACCTCCAGCCCCGATGCTTTGTAAGGCTCCCGATATAACCAGACGGCGGCGATTGCCAGGAGAGTCACCACCAATGCCGGTTGAATAAGCGGATTGCTCCGGTGGGATTTCTCACTGGCCATGCTGTTCAAGT